>PHAW01000218.1:2834-4403 GCA_002841785.1 Deltaproteobacteria bacterium HGW-Deltaproteobacteria-3 | reverse complement strand
TGAGGCCGACCTGCGGCGCATCTTGAATTTCGGCCATACCCTGGGGCATGCGGTGGAGGCCGCTTCCAACTTTGCCATGGCCCACGGCCTGGCGGTTGGCCTGGGCATGGTGGCTGCCTGCCGTCTGGCGGTGGGCAAGGGTATTTTTCCCCGGGATCAGGCTGATGCCGTTTGCAAACTCATCGCCGATTATGGTCTGCCAACGGAAATTCCGGCTGAATTCTCCCCGCAGCACATCAAGGGATTCCTGAAAACAGACAAGAAAACCGTGGGCGGGCGGCCATTTTTCGTGTTGCCCATCGAGATCGGCAAGGTTGTCATCACCGATGCAGTGAGCGAGGAGCTGATTAATGAAATATTAGGTGAAAGGTGAAAGGCTAAAGGCGAAAGGCGAAAGGCGAAAGGAGAAAGTATCACCTTTTCCTTGTACCTTTCACCTTAAACCTTGGACCTTGCTCCTTCTTTTTATACCGCGCAGCGGAAGCCGATGGTGTTTGCCCAGTATTTCCCCCGCTCGATCTGCCGCCAGGCTGCGGTCACGGTTCCGCCGGTTATCCAGGAACCGCCCTTGAGGATGTATATCTTTTCCGCTGATCGCCCCTCCGGCGAATCTGCCTGCCCGGCATGGACGGAGGAGGTCCATTCGGCAATGTTGCCCAATAGATCATAGATGCCAAAGGGGCTCATGCCCTTGCGTCCGAAATGCTCCACCGGGCTTGTGCCGCCGAGGCAGGCGGCCTCGAAATTGCCGAGAGCGGCCAGCCAGTTGTCGCCCCAGGGAAAAAGCTGACCGCTGGCGCCGCGCGCCCCGGCTTCCCATTCCTCCTCCGTGGGCAATCGTTTTCCCGCCCAGGCGGCAAAGGCCATGGCATCGTGGTGGCTGACCTGCACCACCGGGTGGTTGTGTCTGCCTTCCAGGGAGCTGCCCGGACCGGCAGGATGGCGCCAGTTTGCCCCGCTCACATGCCGGGCAAGGGTGCCCCTGGTCAGGCTGAAGATTTCCCTGCCGGTCTCCGGGTCTGTCCGGGTGGTGCAGCGGCCTTCGAAAACAATCCCGTAGCCCGCATCCTCCGCATCGGTAGAGTATCCTGTTTCCCGGACAAACATGTCGAAGAGGTCGTTGGTTACGGGCGCTTGGCCAAGATAGAACTCCTGGAGCATGACCTTGCGCAGGGGGCGTTCCAGCCCTTTGGGGCTGGCGCTGCCCACCAGATAGGAGCCGGTCGGGATCTTGATGAATTTCGGCATGAAGCGTTCCAGGATCTGATTGATAAACTCCTCCTGGGTTTCCCGGAGCAAGTCCTGCTGGTTCACCGCTTCATCCGCCTCGATATATTTCGAGAGCACCTCCAGAGGGGTTGGCTGATGGGGCTTTTCCTCCATGGGTTCCGTTGATTCCTCGACTTCCTCCAGCTCCTCTTCGTCGAGGATCTCCACCTCCTCTTCCGGGAGTTCGGATTCTTGGGGCAGCTCGGCATCGACCTCTTCGATCTCGGTCTCGTCGAGAACCTCCATTTCTTCGGAGAGTTGCTCCTCCGTCAAACCCGCTTCTTGCGCATCCCCTCCTGC
>PHAW01000218.1:0-2809 GCA_002841785.1 Deltaproteobacteria bacterium HGW-Deltaproteobacteria-3 | reverse complement strand
GCATCGACCTCTTCGATCTCGGTCTCGTCGAGAACCTCCATTTCTTCGGAGAGTTGCTCCTCCGTCAAACCCGCTTCTTGCGCATCCCCTCCTGCGCCCTGGAGAGCTTCTTGCTCGAGCACCTCCTCCAGTGCGTCGGCGTCGAGGATTTCCACCTCCTCTTCCAAGAGTTCGATTTCGTCACCTCCATCGCCTTCGACCTCTTCGAATTCCTCCTTGGTGAGAACCTCTGTTTCGCCGCTCTCCTCAATGACTTCCAGCTCATCTCCATCAAGCAGTTCAATGGTTTCGACTGTGTCGCCGGTGCTTTCTTCTCCGATGTGCTGGGGGCTCTCCTCTTCTGGTTTCGGAGTCTCGATGGCTTTTGTGGAGGGGATTGCCTCCGGTGCAAGGCCGGAGAGTTCGCGTATTTTTTTTTGTGTTTCTTCAAATTCAGCCAGCAGATCCTTGATCTCCTGGGTGTTGTGGTCCTTGATGTTCTCGGAAAAGAATTTTTTGAAGGCCGCGAACATGTCGTGGAGCAGGTGCGGCGAGTTTGGTGAAAGCCCCATCTGCTTGAGCAGGTCATCCTTGCGCTCTTCGGAAACAATAAAGACATTGTCCCGACCCAGAATGATACCGGCCTGATTTTTCCCCGCCTTGTCGAGATCCTTGAGGGATTTGTTGAGGGCGGACTTGAGGGAGCTGAAATTTTTCTTTTTGGCCTTGAGTTCCTCGGCCTGGCAAGGCCCCCAGATCTTGAGGACGATTTCGTCGGTGGGGATGCTGGTGATGGACTGCACGGAATGATCGTCAACGAAATACGACCGGATAACCCTGGCCAGTTCCGCCTTGAGGGTTCCCTGTTTCAACTCCAGGTTGGCCAAGGTTTCATCGATGCCTTGCAGGGTGATCAGGGACGGCATGGAGGCTCCGGAAAAAGGGTTTGCAGTCAGAGAAAATGGTGGAATCGCAGGGTATAATCGCAACCCTAGAGAATGTTTAAAAAAGCCGTCCTGGCTTTTTTCAGCCACGATCGGCCAGAAGTGAATTCTGTCCGATCTAACAATTTCAACGAGTTAGAACTCGTCGAAATTGGCGATCCATCCCTGGATCGCAAGCAGGGCATCGAAAAACGAGTTTTTCAACACCCTGCTAGAAAGGCCGCACTTTCAGCAAGGGGGATTATCCGCCTTGTATTTTGTGCCCCGTGGCCTTTCTTGCGAGACCATCATAATTGATTGTATAAAGTCGTTGCAGATTATATGCTATTTTTCGTGAAGGAAAGGGATTTCCTCCACTGTTTTTTGGGGGGTAACTCCCCTTTTGTCGCTGGAAAACCCGAAGGGAGAAATGCATGGCGAAGTCCGTAGTCATTGTCGAGTCCCCGGCCAAGGCGAAAACCCTGGAAGAGCAGCTTGGCGGAGAAGTGGAAACTATCCTTGTGCAGGCGGCTCCGGCGAAGGCGTCCTATATCTCTCCCAAAGACCATCTGCGCCGGGAAATGCCCCATTTTGATTTTGTTCCGGAAGCCAAGGAAAAGGTATTCTTGGACAGACTCCTGGCCTGCCAGGGGAAGGAGATATATCTTGCCCTCGATGGCGACTGGCGGGGGGAATTCTGGGCCTGGCTGATCAGCGGCTACTGGGGTACGGTCGCCCCCGGCAGCAAGCAGCCGAAACGGCTCGGTTTGACCGGTCTTGCCGGAGAGGCGCTCCTGGAGTCCTTTCGCCGGGTGGAGCCTGTAAGCGAAGAGAAAGGTCCGGCGACCCAAGTCAAGATGCTGTTCGAATCCTATCTGGCCAAGCACCTGCAACGCCTTCTGGGAAGCCGTTCTGGCCCCAATGGCCTCCCGCTGACCTATGCGAGCCTCACGGTTCTTTTTCTGCTGGCGGAACGGGAAACCGAGATCCGGATGTACACTCCCCTCGCCAAATGGAAGGTCAAGGTCAAGATCAGCAGCGGGGCGGGGGATTGTATTCTCAGCCTGAAAGAGGCATACGGCATCACGGATGACGGTTTTTTGCGCAACGAAAAAGAAGTCCATGCCGCCATCACCCTGTTTAACGCGGAACTGTTTCAGGTCCGGGACGTGGTTGCCTCGCCTCTTGCGGTCTCTCCTCCCGGGCCGTACCATTTTATGGAACTCCTGCGGGATGGGGTTGTGCAGGGAGGGCTTTCGCCGCTGGCGGTAATGACCGCGATCCGTAATCTGTATTATGGGGTGCAGGTGGATGGCCGGAGGCTGGGGCTGATCACGGCGTTTTTGCCCCCGGCCATGATGGCGCAGGAAGCTTTCGGCCTCTTGTTCGGCAAAATTCGGGAACAGGCCGGTAAAAGGCTGGGAGCGGCCTGTCTGGGGCCGGAGATCAGTCAGGAAAATACCAGGGGAGCGATTCTTCCCACGGAGCCTGCGCTTGGTCCGGAGGAGCTTTCTGGGAAACTGGGGCCGGCGGAGGACACGATATACCGGCTGGTCTGGGCCAGAGCCCTGGCCGGCCAGATGAAGGAGGCCCAGGGAGAGCTTCTTGCCGTCACGGTTGCGGCCGGGGAAGATTGCCTCTTCCAGGGCAGCGCCAAGGTTTTGACTGATACAGGGTTTCTCGCCATCTATCCCGGCTGCCAGGAGCATGAGCTTTTGGCGCCTCCTTCACCCTTGGCCGGTGCGCAACCGGGCCAGGACTTGCGGTGCGCGCAGGTCATCCCGGAAAAAAATACCGGAATTCCCCCTGAGTATTACAGCTTTGACGGTTTGGCCGCCGATCTTGCCGATTTCTCCCTGGAAATCGATCCAATGACCGTGGCCATGCTCCAGCAGATGCTTGACAGC
>PHAW01000217.1 GCA_002841785.1 Deltaproteobacteria bacterium HGW-Deltaproteobacteria-3 | reverse complement strand
CGCACCGCCGCGATGAGAAAAGCCAGTTCGCCCTGCGATCCTGCCTGGAGTATCTTGAGGCACGGGATCATCGTCAGAAAAATCCCGATAAAGAGTATGGCGACCTCCTGGATCGGAAACCAGGTGAAAGCGTTCGCTTCCCGCAGGGGCCTGGGGGTTACCGCCATGGACAGCCCCGCCATCAGGACCAGCAAGCCGTCCCGGACCACATCCTGCACGCCGCGGTGGATGCCGAGTATCGAGATGTCGCCCCATTTGGCCATGCCGCTCATCAGCACCGCCCCGACGATGCCGGCAAGAAAGATGAAGTTGTATGAACCTTCGATGCGGATCGGCTCTTGGGCGCCGTCGTCAGGCGCGGCGGTGATCCCTTCCCGGCGGTAGTAATGCCTGTCCAGCAGATAATAGAGCGCCAGCAGGATGCCTGCCGCCACCAGCATGTGGGGAAGAAGATGAAAGGTCCAGAAAAAAGGCACGCCCCGCAGAAATCCCAGGAACAGGGGAGGATCGCCGAGAGGGGTGAGCGAGCCGCCCACATTGGCGACCAGGAAGATAAAAAAGACGACCATGAATGTCCGGTTCTTTCGGTGCGCATTGGCCCTCAAAAGCGGACGGATCAGGAGCATGGCCGCGCCGGTGGTTCCCATCCAGGAGGCCAGGATGGTGCCGATGGCGAGAATTCCGGTGTTGAGCGCCGGAGTGCCCCGGAGCGTGCCCTTGAGCAGAATCCCGCCTGACACCGTATACAAAGAGCCGAGCAGAATGATGAACGGAACATAGTCGGCCAGCACGATATGGAGGATTTCATACACTGCGCCCCCCTGGTACTGCAGCACGAGGGGAACCACCAGCACCACGGCCCAGAAGGCGGAAACCTTGCCGAAATGATGATGCCAGAACTTCGGCGCCAGCAGCGGAAAAAGCGCGATGGACAGGAGCATGCCCGCAAACGGCAGGACACTGTACAGAGGAAGGGACACCCCCATGTCGGCATGGGCTCCGCCCCCGGCGGCACATGCAGCCACAGGCAACACCAGGCTCGCCAGAACAGCGCCGGAGGCTATACTGATAGTATCGGATGTACTCATGATCGGCTCTCTCATGTTGAAGAGGATGGCTGAAAAGAATGCGCAAAAAAATGACCCCTGCGGCAGTGCGCCACGGATCTCACCTGACTGCCTCGCCCAAGCCAAACCATACCAAAAAAACATTAGCGGTCAAGGACAATCCCCTTTATTGAGCGCCGGCCTCGTTGATCCTGGCGATCAGTTCGCCGATATCCACCGGCTTCATGATGTAATCGAACAGGCCGCGCTGCATGCCGAGGATGCCGCTCTCGGTGGAGCCGTGTCCGGTGAGGATGATCACCTGAATTTTAGGGTCGTGCTGCTTGATCAGGTCCAGGGTGGCGAGGCCGTCCACTCCCGGCATCATCAGGTCGAGGAGGACCACATCCGGCCGCCAATTATCAGCGAGCGCCCCCATCGCCTCCTGGGCGCCGCTCACCGCTTTGGCGGCATAGCCCCGCAGCTCCAACCGCTCAGCCAGGGTTGTCCCGAAATCAAGCTCGTCGTCAACAATCAGAATCCTATGCGCTGTCATTGCTTTCTTCCTCGCTGCCTTCACTGTAAACCGGAAAAGTGATGATAAAGGTGGTGCCCACTCCGATCTCGCTGCTCACCTCGATTTTGCCTCCCATTTTCTGCACGATCCCGTAGGTGATGGAGAGCCCCAGGCCGGTGCCCTTTTTCTCCTCGTTGCCCTTGGTGGTGAAAAATGGATCAAAGATGTGCTTGAGCACATCCGGGGCAATCCCCGGCCCGGTATCGGATATGGCCACCATCACCGTTTTCTGGTTTTCGCGGCGGGAGGTGATATGGATCTCGCCGTCGCCGCGGATCGCGTCGATGGCGTTGTTGATCACATTGAGAAACACCTGCTGCAACTGACCGTGGTCCGCCCGGATGACCGGCAGGTTTTCCTGGAGTTGCAGGATAATGTGGATGTTGCGGTAGGCCGCGTCTTTTTCCAGAAAACTCAAGACCTCCGTGATGATCGCGTTGAGCTGCACCAGGGTCAGGGAGGTCTCCATCCGCCGGGCAAAGCCGAGCAGCCGATGGGTGATGGTTCTCGCCCGGACCACCGCGTTTTGCAGGGAAGCCAGTTGATCGAGAAACTTTTCCCGATGGCGGAAGTCCTGCTCCAGCCCGACCAGATCCTGCATCAACCCGGCCTTTTCCGCGATGATCGCCAAGGGGTTGTTGATCTCATGGGCAACGCCCGCGGCCAGCCGTCCGATGGAGGCAAGTTTGTTGGAATGTTCCGTTTCGCTCAAAATCGAGTCCCGCGTTTCATCGGCCTCCCGAAACTTGCCCGCCAAAAAGCGGGAAAGCCAGAAAACCATCCCCCCCGAGGCAAGAAAGCAGAGGCCGAGGGTGAGCTGCAGCCGCCCCTTGAAGATGTGCCAGATTTTCCTGGCCTCGGCTCCCTGCTGGTCGAGAACCAGCAGCCAGGGAGTGTTCGGAATCCGGCTCACGGCCCGGTAGAAGCTGCTGCTGCCGCGCATCTCCTCGAAAATAAGGACGTCGCTCTGCTTGGGTTTGCGGGTGAGCTGGAAACTCTCCATGGCGTCGCCATGGTAACGGGAACCGCTTTGCAGAATCCCGCTGTCATTGATAAGAAAGATATCCTCCAAGGCCTCGGTGTCGGCCAGGGCCAGAAAGCGATCCAGGGTTTCGGTGTCGATGCTCGCCCGGATCACCCAGTACCGATCCGAAGATGGATCCTTCTTGCTGGCTGCCACCACGAAATGGGGAACATTG
>PHAW01000216.1 GCA_002841785.1 Deltaproteobacteria bacterium HGW-Deltaproteobacteria-3 | reverse complement strand
GTCCAGGATGCGTTTGAGATTTTTTGGGGCAATGCCGCAGCCCTGGTCGGCTATTTCCACAAAAACCGTGGAGGTCTTTGGGTCCTGCCCGGTGGAAACAGTCAGATGCTGGTCCGGGGAAGCGAGGGATTGGTAGGCGTTTTGCAGCAGGTTGATGATGACCTGTTCGGTCCGCTGGAAATTGCCCCGCACCGGCGGCAGCCCCTCGCCGTAATGGATGGCGAGGTGGTCGGTCGCCTTTTTCAACGGATTGGCGAGCAGGACCAGGGCGGCGCGCAGCGCGGTGTTGAGATCAACATCCTGGTCCATGTCTGAGATGCCCTGCCGCGCGTAATCCCGCAGGTTGAAAACAATCTTGCGGATGCGTTCCGAGCCGTCGAGAATGCCGGAAAAAAGCTCGGGAATATGCTCGCGCATCTCGGAAAAGGGAATGCCCGCCACGGGGAAATCGCCCTGCGCCTGATAATGTTCTTCCAGGATGGGCAGGAAATCCTCCCAGGCGCGGTGAAGGATGGGGGCGTTCATGGTGATGAAGTTGTTGGGGTTGTTGATTTCATGGGCCACTCCGGCCACCAGGATGCCGAGGGAGACCATTTTGTCGGCCTCGATGAGCTGTCGCCGTCGTTGTTCCGCCTCTTTTTCCGCCTTTTTTCTGGCCTTGATATCCGCCTCAAGCTGTTTGTTGATGCGGGCGAGTTCCGCGGTCCGTTTGGCGACCAGTTGCTCCAGATGGTCGCGGTGCCGGCGCAGTTCCTGCTGGCTTTTCTTGAGGGTTTTCAGCAGGGTCAGCCGTTCCATGCCCTTGGCCAGGGAGACTTCCAGTTCCATCATGGAGATCGGTTTCTGGATATAGTTGATCGCCCCCATCTTCATGGCCTCTACGGCGATGGCCAGATCCGCCTGCCCGGAAACCACAATGCATTCGAGATCGGGCCGGATGGCCACGGCCTGTTGCATGAGCGTAAGGCCATCCATCTGGGGCATCATGATGTCGGTGACCATGAGATGGAAGCTTTTTTGGGCAAGAAGAGTCAGGGCGGCCGGTCCGTTGGGCGTGGGGGTTGCCGTATAGCCGAGACGCTCTATCTGCAGGATGAGCAGCTTGAGGACCATGGGCTCATCGTCGACGACAAGTATTTTTCCTTTGCTCGCCATGGTCTGAGGAGGATCTCCTTTGGAGGTCGTTAGGGCTGGCGCTTGAGCCGCTGATTCAAGGCCTGGGGCGTTATGCCCAGGATGAGGGCGGCGGCGCGCTGGTTGTTGTTGCTTCGCCGGAGGGCTTCGGCGATGAGTTCCTGGTCTGCGCCTTTCAGAGTCGGCAGGTTCTCAAAGCATGCGGCCCAGGATTTTTGCGGAAGAATCCGGGCGGGGGAGGTGGAGGGATTTTCCGGCAGGCTGGCCGCGCCGAGTTCCTTGTGGAAAAAAGTCATGGCGAGGGTGGCGCCCCGGTGATGGCTCATGGCGTCAAAGGCCAGAGCCCGCAGTTCCCGGACATTGCCGGGGAAATCATAGCCGGCCAGCAGGGTGATGAGGTCATCCGGGCAGCGTGGTTTTTCCTTCTTGAACTCCGTTGCGGCCTGGGCAAGAAAGAAATCCAGCAGGGCAGGGATGTCATCCTTGCGCTCCCGCAGCGGGGGAACCTGGATGCGATGGGTGCGCAGCCGGTAAAACAGGTCGGTCCGGAACAATCCTTTCCGGTGCTGCTGTTCCAGATCGCGATGGGTGGCGACGATGACCCGGGCGTCCGAATGATGGACTTGGTCGGAACCCAGGGGATAGTATTCGCGTTCCTCAAGAAAACGGAGGAGCTTGACCTGCGAGGGTTCGCTGAGATCGCCGATTTCGTCGAGAAACAGGGAGCCTCCGGCTGCTTTTTCCACCAGGCCTGGACGGTTGCGGTCCGCGCCGGTGAAGGCGCCCCTGGCGTGACCAAAGAGGGTGTCGGCAAAGATCTGGTCGTCAAGGCCGGCCACATTCACCGTGACGTATTCTCCCTGCCTGCCGCTCAGATCATGGACGGCCTTGGCGATGCTCTCCTTGCCCACCCCGGTTTCCCCGGTGATCAGCACCGGCTGCCGCCCTTCGGCGATGGCTTCGCAATAGCGGAACAGGGACTTCATCGTGTTGTTGCCGGTGATGATGCGGGAGAACACCTCCGGATGGGCTGGGTCCTTGTCAAAGAAACTGCTGGCGAGCCTGGAATTCTCCCTCCGGAGTTGCCTGACCTCAAGGGCCCTCCTGATGCTCGGCAGGAGGCGCTCGATTTCCACCGGCTTGAGCACGTAGTCAAAGGCTCCCTGTTGGATGCAGTGCACCGCGGTCTCCACCTCATTGACCCCGGTGACAATGAGGACCGGCAGTTCCGGGAAGCGCTGGCGGACATGGGTGAGGATGTCATGCCCGGAAACATGGGGCATCATCAGATCGAGGAGGATGATTTCCACGGGCTGATTTTCGAGAATGTCCCCGACGTTGCGGCTGTCCTGGCACCGGATGGTGTTATTGATGCCGTGAGAGCGGAGGGCGATATCAAAGCTGGCCAGGGTATGGAGTTCGTCGTCAACCAGAAGAACGGGATGGGGCGGATATGGAGGGGGAGCTTTTTTTCCCATGGTGTCCGGCGTTGGGGCTCAGTTGGGCCAGAGCAATTTGCCCAATATCCAGCCGGTTGTGCCGTCCGCGTGCTTGACCTTGATCCAGTCGCCTTCGGTGGTCAGGATTTCGTAGTCTTTTCCCGCCCCGACCCGCAGATTGGCGGTCTCTGATTTGACAATGACGGTTTTTTCCTTTGCGACCAGGGAGGTGGCGATCCAGCCTGTGTCTCCTTCAAAGTCCACGACCTTGGCCCAGCTTCCCTGGGTGGAGGTGACCTGCAGCGGAAAGTCCTTGAAAACCGTCCAGAGGATTTCTTTTGTCGTCTCGGGGCCGGAGCGGATGTTGACCCCGTCCTTGATGACACTGACGTATTCCGCGGCAGTGGCTGTGGAGGCAAGCAACAGCAAAGCTGCGCCGGCGAGAGCGGAGCACAGGGATGATCGGAAAAGGGGACGGATTTTTGTCATGACGGGTAAGCTCCTGAAAAAAACTTAGGGTATGGCCTGGTTTGCGCAGTGCATGGGAATGCCGAACAGGTATGGGAATTGCACCGCACCCAAGGTAGCATTTTCGCTTGGGCAAGTCAACCGTCTCCGGGGTTTTTTGCCTTCCGTGCATAATGCGGCAGGTCCTGCATTGTTCGCTCCTTTAATGTGGAATTGCTTGTCATCCTGTTCTGCCGTATACTGTGTCTGTTCGGTGCAGTATTGCGTATCCCGGGCCCGTCACCTCGGATCGGGCAGGAAGCTGTTAACGATGAGGACTGCCGTTTCTGGCAAGGGGAATGGTCATGGATGCTTTTCCGGATAAGGCTCAGCCTCGCAGGCAGCCGGCAGTGGATATCCTCATGCAGAAGGTTGTGCAGGGAATCGAAAGCTACGTTGGGCAGGCAATGGCCGGAGTTCCGCCGGAGGTTGTGGCCGGACTGGCAGACCTGGTTGTCCGTGAGGTTCGGGAGTTCAGCGAAGGCCAGGGAAATCATCTCTATGAGCTGGTGAAGATCGGCTTGGGACTCTCTTCGGAAAAAAACATTGACCGGCTTCTGGAGAGGATTGTGCGCGAGGCCCGGCATTTCACCAACGCCGACGGCGGAACTCTGTACATCATGGAGGACGGGCGGCAGGCCCTTGATTTTGCCATTGTTCAGAATGATTCGCTCGGAGTCTGCATGGGAGGGAGCGGGGAAGTCATTTCCTGGCCGCCAGTGCCGCTGCGCCAGGAAAACAAAGGGGAGAATCACCGGAATGTTTCCGCCCACTGCGCCCTTACCGGCGAGCCGGTCAATATCTCCGACGTCTATGACGCCGAAGGCTACGATTTTCAGGGAACCCGCGATTTTGACGCCTCCACCGGGTACCGCTCCCGCTCGATGCTGGTGATCCCGCTGCGGGACCACGAGGATGAGGTTATCGGGGTTTTGCAGCTCCTGAATGCCAAGGATCGGGAAACCGGCGCGGTTGTCCCTTTTCCCGAACATGAGGTGGGAATGGTCATGAGCTTGGCCTCGCAGGCGGCCATCGCCCTCACCAAGATGCGTTTGGTCCGGGGGCTTGAAAATCTGCTGGACGCTTTC
>PHAW01000215.1 GCA_002841785.1 Deltaproteobacteria bacterium HGW-Deltaproteobacteria-3 | reverse complement strand
CGCAATTTACAAATTGTCCGGAGAGCGGGCCGCATCGGAACGGGTGCTGGCGGAACTCACACAGCAGGAGGGGGTGCGCGAGGTGGTGATGGACGGTCATGGCTCGCGGGTTGTCGTTACCTTCAACAAAGGGGTGCTTGACACGGCAAGGATTTCCGCCTTTTTCCTGCGGCAGGGGGTGCAGGCGGTGCTGCTCAATGAGGTCGGCCACCACCAGCGGCTGCACACCATGAAAAAGGAGGCCGAGGCGACCGGCGGCCAGTAGCGGCGGCCGGACTTGCGCGGGGAAAAACAGATGAAGCTCTACCATATCTCGTATAGCAATCTCAAGCGCCGCAAGGGAAAGGTGATTTTTCTCGTGCTCGGCCTGGTGCTGGGAATCGCCACCATCGTCACCCTGTTGTCCATCACGGAGAGCATGACCCGGGACATCGAGGAAAGGCTGGACCGGTTCGGGGCCAACATCGTCATGGTTCCCAAAAGCGAGAATCTTGCCTTGAGCTATGGCGGCATCACGGTGGGCGGCGTGAACTATGCGGTCCAGGAGTTTGCAGAAAAAGACCTCGGGGGAATCCGGGAGATTGAAAACCGCGAGAATCTCGGAGCGGTGGCCCCCAAGGTTCTCGGCGCGGCCCAGGTTATGGGGCGGCAGGTGCTCATGATGGGGGTTGATTTCGCGGTGGAGCTGCCGCTGAAAACCTGGTGGCATCTGGACGGCGTCGCTCCGGCGGCTTCGGGGGATCTGCTTGTCGGGGCGGAGGCGGCTGCGGCATTGCATCTTGCCCTCGGCGACACGCTGCCGCTCGGAAGCCGGACCTTCACGGTGACGGCCATCCTCCAGCCTACAGGGGCTGCGGAAGACGGCATGATCATCGGCGATCTTCATGCCGTGCAGGAAGTCCTGGGCAAAAAGGGCATCGTTTCCCTGGTGGAGATCGCCGCTTTCTGCCGGGATTGTCCGATCACCGCTACGGCGTTGCCGGGCTGGTGATCTTCATCGGTTCGCTTTTGGTTTTTGTCACCATGATGGGGGCGGTGAACGAGCGGACCCGCGAGATCGGCATTTTCCGGGCCATCGGCTTTCGACGGGGGCATGTCATGCAGATCATTCTGCTGGAAGCCATAGTGGTCGGTTTTGTCGGCGGCTTCATGGGCTTTGCCGGCGGCAATCTCATTGCCTGGTCGATTTTGCCTGTGGTCATCCCCGGCGGAACCTTTGCCGGGGTGAATCTTCCCCTCGGCGGACTGGCCATCCTGCTTTCCATTTCCCTCAGCCTGCTGGCCAGCCTCTATCCGGCCAGGAAAGGCAGCAGCCTTGACCCCAGCGAAGCGCTGCGGGCACTGTAAGCGGCCAACAGCGCCGCATTTGCTTCGCAGTCTCGCTGCGCTCGCTTAGCTGTCATCGGTCTGATCCGCATACCGTGTGTATGGCGGACAGGCCTCTTCCGCGCATCAGCAGCGCCGCCGACCGCTTACAGCCTGAGGTGGTCTGGTCTGTTGGTGCCTCTGGTGAACGATTACCGGGCAACGGGTAAGGAGAAGTCATGCAAGCACAAGAAAACACGGGGCAACATCTCATTGAGATCAGGGATATCGGCAAGGATTACCAGCTCGGGGCGAACACGGTGAGCGCCATCCGGCATATGCATTTTCACGTGGACGATGGAGAATTCATCAGCATCATGGGGCAGTCCGGCTCCGGGAAAAGCACCTTGCTTGCCGTGCTCGGCGGGCTCAACCATCCGAGCCGGGGGCAGGTTCTGGTCGATTCCCTGGATGTCTATGGGCTGAGCAGCGAACAGCGGGCCGATTTCCGCAGCGAGTATATCGGCATCATCTTTCAGTCCTTTCAGCTCATCCCCTACCTGACGGTGCTGGAAAACATCAAGTTGCCCATGGCCATCACCGGCATCTCCGCCAAGGAGCAGGACGGCATGGCCCGCTCGGTTCTCGAAAAGGTCGGGCTCGGAGCCAAGGCACACCGCTTGCCGGACCAGCTTTCCGGCGGCGAGCAGGAACGGGTCGCCATTGCCAGGGCCATTGTCAACCGGCCGCCCATCCTGCTGGCCGATGAGCCCACCGGCAGCCTCGACAGCGAGACCGCGGAAGGGGTCATGGCCCTGCTTCGCCAGTTGAACGAGGAGGGATTGACCATCATCATGGTGACCCATAATCCGGACGCCTGCCGCCATGCCGGCAGGACCATCCTGGTCAGGGATGGTCTCTGTCTGGCTCAGTGAATTCAGCGCTATTTTTTTCGTCAAATGATAATTACCTTTGACACTATTCTCCTGAAAATTATACAATAAATGCTGTGTAGGTGTTATTACCTGTCCATTGTGCTTCCGGTGGCTGGCTCCCGGCCGGCGCCGGAAGGTTCCTTGTCGTGTCTGTATGGGGTTCCGGATCTTCCGGAAAAAGCAAAAAACAATACAGCGAGGAGAGATTTCATGGGAAGCGCACGCGGAAATCAAGGTCGGAATCCTGGCCCTGCGGGGCGCGCCCAAGGTCATGGAGGAATGGTCTGCCACCGGGGAGTATCTCACCGGCAAGATGGGTGAGCCGGTCACCATTATGCCTCTGGAGTTCAACGCCATTGCGCCCATGCTCAGGGACGGGAAGATCGATTTCATGCTGGCGAACTCCGCCTTTTTCGTGGAGATGGAAAAGCTCTACGGCGCCAAACCCGTGGCCATGCAGGTCAACTCGGCGGGCGGCAAGCCGGTCAAGGAGTTCGGCGGGGTGATCTTTGTGCGCAAGGACAGCCCCCTCAATACGCTTTCCGACCTCAAGGGCAAGAAGTTCATGGTGACGAAGACCTCTTCTTTCGGCGGCGGCCAGATGGCATTGCGGCTGCTGCTTCAGAACGGCATTGATTACCGGAAGGATTTCGCCGAGTTCAAGGAAGGCGGCAAGCATGACAACGTGGTTCTGGCCGTGAAGAACGGGGCCATGGATGCAGGCACCGTGCGCACCGACACCCTGGAGGCCATGGAAAAGGAAGGCAAGATATCCCTGTCCGATTTCAAGATCATCAACCCGATCAAAGATGACTTCCCCTTTGTCCGCAGCACCGAGCTGTATCCCGAGTGGCCCATGGCCGCGGCAAAGCATGTTGACGCCGCCAAGGTCAAAAAATTAGGCGACGCCCTCCTGGCGGTAAAATCTGATTCCGACGCGGCGAAAAAGGCCGGTATCATCGGCTGGGCGCCGCCCGCAGATTTTAAAAGCGTGCGGGAATGTTTGAAGGCGCTTAAATATGGGGCTTTTGCCAACTAAAATCTATTAATAGGAAAGGGAGAGGCGACACAATGCGAATCAAAACAATTTTTTTCACGGCTCTATGCGTTATATGTCTTGCGAGTCCAGTGTTTGCTGCGGAGACTTATGTCTTTGGGGTGCATCCTTATAAAAATCCTGCAGAGCTGGCAACCATCTTTAAACCTATGATCTCTTTGCTTGAGGCAGAGACAGGGGCAAAAATCTCCTTTCGGAGCGCCAAGGATTATGAATCGTTCAATCAGTCCATTCTCAAGGGGGAGATTGACATTTTTTTCATGGGACCTTCGATTTACGCCGAACTTTACGCGCAGCATCCGGACAAGGTTCGTCTGGTGGCCACGGCTCTTGATAAGGGCAAACCGACCTTCAAGGGGGTAATTGTGGCTAAAAAGGATTCTGCCATCAATTCTCTGGCGGACCTCAAGGGGAAGAAATTCGCTTTTGGAGACCGTGACTCGACCCTTTCTTGCTACATCCCGGCGGCAATGCTGATGGATGCGGGCGTTTTTGATTCCCTCAAATATGATTTTACAGGAAAGCACGACAATGTGGCCCAGTCTGTTCTGCAGGGCGGGCATGATGCCGGTGGTCTCAAGCCGGATGTGGCCGAAAAATATATGGGGCAAGGGCTCAAGATAATCGCCGAGAGTGCGCCTGTGTATGAGCATGTAATCGGCGTCGGCTCCAAGGTCGACGACGCCACCATGGCAAAGATCCAGAAGGCGCTGCTCCAGGTGAAAGATCCGACGGTGTATACCTCCATTCAGAAAAGTTATACCGGCTTTGCCGTTACCAAGCCCGGGGATTATGCCAGTCTGTTGAAAGTTATAAAAAAAGTTGATGCGAAGATGGCCAAATAATTCTGCAACGATACAATCGCATATCCAGCAAGGGGATCGTGAATGGCTTCGAAAAAAAGAGGAATTGCCGCCAGGTTTATTCTCATTGTTTCAATCCTGGCGCAGGCTCTGATGATACTGCTGGCGGTGGTGGCTATCTTCACCGCCAGCAGTTCACAGAAAAAGCAGGCGGACGGGTTCATCAACCGGCTGGAATCCGAGCAGGCGGAGCAGGAAAAGCTGCTGGCCGGGAAATTGAGGCAGAAAGGGGAATCCGTCGCCGCGCTCCTGTCGCAAACCGGATCGGCCCTGATCGTTGGCTATGATTTCGATTCCATGACCAGGCTTGCCGCCAACGCCAAGAACGACGAAGACGTTGTTTCCGTGGTCTTTTACGACAAGGATAAGAGTGTGCTTGCCGAGGCCAAGGACCAGGAGCAAGCCAAGGAAACCCTGCGCAAGGAAATCCTCTTTGACGGCAAGGGAATCGGATTTGTCGAGGTGGGCTTGAGTTTTGCCGGGGTGGAGAAAAATTCCGCGGAAGTTTCCCTCCGCATCGAGGAACTGGTGCGGACCACCCAGGAGGAACTGACCGCGGCTTCCTGGCGGTTGGGGCTGGTCATTGTGCTCGCCATCGGTTGCGTGGTGCTGGCCCTGTGTTTTGCGGTGTATTGGAGTCTGTCTCATTTTGTCATCACCCCGGTCGGCAAAATCATTAATGGCTTGGAGGAGTGCGCCTCCCAGGTGACTTCCGCCTCGGGGCAGCTTTCCTCCTCGGCGCATACCTTGGCGGAAGGCGCCTCCGAGGAGGCGGCTTCCCTGGAAGAGACTTCCGCCTCCCTGGAAGAGGTTTCGACCATGGCCCGGCGCAATGCCGATAATGCCGCCGAGTGCAATTCGCTCATGCGAGAGGTGAATACGGTGATGGGCAAGGCCAATCAGTCCATGGCCGCGCAAACGACAGCCATGGAAGAAATTTCCAAGGCCAGCGAGCAGACCTCGAAGATTATCAAAACCATTGACGAGATAGCCTTTCAGACCAATCTGCTGGCCTTGAACGCCGCGGTTGAGGCGGCCAGGGCCGGCGAGGCCGGGGCCGGATTTGCCGTGGTCGCCGACGAGAGGTCCGCAATCTGGCCATGCGGGCGGCGGAAGCGGCTCGCAACACCGCGGAGCTTATCGAAGGCACGGTGAAGAAGGTGAAGGAGGGAGAGGAGTTGCTGGTGCAAACCAACGAGGATTTCTGCGAGGTTGCCGAGGTGGCGGCCAAGGTGGGCAGTCTGGTTGATGAAATCGCCATTGCCTCCGGGGAGCAGACCTCGGGGCTTGATCAGGTCAACACGGCGATCAGCGAAATCGACCGGGTCACCCAGCAGACCGCTGCCAGCTCGGAAGAAGCGGCCAGCGCTTCGGAGGAGTTGAGCGCCCAGGCGGAGTACATGAAAAATTATGTGGAAGAACTGGCGGTGCTGGTCAGCGGCGGGGTCAAGAAAAGCAGCGCTGCGTTAAAACGGCCGCCGGAGGCAAGCAGGCGGAAGACCTCCCGCCAGTCCGCAAGCAGGGCACTGACGGCGCCGCCAAGGGCGAAGGGCGCCGCCAAGGCTCTGCCGCCAGCCTCGGTCGGCAAGAAAAAGGCTGAAGAGGTGATTCCCTTTGAAGATGAAAAGTTCGAGGATTTTTGACCCCTGCCTGTGAGAGCAAGAAAAATCCCGCCTTGAAAGAGGCGGGATTTTTTTATCGGTTGTACTTCTCCTCGCAGGCGAGAAGGATCTCCTGCTGGGCATCGGCAAGCACCTTCCGTGCTTCTGTCACATCCTGGCCGATCTGGGCTGCCAGTTCTCCCGCGCCGGAAAATTTCTTTTCCCCACGCAGGAAACGGAGCAGGTTTATCTTGATCGGCTTGCCGTAGATATCCTGATTGAAGTCAAAGATATGGGTTTCGGCGGAAAGCTTTTGCCCTGCAAAGGTCGGGTTGTAGCCGATGTTGAGTACGCCGCCGTAGCATTTTCCGTCATAGATTACCTGGGTGACGTACACGCCCAAACGCGGGCAGAGATCTTCCTCGGCAATGGCGAGGTTGGCGGTGGGAAAGCCCAGCAGGGGGCCGCCACGTTGCTGGCCCATTTTGACCTCGCCCCGGATCTGGTAGTAGCGCCCCAGCAGTTTTTTGACATCGGCCATCTTGCCCAACCCCACCAGCTCCCGGATTTTGGTACTGCTGGCCAGCATCCCCTCGACATAGTAGGGCTCCACCACCGAGACCGTGAATCCCTTGGCCTTGCCTTGCTCCTGCAGAAAGGAGATGTCGCCCTGACGGCTCTTGCCGAAAGCGTAGTCGTACCCCACCACCAGGTCCTGGACGCCGATGGTCTTGCGCAGGACTTGGTCCACAAAGGTCTCGGCCGGGGTGTTG
>PHAW01000017.1 GCA_002841785.1 Deltaproteobacteria bacterium HGW-Deltaproteobacteria-3 | reverse complement strand
TTGACAGCCGGAGCATGAAAAAGGTATTGATGCACGATTCGCCCTGGTTTCGAATCCTGAACTTCAACCTCAGCGCCGGCCAGGTTTTCCCGGTGCATTCCCATGATACGGAGGGCCAGCTCTCCATCCAGGTGCTGGAGGGAACCGGGGAATTTCTCGGCAAGGATGACCAGGCCATTCCGGCGCAGGCAGGCGATTTGCTGCTCTGCGACATCAACGAGCCCCACGGCGTCCGGGCGCATACCGATCTGCGGATTCTGGTGACCATCGCCCCGCCGTTTTAAGGAAAGGAACAGAGAGCATGGGCAGGCAACAGATAGCGGTGCGCGACGAGGTGATCCGTCTTGGGCAGTTTCTCAAGCTGGCCGGGGTGGTTGATACCGGCGGCGAGGCCAAGCTGCGGATCCAGGAGGGCGAGGCCAGGGTCAACGGCGAGGTGGAAACCAGGCGCGGGCGGCAGCTTGTGGCCGGAGATCTGGTGGAGTTTGGAGGAGAGGTCTTGGAGGTGGTCGCGAAGGCGGGCGATCAGATCTCCGCCAAACCCTCCTCGTAAGCCAGCCGTGTTGCGCTGTTGAAGCAGACAAAGAGGACGGCGAGATGTTCGTTTTGCGCCAGGGCAAGACGTGCCTCCCGCACGGCGATGCGGGCCGCCTCTTTTTTGGGATAGCCATAGACCCCGGTGCTGATCGCGGGAAAGGCGATACTCCCCACGCCATATTCCAGGGCAAGGGAAAAACAGCTCCGGTAGCAGCGGGCCAGCAGCTCCGGTTCCCCCTGGGTTCCGCCGCGCCAGACCGGGCCCACCGTGTGGATGATCCAGGCGGCGGGCAGGTTGTAGCCCTTGGTGATCCGCGCCTCCCCCGTCGGACAGCCGCCCAGGGTCCGGCATTCCGCCAGCAGCCCAGGCCCGGCAGCCCGGTGGATGGCGCCGTCCACCCCGCCGCCGCCGAGCAGGGAATTGTTGGCCGCATTCACGATGGCATCCGCCTTGATCCCGGTGATATCCTCTTCCGTCAGTTGGATTCCGCTGTGCGGCATGGCTGGCTCGTTTTGTCGGGAGTTCAGGGAAAGCCGCCCTCGTTGCCGGTGACGGTGTGGTACAGGGTGTTGAACGGGGAATAGATGGTAACCTCCCGGTCCGCGCCCATCTTTACCGTGCTCCATTCCTGGGGCGAATACCAGATGCCGATTTCCTCTCCCTCCGCGGTGCGGATCACCTTGCCGTGGTACCTGGTCTTCAGGCTGCGGTGGGGGTTGTCGATGACCTCCATCCATCCTTGCAGCTTCTTTTCCGTCAGCTCCACCGGGATCCAGAACTCTTTGTTCAGGCGGTATTCCGGCCTGATGCCCAGGATGGCCAGGGGGAAATTTTCCGGGCCGCTGTAGTAGTAGGTGTAGCCCGGCAAGGGATGATACGATTCCAGGGCCTCGTTGATGCGGTGATCCGCCCGGAAAATGTAGCTTGGCCGGCCGCAGGCGGCAACGACCAGGAGCAGGGCCAGAATGGCAA
The DNA here is from genome assembly GCA_002841785.1 of Deltaproteobacteria bacterium HGW-Deltaproteobacteria-3. Classification (GTDB taxonomy): domain Bacteria; phylum Desulfobacterota; class Desulfobulbia; order Desulfobulbales; family Desulfurivibrionaceae; genus Thiovibrio. The sequence goes on along the minus strand of PHAW01000017.1, from coordinate 25,006 downwards.
TGCGCAGACGGGACGGATGGTGTCGGGGCAAAGGATGCATGGGGTCCTCCTCTTTTTTTTCATTATATGCCGGAAGAGGGGGATGGGCAGCAATAAAAAAAGGCAGGCCCCGGGGAAGGGGCCTGCCTTTTTTTATTGCCCGTGATGGGGAAAGATCAGATTCCGGCGGCGGCGCTGGTCATCTGGTCATAGAACTCGGTAACTTCGTTTTTCTTGTCGGATTCCATGCAGGCCATGGCCGCCCTGGGATGCTGGTTGAGAACCCCGGAAACCATGTAGGGGATGAAGTAGCCCCAGTCGATCTTCTCCCGCCAGGGCAGGATCTGCTCCTCGATCACCTTGATCAGGGGGCGGACCTGGAACTTGGGGTTTTTCAGGAAGGAAAGCAGCAGCTCCAGGGGGCAGTTGCCCGCGCCGCGGCCGATGCCGTACAGGGTGGCGTCCAGGTAGTTGATCCCGCAGATGATGGAGGAGATGGTGTTGGCAAAGGCCAGTTGCTGGTTGTTGTGGGCATGGATGCCGATGGTCTTTTCCGGCATCCGTTCCATGTACATCTTGGCCAGCACCTCGATGTCCTCCTGGTAGAAGGCGCCGAAGCTGTCCACCAGATAGATGATGGGCACCCGGCATTTGGCCAGGTCGTTGAGCCCCTCTTCCAGATCGCGCGGGCCCACGGTGGAAACCGCCATCAGGTTGATCGTGGTCTCGTAGCCCTTGTCCATGCAGTGGTGCGCCAGGGCGGCGGCCTTGTCGATCTGGTGAACATAGCAGGCGACCCGGATCATGTCCAGGGAGCCTTCCGAACGCACCGGGATATCGTCGTAGTCGATGCGGCCGATATCCGCCATGGCCGAGAGCTTGATCTTCTTTTCCGAATCCCCGATGATGCGTTGCAGATCCTTTTCCCCGCAAAAACGCCAGGGGCCGACCACGTTGCGGTCAAAGGCTGATTCGGAGCTGAGGTAGCCGATCTCCATGTAATCGACCCCGGCGTCGGCCAGGGCATGGTACACCTGCTTGACAAAGGTGTCGTCAAACTGCCACTTGTTCATCAAGCCGCCATCGCGGACAGTACAGTCAATAACCTTGATTTCCGATCTGAACATGGGGGAAGTCTCCTTGAAAAAGACGCTATTTTAGCAAGTAAAGGTAGGGATCATACCCGATCTTTTGCCGGGCGGCAATGTGCAATGAAATTTTTTACGTTGAGCCCGATCTGGTCGAGGTTCTTCTCCCGCAACGCCTTGCTGCCGAAGAGGCTGGTGGATACGCCCACGGCCGCGGCGCCGGCGGTAAAATATTCCGTAAGATTGGTAAGGCTCACCCCGCCCACCGCAACGAGGCGGAGATAATCGAAGGGGCCGAGGAGATCCTTGATATACTGGGGGCCGCCCATGGCGCCGCAGGGGAAGACCTTGATCAGGTCGGCTCCGGCGGCCCAGGCGCTGTAGACCTCGGTGGGGGTCAGGGCCCCGGCGACAATGGGGACCCCTTCCTTTTTGGCATACTCGATGACCTTGGTGTCCGTATTGGGGGTAACGAGAAACATGGCCCCGGCTCCCACACCCCGCCTCGCTTCTTCGAGATTACGGATGGTGCCCATGCCCAGTAGCTTGCCCTGGGGCACGGCGGACCGGTATGCGGCAACGATCTCCTCGGCGCCGGGCGTGTTCATGGTGACTTCCATGGCCGTGAGCCCGGCGGCAAAGGAGATCTGCATGACCTCGCCGAAGAAATCACCCTCCACTCCCCGCAGTATGCCGATGACCGGAACTTTTAGTTCCATGGTGCGCTCCTTGTGTTTTTCTGTTCATTTCTTTGCTTGCCCAAAGAAACGAACCAGCAGCGAAGCGGCGAAGAAAGGGCCCCCTGTGTCCCTTGTCCCGCCGTTGGCGGGATGCCCTGCGCTCCTCGATGCTGCCGGGGCTTTGCAAACTCGGCTTCGCCTCAAACAGTGCAAATCCCCTTTTCGGCAGCCTCTCCGGTGCTCGGCTGCGTGCCAATGGGATTCTAACTGCGAAGAAAAGCAAAGGATTTGACGAGATTGCTTGATCAGCAGATTTTTTTCGCGGGATTATTGTACCACGCAGGGCGCGGAGCGCACGAAGTTTACGGCGCTGTACAGGGGGCTATTTCCGGGGCTTGATCCGGCTGGTGGGCTGGGCCTGCCAGGGATCGTCCGGCCAGTGGTGCTTGGGATAGCGGCCCCGGAGCTCCTTTTTCACCTCATGGTAGGCTCCTTCCCAGAAGCCGCGCAGATCCTGGGTGATCTGCATGGGCCGCTGGGCCGGGGAGAGCAGGTGGAGCAGGACCGGCACCGTGTTGTTGCAGATTCTCGGGGTGTCGGCCAGCCCGAACATCTCCTGGAGCCGCACCGCCAGCACCGGCGGCTCGCCGGGGGTGTAGCGCAGCCGCACCTTGGAGCCGCTGGGCACCGCGAGGTGGGTGGGGGCCTCCCGCTCCAACCGGCTTTGCTGCTGCCAGTCGAGCCTGGCGGCCAGGATGGCGCAGAGGTCGAGTTTTTTGAGCTGTTCCACGCTCCGCATTCCGGTGAGGTAGGGCGCCAGCCATTGTTCAAGGGTTTCGAGCAGGCTGCCATCGGAAACCTCCGGCCAGCCCGCCTCCGGCTGCCAGCGTTGCATGCAGATGATGCGGGCTTGCAGTTCCCGCGCCTTGTCGCTCCAGGGCAAGGCTCCAAGCCCGAGGCTGCGGATGCCGGAGAGCAGTGCGGTCAGCACCGCCTCGGCGGAAGGTTTCGCCAGGGGAGCGGCCTCCAGGACAAGCTCGTCCAGGCGCAGGAGGCGCTGCCCTTTGACCGTGCCGCTCTGTTCTTCCCAGAAAACCTTTTCCTCCCGTTGCAGCCTGGCGCCGAAAAGGGAGATAATGGCCTCCCTGGCCAGGGGGGCGGCGAGAAAGATTCTCCCTTCGATCCGGCCCGCGTCCAGTTCGGCCACGGCCAGATATTCCTGGCCGGCCAGGCGGTCATGCGCAGGGAGAACCGCTCCCCGGCCGGAAGTGAGTTTGTATTGCCCCCTCCCCTCGTTTCTCCGCTGACCGATCCGGTCCGGGAAGGCCAGGGCCAGGAGTTCGCCCGCGCTCGCCGCCGGCGCTGCCTTGTCATTGTCTTTGGGTCTGGCGGGTTTTGGCAGATGTTCCCGAAGCTGTCTGCTGGTCTGCGCCACCCGGCGGCACCCATCGGTGTCCGCCTCAAGGGCTCTGGCTGCGGCCGGGCCATCGGTACGGAAAGCGGCCAGGGCGTGGATGCGGTCTTCGATGTCCGCCGAACGCTCCCGCCCCTTGATGATGTCCCGTTCCGAGAGCAGGGCGGCCAGGTCGCAGGCCAGATCGGTCGCGTTGTGCCTGGCAGCCCCAAGCAGCATATGGCCCAGGCGCGGATGGGTGGGGAGCGCAGCCATTTTTTTGCCAAGCGGGGTGATGCGTCCCCGGCTGTCCAGGGCGCCGAGGGTGAGCAGCACCGACTGCGCCTGGGCGAAATGTCCGGCCGGGGGCGGGTCGAGCCAGCCCAGTGCGTCAGGGGTATGCACCCCCCAGCGGGCCAGATCCAGTACCATTTGGCTCAGGTCGGCGGTCATGATCTCCGGCGGGTCGAAGGGCTTGAGGGAGTGGTCCTCGCCCAGGCTCCACAGCCGATAGCAGTGCCCCGGGCCGAGGCGTCCCGCCCGCCCGGCCCGCTGGGTGGCGGAGGCGTGCGAAATGCGCTGGGTGGTGAGACGGCTCAGGCCGCTGTTTGGGTCGAACTGCGGGCTCCGTTTCCAGCCGCTGTCCACCACGGTGTGGATGCCCTCGATGGTGACGCTGGTTTCGGCAATGGGCGTGGCCAGGATGATGCGCCGTTTTCCCTTCGGGTCCGGCTGTACCGCTGCGGTTTGGGCGGCAAGGCTCAGGTCGCCGTACAGGGGATGGATGGCGATTTCGGCTGGGGATAGGCCAGCGCTCAACAACGCCTGGGTAAACCGGATCTCCGCAGCGCCGGGGAGAAAGGCAAGAATGTCGCCCGGCTGCTCGACCAGACCCTTGTGGATGGTTGCAGCCACCTGTTTGGCGATCTCGCGGGGCTGGGGCTGCGCCGGTGGTCCCCCCGGGCAGTATTCCACGCCCACCGGGTAGCTCCGGCCCGTGCCCAAAACTACCGGGGCGTTATTCAGCAATCGGCTGACCGCCTCGGTGTCCAGGGTGGCGGACATGATCAACAGCTTGAGATCGTCGCGCAACCCGGTCATCACATCGAGGCAGAGGGCCAGGGCCAGATCTGCCTGCAGGCTGCGTTCGTGGAACTCGTCGAAGATGACCAGCCCCACCCCGGTCAGTTCGGGATCGTCCTGCATTCTCCGGGTGAGCACCCCCTGGGTAACCACCTCCACCCTGGTTGCCGCGGAAACCTGCGTTTCAAAACGGACCCGGTAGCCCACGGTCCGGCCGACCTCTTCATTTAATTGCCGGGCCATGAAACCGGCGGCCAGCCGGGCCGCAAGCCGGCGCGGCTCCAGCATCAGGATGGTTTTCCCCGCCAGCCAGGGTTCATCCAGCAGGGCCAGGGGCGCCACCGTGGTCTTGCCCGAGCCGGGCGGGGCGGAAAGCACAACCGCCTCGCGGCTGGCGAGCTGCGCCCGCAGCTCCGGGAGGATTTCGTGGATGGGAAGGGTGCTTATGGGGACACCATATAATTGCCGTTGCCGCGCAGGTGATTGGGGCGGGATCCCATCTACTATAACCCGCGACATTCGAGCCATGCGGGATGCTACCAAAGAGGGGGGCTATGGTCAATAAGTAGCTCTGATCTTCCCATGATGAGCTGGGTGTTGAAAAACTCTTTTTTCGATGCCCCGCGTGAAATCCAGGGATGGATCGCCAATTTCGACGAGTTCTACCTCGTTGAAATTGTGAGATCGGACAGCATTCACTTCTGGCCGCTCGTGGTTGAAAAAAGCCAGGACGGCTTTTTTCAATATCCTGTTAGAGCGCCCAACTCGCCTGCACCCACGCCGCCGCATGCACCTGTGCGGTGCTGCCGAACAAGACGCTGTTGCGGTTCAAAACGAAGATTTGGCTGTTGGCGCGGAGGTTGCCGAGGATATGTGTCGTTGCAGGGCAGGCGCGCCCGGCCATTTGTTCCAACTCAAGAAATAGATGCGGCCCATGGCGTTTGTTCCATTGTCGGAATTATTCTCCCGTGGCCTTTTTCTTATCCGTAAACCTATTGCATCATGGCTACCCCCCCCGAGGTTACAGTAATTTCAGGCCGATTCCGGAAGAGGTGTGCCATCTCTACTAAGACCAACAAGGCTCGTTTGCGAGCCACGACGCCGGTCGCCTGAAACCCCGCGCCGTCAAGTATAGACGGCGCGGGCTGTCCGATGCCGTTGTCGGTTATTTCACCGTGACGCGTTTGGTGCTCTCATGGAAGAGGAACTTGCCCTTGCCCGTTTCCAGGGTGGCCAGGTCGCCGCCGGCCGGCAGATGCCAGAGGCTCACCACCACGTCCAGTTCCTTGGCCGTGACATTGCGGACCTTCTTGCCGTCCTTGTCTGTATCCTCGTAGGGGAATTTGAACTCAAAGGTTTCGGCCCGGGTCTGTCCCGGCTGCAGGGTGGTATCCCGCAGCATGCCGGATTTGCGGTGCGGTCCGTAGACCATTTTGTCCCCCCGGCCTTTGGCCGCAGTTTGGGGGGTGTAGATTTTTTGTTGGTTGAACACTTCCTTGCCGTCTTTGGTTTTCGCGGTCACATCCAGGACCAGCCGGTTGGGAGACGGTCAGCCATCCGGGATGCGGTGGCCCGCGTGACTGGTCATTTTCACCGTCACCACTGCGGTGGGCACCGAATCGCCCGCCTTGGGCAGGAAATAATAGCCGCGCGCGTCAACGTCAACCGTGACGGCGCTCTTGGCCACGGCCGGATCACGATACCCGGGCATGAAGTGGCCGACTCCGTCTTTTTTCATATGGCAGTCCTGGCAGGTCTCGCTGCCGCCGGAGGGCACATAGGCGTGGAGATAGCTGCCGTAGAGGGTGGCGCACTGGGTCGGCTCCGCCAGATCGAAATTCGGGCCAAGGCCGTGGCACTGGCCGCACATGATCGACTCGGGCATGGCGGCGCTTTTTTTGAGCTTGGTGAATTTACCGTCCGGATGTTTTCCGTCCTTGCTGCCGTAGACCGCGTCCGGATCGATTTCGCCATCGGTCCACTTGTGGATCAGGGCTTTCTGGTTGTGACAGATCAGGCAGTTGATGCCGACCTTGGCCAGTTGTTTCTTGGCCTTTTCGTCACCCGCGGCGCCGTCGATGGCTGCCTGGGCGATCTCCCGGGCCACCGCATCGGTGGCGTCCTTGAGTTGCGGCAGATGGCATTTGGCACAGATCATCATGTGCTCGACGGTGAGATCCTTGACCTCCTTGGCCCCGGAATGGGTGTATTCCTTGAGCAGCCCGTCCTTGATCGTGCTGGCGATGGTGGCCATGGTCCGGGGAGACCCGACCAGGGACGTGGCATGGAAGGACTTTTCCCATTCCGTAAAGATCTTGGCGTGACAATTCTTGCATGAGGTTACGTCATACATCTTGGCCAGCTCATCGATGGAATTCGCCTTTTTCCCGGCGGCCAGGGCCGCTGGGGGCAGCAGGACGATTGCCGCTGCCAATCCGATTCGTAGCAGCTTCATTGGACCCCTCCTCATTTGATTTTGCTCTGTGCAACAGTTCCACTCCTTGACGCGCGCTATGGTCCCCTCCTTTTTTTCATTATGCATGAAAAGCACACGTTATCAAGGAAATAAATTTCCCTGTTGCCCGGGCTTAGCCTTGGGAAACCAGGGCAATCTCTTCCGGCTGGTTACTCGGGCGGTAGCCGGCAACAATGCCAAAAGCTCGGGATATTTGCCTGCCAGTGCTTCAGGCGCAGGGTGATGGCCACCTCCTCCAGTTCGGCGAGCAGGAAGATGAGTATGGCGAAGCGGAAGGGGTAGGCCGGGCCGCCGACAAGGAGCAGCGGGGCGGCAAATCCCAGAAGGACTGCGGCGAATCGTGCCGCCCGGGTATGGTAGCTGGTGAGGCGGCCGAATTTGCAGAAACCGAGCAGGATCGGGAGGAGAAAGCTGCCCATGCCGAGGAGGATAAAGGTCAGCTCCCGGCGGACAAGGGCGGGCCAGAGCAGCCACACCCCGACCGCTGCGGCAAGATAGGTGGCAAGGTCGCCCCAACTGTCGAGCTGCGCGCCCCATTCCGAGACCTGATTCAGGCGCCGGGCCAGAAAGCCGTCCAAGGCATCGCTTGCCAGGGAAAGGAGGAAAAGGAAAAGGAAGAGCCCGGCCCGGCCCGATGCCGCCGCCGCCAGAAGCAGGGGGGCGAGGAGGATCCGCAGGATGCTCAGCAGGTTGGGGATGGTAAGCGCTCTGTTGGGCAAGTCGGCCGCCTATGCTCCGATGATTTTTACCAGCACCCGCTTGGGCCGGCCGCCGTCGAACTCGCCGTAAAAAATCTGTTCCCAGGGGCCGAAGTCGAGGGCGCCATCGGTTACGGCCACCACAACATCGCGGCCCATGATCTGCCGCTTCAGATGGGCGTCGCCATTGTCTTCGCAGCCGTTATGCCGGTATTGGGAAACCGGCTCGTGGGGGGCAAGCTTTTCCAGCCACACCTCGTAGTCGTGGTGCAACCCCGGTTCGTCGTCGTTGATGAAGACCGAGGCGGTGATGTGCATGGCGTTGATGAGGGCCAGCCCCTCCTTGATGCCCGATTCCCGGAGGCACTCCGCCACCTGGGGGGTGATATTGATAAAGGCGCGGCGGGTGGGGACGTTGAAGAGAAGTTCCTTGCGAAAGCTTGTCATGGGCGGGTTTTCCTGCTGTTTTGCACCGGGGGATCTGGTTTTCGCGGTTATAATGTCTGCCCGGCGGTCAGGGTTTTTTTGCGGTTGTGCTCGTAGCGCACCTGCAGGATCTCCACCAGGAGGGTCAAGCCCATGGGCAGGTAGATGTAGCCTGTGGGCACATGCTTGTGCAACCCCTCCATGAAGATGGCCGCTCCGATGGTGATCAGAAAGGAGAAGGCGAGTAGCGCCAGTGCGTCTCCCATGCGTAACACCTCGGTGTGATGTGTTGGTTATGCCTTTACTGTGGCACTGTGTGGTTCTTCGACAGGCTCAGGACGAGCGGACTTTTTACTGAGATGATTGATCTTTTTCCGTTCGCCCTGAGCCCTTCGGCAAGCTCAGGAGAGCCCCGTCGAAGGGGGTTCTTTTTTTCTGTTATGCCAGAGCCTTGGCCAATGCCCTTTTGAAACCCTCGGCGGAACGGCTGATCACCGCATCCTCCACGCAGAAGGCGAGGCGGAAATAGCCCTCCATGCCGAAGCCCCGGCCCGGCACGCCCAAAATCTTCTCCTCGGCCAGCAGCCCGACGAATTTCGCATCGTCACCGATGGGCGATTTGGGAAACATGTAGAAGGCGCCCTTGGGCGGGACAAACTCGTAGCCAGCCTCGCTCAGCACCTTGCAGAACAGCTCCCGGCGGCGGGCATAGACGGTGCAATCCACCGTGATTCCCTGAAGCTCCGCCACCACCCGCTGCATCAGAGCCGGGGCATTGACAAAACCGAGGATCCGGTTGGCCAGGGTCATGGCTCCGAGGAGCTGGGATTTGCCTTCGATCTCCGGGTGCACGGCGATGTAACCGATGCGCTCGCCCGGCAGGGAGAGATCCTTGGAATAGGAGGAAACGATGAGGCTGTTTTGGTACGCCTTGAAGATGCTGGGCACAACAAGATTATCGTAGACGATCTTGCGGTAGGGCTCGTCGCTGATGAGGTAGATGGTTTGCGCTGCCCTGGCGAGCACTTCGGCCAGCCCGGCCAGTTCCGCGGCCGAATAGATCTGGCCGGTGGGATTGTTGGGGCTGTTGATGATGATCGCCTTGGTCTTCGGGGTGATGGCTGCACCAATGGCGGGAAGATCCAGGCTGAAATCAACAGCGGTATTGACGATTTTCGTGACCCCGCCGTGGTTGTCCACATAGAAGTTGTATTCGACAAAGAAAGGGGCGAGGATGATCACCTCGTCTCCCGGATCGAGCAGGGCTTTCATCGTCACATTGAGTCCGCCGGCCGCGCCCACGGTCATCAGGATATCGTCCTGGCTTACAGCCATGCCCTGTTCGGCGCCGATCTGTTTCGCCACCGCCTCCCGGACAAAGGGATAGCCGTTGTTGGCCATGTAGCCGTGTGCGCCGGGACCTTCCGTTGCGGTAACTTTTTGAACTGCTTCTTTATATTGGGCCGGAGGCGGCAGGTCGGGGTTGCCGAGGCTGAAGTCGCAGACCTGGTCCGCGCCGTACTGGGCCTTGAGCCGGGCGCCTTCTTCAAACATCTTGCGGATCCAGGAGGAGCGTTCCGCGAATGCGAGCATTTTTTGGGAAATAGCCATGGGATTCCTTTGTTGCGTGACTACAGGGCGTGGACCTCGTCGTCGCTCAATAACCGGCAGCCTGCATTCTGGAACACAGCCGCCGCCGCGTTCTGATCATCGAAACGGAAGAGCAGCATGCCCGATTCGCCGCTTTTTTTGGAAAAAGCGTAGACATATTCCGCATTGAGGCCGGCCTTGCCCGCCATCTGGAGGATGCAGTCCAGGGCGCCGGGCTTGTCCGGCACTTCAATGGCCAGGACCTCGGTGAGGCCCACGTTGAAGCCGTTTTCCTGTAAAACCTGCTGGGCCTTGGTGGTGTCGTTCACCACCAAGCGGAGGATGCCGCAATCAGCGGAGTCCGCAAGCGACAGAGCCCGGATGTTGATGGCGTTTTCCGCCAGGGTGTGGCTGATCTCGGCGAGCCGCCCCGACTTTTTTTCCAGGGAGATCTCAATCTGTTTTACCTTCATGCCGTGTCCCTCCAGCAGATATTGCGGTTGTCCATGACACGTTTTTTTTCCTTGGCTGCGCAGGAATACCGTCAGCGCCAGGATCGCATCCGAAACATCAGGGGTTATTTACCACGGATCCCCGCATCGTTCAACGATGTTGCAATCGCCCCCGGACAGGGACCCAACAGGCCGGGCGGCGGGAAAAAAGGGGGGCAATAAAGCGCCGCCCCGGGGTGATCCGTCCAGGCGTGGCGGCTAGAACTTGAACTCAGCCTCCCACATGGCTTCGGTTGCCTTGTCCTGGGGGGTGATGGTCTTAAAGGCCTCGCCCGGCTCAAGCATGGCGCCGTAAAGCCCGAAGCTCAGGTGCTTGTTGTACTGGTATTTGGCTGTGGCCTGGTAGTAGTCGCCGAAATCATCGTCTATCCCGGGGGCGGTTTCGTCAAAGGTCAGCTTGGAATAGGAGATGCCCACGCTCAGCTTGCCGGTGGGGTTGACGCCGGCGCCGAGGGTGGCGATCCGGAGATTGGAGTAGACTGCCTCGCCTGCCACGGTGCTTTGCGCATCATAGCTGCCATAGACAGTGTTCAGGGCGTTGCCTGGGCCGATATTGAGGTATTTCCAGGCCAGAAGATCGCCCCACTGCGGCCAGCCGCCGTAGAAAGTGTCCCATTGCTCGTTGTCTCCGGCGGAGCTTGCCTCGTCGCCGCTCATGAAGGCATAGCCGAGGGATATCCGGGGTTTCCACTCGAGCGCCTTGAAGGTGTATCCGCCCTCCATCTTGGCGCCCCAGGCTTTCTGGTCCTGGGTGGCGTTGGCGTCTCCGGTCTGGATCGCGCCTTCCAGGGAGTAGTCGATGCCGTTGGCCAGCGTGTCGGAGAGGCGGGCGCCGTACATCCAGATATTTTTCTTGATCGCCTCGTCATGCCGGTTCAGGGCATACAGCTCTTGCTGCATCCCGGTGATCGGGCATTTTGTGTTGGTCAGGTAGAAGCCGGACAGGGTCTGGTCGTCGCCTGCGTTGCCGTTTGCATTGTTGGCCAGATTGTTTTCCTGGTCCTTCATGTAGAAGCCGTCCAGCATCAACTGGTCCGTGATGTTCCAGCGGAGCTTGATCCCGTCGAAGTAGATGGAAGAGGAGCTGAACTGGGACTGGCCGTCCAGGATGACAAAACCTGTTCCGTAGATCATGGTTTGGCGGCCAAAGGTGCCTTCCACCGGCAGGGTCATCAGGTTCTTGACGTTGATGTAGGCGTTGTCCAGGAAGACCTTGTTGTCGGTGTTGTCCCCAACGCCGGCACCCTCGCCCCAGGTCTGGTTGGTGATCTGGATACGACCGGTGACGTCGTCGCTGGCTTTGAATTCGGTCCAGAGACTGCCCTTGGTCCGGAACAGGTCCATGTTGTCGGTGTCGTCAGTGTTGTCGAAATCCCAGACGTTTTGGACGTTGTATCCGCGAAAGGCCAACTGGCCTCCCACGGAGACCTTCTTGGTCCACTCGGCGGCATCGAGGCCATGTTTCACGGTTTCGCTGGTGGAGGCCGCTTCCTTGCCCATCTCGGCATTCTTGCTCTTGAGCGCGGCGATTTCTTCCTTCATCGCCTGCATCTGGGCGTTGAACGCCTTGTTCATCTCGGCCATCTGTTTTTCCAGGGCGGCCACACGGTCGTTGCCTCCGCCTGCTCCGGCATTGGCCAGGGCGGGCAGGCAGAACAGGGTTGCCAGGGCCACGGTTGAAATCTTCTTGATCATTCCTCTCCTCCATTTTTTCTCGAAAAACGCATAACCGACACAAAACGGCATGCGCCATTGTCGCGTAAAAAAAGGTGTTTCTAACACGGGGAAAAAGAATTTGCAAAGGGGGGAAGACGCTACCCCTGCTGGAAGGTGAGCCAGCGGCTCTGGGCCGAGGAGGAAAGCACCCCCACCGGATCGACATAATCGTAGACCCGCGCCTGCTTGCCGTGGGCCGGGCGCAGGACTCTGCCCACCACCTGGAGGAGGCGGCCGGTGAACTTGATCGGCGTGGTGAGAAACAGGGTGGCAAGGTCCGGGCAGTCGAAGCCTTCGCCGATGAGCTGCACCGTGGAGATCAGCACCTTGACCTCGCCCTGGCGGATGGAGTCCACCAAGGCGGTGCGCTGCTCCGCCGGGAGCTTGCCGGTGAGCACCGCGCTGGGGCAGCCCTGTTTTTCGAGCATGACGGCCAGCGCCTCGCAATGCTTGACCCGGTCGCTGACCACCAGGATGGTGCCCGGGGAGGCGGCCCGCTCCTTGAGGATGTCTTCGACAATGAGCTGGTTTCTCGCTGCGTTACTACAGAGCGATTTCATCAGGGCTTGGTAGTTGCCCCGGTACACATAGCGGAATTCCGTGGCGCGCTGCAGATATTCCGGTTTGAGAATGGCCCCGCTTTCGTGCAGGTCGTGGCTTTCCACCTTGAAGGCCCGGTCGCCCAGGGACATGTAGATCAGCTTGGTCAGGCCGTCGCGGCGAAAGGCTGTGGCGGAGAGGCCCAGCAGGTATCGGCAGTCGAAAGCGGCAACCACCTCGGTGAAGAGCGAGGCCGGAACCCGGTGGCACTCGTCAACGCAGAGCTGGCCGAAATGGGCGGGCAGCTCGGAGAGCCGGTTGCGGGCCGAGTTGACAATGGCGATGGTGACGGGGGCCAGGGAGAAATTTCCGTCGCCGATCATCCCGGCCTCCACGCCCAGGAAGGTTCTGGCCCGTTCCACCCACTGGTAGAGCAGCTCCTTGGTGTGGACCAGCACCAGGGTGGGCTGGCGCCGTTTGGCGATCACCGCCAGGGCGATTATCGTTTTGCCGGAGCCGGTGCCCGCTTCCAACACCCCGAAGTCGTGCCGGGTTATGGCGTTGACGGCCTCCTCCTGGTAGGGGCGCAGCTCGCCCAAAAAGTTGAACTCCACCAGGTCGCAGCTTTGCCGCTGGTCGATGATCTTGGGATCCTGGCGCATGAATTTCCGGGCCAGAAGGATGGCGTGGTTGGCGTAGCCGCGCGGAAAGGTGAGGGTGCCGTTGCGCTCGATATAGAAATAAAGATGGGGCTTGAGCTTTTTGCCCATCCAGCGGCTGTATTTCTTGGCCTCAAGGTACTCGGGGTTGTCGATGGTCAATTGTTGCCTGAGCGCCTCGGCCAGGGTGGGCGAGGCGCCATGCAGGGAGGCTTGCGCCCCGACGGTGAGGGTGAACTCGTTCATGGATGGTCCGCGTCACGGGGGGCAAGGGTTTCGGCCAGCAGATTGGCCAGGCGGCTGCATTCCTTTTCCACGGCGTCAAGCTGGGCCTGCTGGGCGATGAGAGCACCGTTCAGCTCTTCCAGGGCGAGTTCCTGGAATGCCAGCCGTGTTTCCAGTTCGATGATCCGGTGTTCCATGGGGTATCCTTAAAAGGGTTATCCTGAGAAATATCGTGGGGTCAGCGGTTTTCTGCCGGTGAGCCGCCGGTACGGCTCGGCCGGATAGCCCAGGGCGATGACGGCATGGATACTCTCGTCTGCGGGGATGCCTATAGCCCGCTGGATCTTTGGGGCCTTGGCCATGGCCGCCACGGCAAAGCCGATCAGGCAGGAGCCGAGCCCGAGGGTGTGGGCCGCGAGCAGGATGTTTTGCGTGGCCAGCAGGGCATCTTCCGCAGGACAGCTTGCGCCGGGCCGGGAACCGACGATGATGGCGGCGGGCGCCCCGTGGAAGAGGCGGTCGCACCCCTGCTCCTTCCATTCCCGGAGTCCCTGGGCGATGGTCGCATGATAGCGGCGATAATAATTGGCCAGGGCCGGTTTGCCCATCAGGCTGAGAGTGGTGCGCAGCAAGGGGTTTGCCGCCAGCCGGTTGAGCTTGGCGAAATAAGCGCCAACCAGGTTGCCCAGGGTTTCCACCGCCGACCGGTGCGGCAGGATGGTGAAGGTCCAGGCTTGGCTGTTGGTGCCGGAGGGAGCGCATGTGCCGATGCGGACCAGGTCTTCCAGAAGTTGCGGGTCCGGGGCGCGGCTGGTGTAGTTGCGGCAGGAGCGCCGGGAGAGCATGATCCGGACCAATTGGGCGGGGTCTCCCTGGCCGGGGGGCAGATACAGGGTGTCCGCGGCAAAGGTCTGGAACACAGGCTCGGGCTCCAGGCCCGGCACGGTGATGGCTTCGGCCGGGCAGATGGCGCGGCAATGACCGCAGGCCAGGCAGCGAGCCCCGCTGACTACAGCTTTGCCGTCCAGCAGCGACAGGGTCCGGTCCGGGCACACCGTAAGGCAGAGACCGCAGCCGGTGCATTTTTCCGGGTCGATGGTCGGGGTGTGCGGCCTGGGGTGTTGATCGTTCATGATTGTCCATCATGCCCTGCTTTGTGAAAAAAGAAAAGACCTCGCATAAAACTTGACGAAAAGAACGGGGGGGGCATAGTTTCAGCACAAGTTGAGTCTCTTGCGAAATTGCACAAGGCTGCCTACCCCCCCCCCCCCCCCCCCCCCCCCCCCCCCCCCCAGGTGGGAGGGGATTTCTGTGTTTTGACGAGCAACACCCCCGGAGGAAACATGCATTTCTGGCAAGGGCTTTTCCCGTATCTGGCGCCGGGCGGCCTTATGCTCGCCGCGGCGCTGGCGGCCTTGCAGCACGATGGTCTGGCCCGATGGTTGCTTGGGATCACCTGGCTTCTGCCCCCCGTGCTGGGGCTGACCGCTGTTTTTCTCGGCTGGCGCTTCAATCGCAGCCGGTTGCTTTTCGGGGCGCTGGCAGTGCTCTTGGCCGATCTGCTCCTTCGCCGGTACGGCGGGGTTGCCCAGATCGACCAGCTCCTGGCCAGGTATGTGTTCCATATGGTCCTGCTGGCGCTGCCCCTCAATCTGCTTCTTTTCTCCTTCTGGCGGGAACGGGGCCTTGTCACCGGCCAGGGGTTGCGCCGTTTCGGCTTTATTTTCTTGCAGCCCCTCCTGCTGCTTGGGCTCTATGGGGTGCGCGGGCCCTTGATCGTGCGGCAACTGGAGGGCATGGCCATTGTTCCGCCCCTGGCCGGCGGATTGCCCTTCCCGGCCCTTGTTCTCTGGGTTCTTGTCGCCCTGGTCCTGCTGTTTCGGTTGTATCGCCACCGCGATGTGCTGGATCATGGCTTCCTCTGGGCCCTGCTCTGTTCGCTGTCTGCCCTGCTGGCCGGAAATTCCGCACAACAGGCCTTTCTTTTCAGCATGGCCGTGCTGATCCTCATTGTTGCAGCCATTGAGGCTGCCCACCGCATGGTTTTCCGGGATGAGTTGACCGCCCTGCCCGGACGGAGAGCCTTGAACGAGGCGTTGCTCAAGCTGGGCAACACCTATGCCGTGGCCATGGTGGATATTGATTTTTTCAAAAAATTCAACGACCGCCATGGCCATGACGTGGGCGATCAGGTGCTGGCCATGGTGGCTGGATTGCTTGCCAGGGTCGGCGGGGGAGGACGTCCCTTCCGCTATGGGGGCGAGGAGTTCACCGTCCTCTTCCCGGGCAAAACCCTGAAAGAGGCCCAGTCGCATCTGGAAGCATTGCGCCGGAAAGTGGCCGATGCCGGGTTTATCGTCCGAAGCGAGGGGCGGGCCGGCAAGACCCCGGACAATAGGCACAAGGGCGGGGGCTCCGGGAAAAAAGTTTCACTCACCATCAGCATCGGCATGGCCCAGCCCGACACAACCAGAAAAACCCCCCAGGCCGTGCTCAAGGCGGCGGATCAGGCGCTGTACCGGGCCAAGGAGGGGGGGCGCAACCGGGTGTCCGCTTGAGGGAGTCCTTGCCCTAACCCATTTCTTTTCCGCGGTTTCTTTGTTTGACTTCACCGGAAACCCTACCCTATAATGGAAGTACATTTTCAGGGAGAAAGCCATGGGAGCCGAGTCTCGGAGTAGTGTTTCGCAGCCGGGCCGCCAATATCGGAAGATAGCCGTGGTGGTGCTGGGGGTGACTTTTGTTGTCGCCGCGGGGTTGTATCATCTTGCCCGGCTCTATGTGCTCAACGAGGCGGAAAGAAACATCCAGGCCGTGCTGCTTACCCACAAGGGTTTGCACCGGTATATCCAGGAAGTCATGCATCCGGTCTTTTACTCGCTGAGAGCGGAAGGCATGGTCTCTGAAAAGTTCTACGCCCCGGAAATCTTTTCTTCGACCTTCATCGTCAGAAACCAGCACAAGGCATACAATGAGGAGCGTACGGCCGCAGGCCTTGAAGAGATTTACTACAAGATGGCCGCCCTCAATCCCCGCAATCCGGTGAACAAGGCAGACGCCCTGGAAGAAAAACTCATCCGGAGGTTCAACGACAACAAGGAGATCAAGGATTACCGGGAGGTCGTCCGGATCAATGGCAAAGACTATCTCTATGTTGCCCTGCCCTTTCTGGTGAACCAGGAGAGGTGCATGAAATGCCATGGTGACCGGGAGGATGCGCCCCTCGGCCTCCAGGCGCTCTATCCCGGGCTGGGCGGATTTGGCGAGAAAGTCGGCGACATCCGGGCCATTGAATCGATCCGCGCTCCCATGGAGCAACAGTATTATCTCCTCTACATTGTTTTCGGCTCTTCCTTTGCCGGGCTGCTGGTGCTCGCCGGATTGCTGTTTTTCAACGCCCGTCTCAGGGAGATGGTGCGGACGCGGACCCATGAACTCGAGCAGGAGGTGGTTGAGCGCCGCCGGGCCGAGGAAGAGGTGCGCCAGGTCAATGAAGAACTCGAAAACCGGGTGGAGGAGCGCACCGCCCAGATCGCCGCGGCCAACAAGGAGCTTGACGCCTTCGCCTACTCTGTTTCCCACGATCTGCGCGCCCCCCTGCGCGGCATCGACGGCTTCAGCCTGGCTCTGCTGGAGGATTATGGCGAACGGCTTGATGAGAAGGCAAAGGACTACCTCGGCCGGGTGCGCGCAGGCTGCCTGCGGATGGGCGAGCTGATCGATGACATGCTGCAGCTTTCCCGCCTGTCCAGGGGGGAGATCCACCGGGAAGAGGTCGATCTCAGCACCATGGCCGGGGAGATCGCCGAAGAGCTCCGGCGCGGGGCGCCCCAGCGGAGGGTTGCCTTTGAGATCACCCCCGGCATAAGGGTTTTGGGGGATGCCATTTTGCTGCGGGCGGTGTTGGATAATCTGCTGGGCAATGCCTGGAAATTCACCGCCAAAACCGAAGAGGCGCGGATTACCTTCGGCCGGCAGGAGGAAGGCGGCAAGGATCTTCTTTTTGTAAGGGATAACGGGGCAGGGTTTGATATGGCCTATGCCGGCAAGCTGTTCGGGGCCTTCCAGCGGTTGCACTCTCTCCAGGAATTTGCAGGCACCGGCATCGGCCTGGCCACGGTGCAACGGATCATCCACCGGCATGGCGGCACTATCCGGGCCGAGGGCGAGGTGGGGCACGGGGCGACTTTTTATTTTTCCGTGTAAGGCGGCAAGCGCATGAGGACGAAGATGATTCTATTGGTTGAGGACAACCCGGATGACGAGGCCCTGACCCTCCGCGCCCTGAAGAAGAACAACATCCTCAATGAGGTGGTTGTGGCCAGGGACGGCGTGGAAGCCCTTGATTTTCTCTGTGGCACGGGTGCGCATGCGGGGCGCGATCTGGCCCGCATGCCCGAGGTTATCCTGCTTGACATCAACCTGCCAAGGATCAACGGCTTGGAAGTGCTGGAAAAGATCAGGGCAAACGAACGGACCAGGTTGTTGCCCGTGGTCATCCTCACCACCTCCAACGAGGAGCAGGACAAGCTTAAAAGCTATACCTTGGGGGCCAACAGTTTCATCCGCAAGCCCGTGGATTTTCAGCAGTTCAGCGAGGCTATCCGGCATTTGGGCATTTACTGGCTGCTGCTGAATCAATCGCCTCCCGTGATCAGGAGCTGAGCATGGCCGAGAATCTGCGCGTGCTGCTGGTGGAAGATTCCGATGACGATGCGGCCCTTGTGGTGCGGGCGCTCGCCAAGGGAGGGTTTGCGACGAGCCACGAACGGGTGGACACCGCCGACGCCATGGCGGCGTGTCTAGCCGGGCAGGAGTGGGACCTGATTCTTTCCGATTATTCCATGCCGCGGTTCAACGGCATGGCGGCGCTCAAGCTCATGCAGGAAAAGGGGGTTGATCTGCCTTTTATTTTGGTTTCCGGGGCGGTGGGCGAGGAAACCGCCGTGGAGATGATGCGGGGTGGCGCCTGCGACTATGTGATGAAGGACAAGCTGACCCGGCTGGCGCCCGCCGTTATCCGGGGATTGCGGGAGGCGAAAAACCGCAAGGCGGCGCGGGAGGCGGACAGGGCCATCGATGCCCTGGTGCGGGGGATGGTGGGGGCCACGGGCACGGAGTGCTTTGACCGGATTATCGATGGCCTCTGCGATTGGCTCGGGGCGGAGCATGGCCTCATTGGCCTTCTGACCGATGGAGAGGTGCGGACCCTTTCGCTCTTCCTGCACCGCGAGAAGCAGGAGAACCTCAGCTATCCCCTGGCCGGAACGCCCTGCGAGGGGGTGGTGCGCGATGTCTACATAAGCTATGCCCGGAATCTCCGCCGTCTTTTTCCCGAGGACAAGGAGCTTGCCAAGCTGGGGGCGGAAAGCTGCGTGGGCATCTCCTTGCGGGATACGCGCCAGAAGGTGTTGGGGGTGCTCAATATCTTTTCAACCAGGGAGATGCTGCCTGCGGCAAGGCTTCCCGAGATCATGGAGATTGTCGCGGTCAAGGCGTCTGCCGAACTTGAGCGCCTTCGGGAGGAGGAAGAAAGAAGCGCGCTTGAGGCGCAGTTGCGGCAGGCCCAGAAAATGGAAGCCATCGGCACCCTGGCCGGCGGCATTGCCCACGATTTCAACAATATCCTGGCCGCGATTCTGGGCTATACCGAGCTGGCCAAGCAGAAAATGATTCCGGAAAGCGAACCGGATCTCTGTCTTGCCGAGGTGCTCAAGGCTACCTATCGGGCAAAGGGGCTGGTGCAGCAGATCCTCGCCTTCAGCCGCAAGGGCGAGCAGGAAATGAAGCCCATGCGCATCCAGTGCGTGGTCAAGGAAGCGCTCAAGCTGCTAAGGGCCTCCATCCCTGCGACCATCGAGATTCAGCAGCGGATAGCCCCGGATTGCCAGGCCATCCTTGCCGATCCAACCCGGATACACCAGATTGTCCTGAACCTCTGCACCAACGCCTCCCATGCCATGGAGGCGAAAGGCGGCACCCTGAGCGTGCTCCTGGAAAATACGGCCTTGACGGAAGAAGAGGCGCAACCCCATGAGCTGGCGCCGGGGGATTATGTGCTGCTGGTGGTGAGCGATACCGGACATGGCATGGGAAAAGAGGTGCTGGATCACATCTTTGAACCCTATTTTACCACCAAGGAGCAAGGCAAGGGGGCGGGCATGGGGCTTGCCATCGTGCATGGCCTGGTAACGGCTGTCGGCGGCAAGATTTCCGTGGCGAGCATCCCCGGCCAGGGCACGACCTTCAGGATTTTTTTCCCGCAGGTTGCGGAAAAAGCAGGGGAGGAGATGGCCCGGAAAATCTGCGCCCCGCCGGAAAAAGGCAGCGAGCGTATTTTTGTCGTAGATGATGAACAGGCCATTGTGGCCATGGAAAAACTGGCCCTCGAACGTCTCGGCTATCAGGTGCAACTCTTTGCCGACAGCGAGGAGGCGTTGGCCGCCTTCCGGAATGATCCCCAGGGGTGCGATCTGGTGGTGACCGACCAGACCATGCCCCATCTTTCCGGCCTGGAGCTGGCCAAGGCATTTTTGGCGATCCGGCCGGATCTGCCCATCATTCTCTCCTCCGGCTTCAGTTCCCAGGCCTCGGAAGAGGAAGCCGTCCGGGCCGGGATCCGCCGCTTCATCATGAAGCCGGTGAATATTGCCGAGCTTGCCGCAGCCATTCGGGAACTCCTGGATCAACGGTAAGAAAGTTTCTCGTTTCCTCTCCCTTTTTTTCAAAGTGAAGATTTTTCCGCTCTGTGCTATCCTTGCGCCTGAAATTATGTCCTGAAGCCGTTTCGCAAAAATAACCAGGAAACAACAGGAATGCCGTGACCGGCATAAGGGGCCGTAACGAACCAGCCGGAAAGGCATGGTTCTTTGGGTAACGGCCCCTAAATTCTCTTGCCCATATTTAAGGAGTTGCCCAATGAGCGTTGAGCCCAATAAAATCATCTATTCCATGGTTCGGGTCGCCAAGTTTTACGACAAAAAGCCGATCTTGAAAGATATCAGCCTCTCCTATTTCTACGGGGCCAAGATCGGCGTCCTGGGCATGAACGGCTCGGGCAAGTCGTCGCTGCTGCGGATCCTGGCCGGGGTGGACAAGGAATTCAACGGCGAGACCCATATCTCCCCGGGGTTGACCGTGGGGTATCTGGAGCAGGAACCCCTGCTTGACGAAGGGCGGACCGTGATCGAGATCGTGCGCGAAGGGGCGCAGGAGGCGGTGGATCTGCTGGCCGAGTTCGAGGAGATCAACAACAAGTTCGCCGAGCCCATGGATGATGAGGCCATGGACAAGCTCATCGCCCGTCAGGGGGTGGTGCAGGAGAAACTCGACACCCTGGATGCCTGGGATCTCGATGCCCGCCTCGACATGGCCATGGACGCCCTGCGCTGCCCGCCGGGGGAGACCCCGGTAAACGTGCTTTCCGGCGGCGAGAAGCGGCGGGTGGCTTTGTGCCGTCTGCTTTTGAAAAAACCGGATATCCTGCTGCTGGATGAGCCCACCAACCATCTGGACGCCGAGACCGTCTCCTGGCTGGAGCAGCATCTGCAGCGCTACGAAGGCACGGTCATCGCCGTGACCCATGACCGCTACTTCCTCGACAATGTGGCGGGCTGGATTCTGGAGCTGGACCGGGGTCAGGGCATCCCCTGGAAGGGCAACTACTCCTCCTGGCTTGAGCAGAAGGAAAAGCGGCTGGCCAACGAGGAAAAGGAAGAGTCCAAGCGGCGCAAGACCTTGCAGCACGAGCTGGAGTGGATCCGCATGAGCCCCAAGGGCAGGCATGCCAAGTCCAAGGCCAGAATCCAGGCCTATGAAGAGCTGCTGAGCAAGGAAGCGGAAAAGCGCACCAAGGATTTGGAGATCTACATCCCGCCCGGACCGCGGCTGGGCAAGATCGTCATCGAGGCCGAGGGCATAACCAAGTCCTTCGGCGACAGGCTGCTCTTTGAGAACCTGACCTTCTCCCTGCCCCCCGGCGGCATCGTCGGGGTGATCGGCCCCAACGGCGCGGGCAAGACCACGCTGTTCAAGCTGATTACCGGCCAGGACAAGCCCGATTCCGGCACCATCCGGTTGGGCGAGGCGGTGAAGCTCGCCTATGTGGACCAGTCCCGCGACGTGCTGGACCCGGAACAGACCATCTGGCAGGCCATCTCCGAGGGCCAGGAAACCATTGCCGACCGCGAGGTGAACTCCCGCGCCTATGTGGGCAGGTTCAACTTTTCCGGCACCGACCAGCAGAAAAAGGTGGGGCTGCTCTCCGGCGGCCAGCGCAACCGGGTCCACCTGGCCAGGATGCTCAAGGAAGGGGCCAACGTCCTCCTGCTGGACGAGCCCACCAACGACCTGGATGTCAGCGCTCTGCGCGCTCTCGAAGAAGCGCTGGAGAACTTCGGCGGCTGCGCCGTGGTCATCAGCCATGACCGCTGGTTTCTGGACCGCATCGCCACGCACATGCTGGCTTTTGAGGGGGATTCCCAGGTGGTCTGGTTCGACGGCAACTACTCCGAGTACGAGGCCGACCGCAAGGCCCGTTTGGGCGATGCAGCCGACCAGCCCCACCGGATCAAGTACCGCCATTTGACCCGCGCCTGAAATAGGCATGGTTGAAAATAAAACCCCCCTGGCTGCCTGTATTGTGGCGGCCAGGGGGGTTTTTTGTGTTTTTTGAGGTGGCTGCAGTGCTGGAGAACGGATCAGCGGCGGGCAAAAATCGTCAAGGTGTATGGGTCCGGTTCTTCCACCCGTTCTGTTGAGGTCGCGCGGAACTGGTTGGGGGCGAACTCGGGAAAGAGGGTGTCGCCCTCCACCTCCCGGTCGAGCACGGTGAGATAGATCGCATCGGCCAGGGGCAGGGCCTCGCGGTAGATCTCGCCGCCTCCGGCAATGAAGATTGTTTCCGTTTCCGGGCAGAGGGCGATGGCGGCGGCCAGGCTTGTGGCCACCGAGCATCCTGCGGCGCGATATTCCGGGTTGCGGGTGACGATTATGGTTTTCCGGCCGGGCAGGGGGCGGCCGATGGACTCGAAGGTCTTGCGCCCCATGACCAGGGTGTGCCCCATGGTCATGGTCTTGAAGCGTTGCAGTTCGCTCGAAATGTGCCAGGGGATACCGTTGCCCCGGCCGATCACCCGGTTCTTGGCCATGGCGGCGATGAGGATGATCTTCATCGGTGTGCCCCGGCCACGGAGTTACGCCTCGCCAGCCTTGACAGCCTCAAGCGCTTCCCAGCGGACGTAGGCCTTTTTCAACTCCTGCTCCAGTTCTTCCAGTTGTTTCTGGATTGGGGGGATCGCGGAAGGGTCCTTCTGATACAGAGTGGGATCGCCGAGCTGCTGGTGCAGCTCTTCCAGTTGCGCTTCCATCTCCTCAAGCTGTGAGGGCAGCGCCTCCAGCTCCCGTTCTTCCTTGTAGGAGAGCTTTTTGGCAGCAGCTTTATTGGACGGGACTGTTTCTTTTTTTTCCCTTTTTTCGGGCTTGGCAGCCGAAGCCGGTGCCTGGGCCCGCTGCACAAGCCAGTCGTCGTAGCCGCCTGCGTATTCCTCAACCCTGCCTTCGCCCTCAAAGACCAGGGTGGAGGTGACCACGTTGTTCAGGAAGGCCCGGTCGTGGCTGACCAGGAGCAGGGTTCCCTGGTAGTCGAGGAGCAGTTCTTCCAGCAGCTCCAGGGTTTCCACGTCAAGGTCGTTGGTGGGCTCGTCCATCACCAGCACGTTGAAGGGCTGGGTGAAGAGCTTGGCCAGCAGGAGGCGGTTTTTTTCCCCGCCGGAGAGCACGCGCACCGGCGAACGGGTCCGGTCCGGGGCAAAGAGAAAATCCTGGAGATAGCTGATGATGTGGCGGGGCTGGCCGTTCACCAGCACGGTGTCCCCGCCGTCGGTCACGTTGTCGGCCACGGTCTTTTCCGGATCGAGCTGTTCGCGGTTCTGGTCGAAATAGCAGGACTCGATGCGGGTGCCCAGGTTGATGGACCCTTGGGTAGGCGCAAGCTGGCCGAGGATGAGCTTGAGCAGGGTGGACTTGCCCGCGCCGTTGGGGCCGATGATCCCCACCTTGTCCCCGCGCATGATGGTGGCGGTCAACCCATTGATGATGGGGGTGGCGCCGTAATAAAACGAGACATCCTTGAGCGAGGCCACCAGCTTGCCGGAGCGTTCGGCGTCCTGCATCTGGATGCGGGCCTTGCCGGCCTGGCTCCGGCGTTCGGAGCGTTCCTTGCGCAGGTCGAGCAGGGCCCGGACCCTCCCTTCGTTGCGGGTGCGGCGGGCCTTGATCCCTTGCCGGATCCAGGCCTCTTCCTGGGCCAGTTTCTTGTCGAACTTGTGGCTCTGGCTCGCTTCGGCATCCAGGGCGTCCTGCTTGCGCTGGAGATAGGCGGCAAAGTTGCCGGGCCAGCTCGTCAGCCTGCCGCGGTCCAGCTCCACGATCCGGGTGGCGATCTTCTGGAGCAGCATGCGGTCATGGGTGACAAAGAGCAGGGTGGAGGAAAAGCTGAGGAGAAACTCTTCCAGCCAGTTGATGGCCTCGATGTCCAGATGGTTGGTGGGCTCGTCCAGCAGCAGCAGGTCCGGTTCGCTGACCAGGGCGCGGGCCAGCAGAACCCTTCGCTTGAGCCCGCCGGAAAGGGAGGTGAACTCCTGGTCCGGTGGAAGCTGCAAGCGGGAAAGGACGGTCTCGACCCGCTGCTGGGCCTGCCAGCCGTTGGCGGCATCCAGGGCGTGCTGGGCCTCTTCCAGTTCGGCCAGGACAGCCTCGGAGTGATCGGTTTGGAGCAGGTGGCTCACCGCATGGTAGCGGGAAAGCTGCGCGAACATCTCGCCCAACCCCGCGGCCACCACCTCGTAGACGGTCCCGGTCATGCCGACCGGCACTTCCTGGGTGAGCCGGGCCACGCGCAGCCCTTTTTGCCGGGTGATCTCGCCGCGGTCCGGTTCGATCTCCCCGGCCAGGATCTTCATGAGCGAGGATTTCCCTTCGCCGTTGCGGCCCACCAGGCAGACCCGCTCGCCGGGTTCGATCTGCAAATCGATGCCGTTGAGCAGGGGCAGACCGCCAAAGCTCAAGGCGATATCCTTCAGGGTAATCGTGGCCATCAGTTGGAGGTCTTTGCTCTCGGAGGGCTCTGCCTGCTTGAAGAAGGCCTTCTCCCGCCGGGCCGGGGTCTGCTGCCGCCGGGGCCGCTGCCGCTCGGCCGGCTGCGGGGCGCGGAGGATGGTTCTCTTTTTTGGGCAGGCCTGGAAGGGGGCGGGGTTGACAGCCATTCCGGATCGGGCTGGATGCAGGGCAGCTTGGCCCCGATGAACTCCTCGATATCTGGAAGCTGAAAGGAGTCGGACTCGTCGGCAAAGCTCACCGAGGTGCCCAGGGCGCCTGCCCGGCCGGTCCGGCCGATGCGGTGCACATAATCCTCGGGATCGTGGGGCAGGGTGTAGTTGATGACATGGCTCACCCCGTCCACATGGATGCCTCGGCCTGCCACATCGGTGGCCACCAGCACCCGGATCTTGCCGGCCCGGAAGTTTTCCAGGGTCTTGGTGCGGGTGTGCTGGGGGATGTCGCCGGAGAGGATGGCGCACTGGATGTCGTAACGGGCCAGCTTTTCGGCGAGGTGGCGGGTTTCGTCCTTGCGGTTGCAAAAGATCATCACCCGCTCCAGGTTCTGGCGGATGATGATATTGTAGAGCAGGGGGAATTTTTCCCGGCTGCTGACCAGGTAGACCAACTGTTCTACGGTGTCCGTCACCACCTGCTCCGGCTCGATCTCCACCGTTACCGGGGTCGTGGTCCACTGCGAGGCGAGACTGATGACCTGCGGGGTCAAGGTGGCGGAAAAAAGCAGGGTCTGGCGTTTGTCCTTGTTGGGGGTGGCGTGGACGATCTGGCGGACATCGGGGATAAAGCCCATGTCCAGCATGCGGTCCGCCTCGTCGATGACCAG
>PHAW01000214.1 GCA_002841785.1 Deltaproteobacteria bacterium HGW-Deltaproteobacteria-3 | reverse complement strand
GACAATATCGAGCCGGGACGGTATGTGGTTCTTGTGGTGAGCGATACAGGGGAAGGCATGAGCAAGGAGGTGCAGGAGCATATCTTCGAGCCGTTTTTCACCACCAAGCCCCAAGGCAAGGGCACCGGCCTTGGCTTGGCCACCGCCTACGGCATTGTCAAGCAGCATAGCGGCTATATTGTGGTTGAGAGCGAGCTTGGCGAGGGAACCACCTTCCGCCTGTATTTCCCCAGAGTGGAGGCGCCGGTGGAGGCGGTGGTGACCGGTCAGGCCTTGGAGGTGCTGCAGGGAAGTGAGACCATCCTCGTGGTTGACGATGAACCGGAGATTTTGGCGGTTATCAGCCATTCCCTCGGGACCATGGGCTACACCGTGCTTACGGCCGACTCTTCGTCGGAGGCCCTGCTCCTTGTGGAAGAGGGGGGGCACAAGATCGATCTCCTGCTGACCGATGTGGTCATGCCGGGGATGGCCGGTCACGCGTTGGCCGCCCGGGTCCAGGCGGCTGCTCCCCGGATCCGGGTGTTGTTCATGTCGGGTTATACCGATTCCATGCTCGAAGAATACGGGGTTTTCCGGACGCACGCCAATTTCATCAGCAAGCCGCTTTTCCCGGGCGAACTTGCCGTCAAGATCCGCAAGATGCTGGCGTAAGCCTGATTATGGGTTTCGTCCGGATATTTTTACTGTGTCTGACCGGAGGATGCCATGGAGCATAAAATCGCCATCGTTGCCTTTGCCGGGGAACCGGCGTGTTTTGCCCACGCCTTGCTGAATGGCCTGGATATGCAAGCCAGGGGCTGGGAGGTCAAGCTGATTATCGAAGGGATGGCCACAGCTCTGGTCAAGGATCTTGCCGAAGCGGAGGCGCCCTTTGCTCCTCTCTACGCCAAGGCAAAAACATCCGGGCTTGTCGACTGCGTGTGCCGGGCCTGCGCCACCAAGACGGGGGCCTTGGCCGCGGCCGAGGCGCAGGGCTTTGGCTGAAGGAGGAATTGTCATGGACCTGTATGCGATCAAGCCCTATCTGTACTGGGGCGGCGTTGCCTTTTTTCTGCTCTGCGAGCAGGGCTTTTCCTACCGGCAGCCCACCGTGGCCCGGACAACACGCTGGCTCGCCAATCTGCCGCTGTCCATCATGAACGGCACGATCTACCATCTGCTGTATACCAGCGCCATTGTCGCCCTGATTCTTGCCGGGCAGGAAAAAAATACCGGCCTGCTCAACGCATGGGAGCTGCCCGGGTGGCTCAACATTGTCGCCTCCATCCTGATCCTGGATTTTTTCATCTACCTCTGGCATCTGCTCACCCATGTGCTGCCGTTCCTCTGGCGGTTCCATCGCGTACACCACAGCGACATGAACATGGACGTGACCACGGCCAACCGTTTCCATCTGGGCGAGTTTCTTTTCACCGGCCTGATCAGGCTGGCGGTGATCTATACCTTCGGCATTTCCCTGGCCGCCTACATCCTTTTTGAGATTCTGGTGAACCTCTCCGTGCAGTTTCATCACAGCAGCATCCGGGTGACGGCGTGGTTCGAGCGGTTATGGGTGCTTCTTTTTGTCCCGCCCTTCCTGCACCGCATCCACCATTCGGTGCGGATCAAGGAGCGGGATTCCAACTACGGGGTGATCCTGTCCATCTGGGACCGGATGCTGGGCACCCTGACCACCGGGGTGGAACAGGAAAAAATCGTCATCGGCATCGGTTCGCACCGGGAGATCGAAAAGCTGGGGTTCTGGCGGCTGTTGGCGCTGCCCTTCACGCGCAATACCCCGTGAAGCATGATTCCGGATCCGGAAAGACAAAAGAGGAGTGAGCAATGAACTGGAAGAATCTGTTTGTCCCGGGCAAGGATTTCACCGTGGCCCAGGCCAAGGAGTACATGGAAGCGCGCGGGGCGGATGCCTATCAGCTCCTGGATGTCCGGCAGCCCAAGGAGTATGAGGAAGGGCATCTGCCCGGGGCTATTCTCATCCCGCTCAAGGAGCTGCCCGGGCGATTGGCTGAGCTTGATAAGGAAAAGCCGGTCATTGCCTATTGCGCCGTTGGCGGCAGGAGCAAAGCCGCGGCTCAGCTTCTTGCTGGCAAGGATTTTGCAGACGTTTACAATATGGCCGGAGGCATCAAGGCCTGGCAGGGGCAACAGGCCAAGGGGCCGGAAGAGGCCGGGCTGGAGTTTTTCACCGGCCAGGAAGAGTATGAGGACGGAGTGAGCCTGGCCTATGCCATGGAAGACGGGCTGCGGGAGTTCTACCGCCTTCTGGCCGAACGGGCGCAGGAGAGCGAGGCCCGGCAGCTCTACACTCGCTTGATGGGCTTCGAGGATGCGCACAAGACCCGGCTTCTTGCCGAGTACCGGCAGGCGCACGGGTCTGCGGCCATGCCGGGCACGGGGGCGGCGGGGTTCATGGAGGGCGGTTCCAGGGTGGAGGATTTTCTTGCCCGGGTCGATACCCGTCTGCATACCAAGCGGGATATCCTGGAGTTGGCCATGGCATTAGAGACCCAGGCCCTGGATCTTTACAGCCGCATGGCGCAAAAGAGTAAAAAAAACGAGGCCAGGGATTTGTTTTTGCGCTTGGCGGATGAAGAAAAAATGCATCTTTCCTATTTGGCCGACGAAATGGACACGGTGCTGAGCCAAGGCGCAAGCCCCTTGGATGGCGGACAGGTACGATAATGGAATGGAAAACGCAAGAACGCAGGGTAGCAAAAACCGACAGGCGGGCCATAGGCCGCATGCTGCTGGAGCACCTCCGGTTTCTGCAATCGGTGATCAACGGGGTGACGGACCCTGTCCTGGTGATCGGAACGGATATGCGGGTAAAGCTCATCAACCAGGCAGCGCGCGATTTCCCTGTTTCCCGGATAAACGATGGGAGGTTTTCTGAAAATTCGCACTGTTATCGGGTGTTGTTCGGCTTGAAGCAACCTTGCGACAAGGCCGGACGCGAGTGTCCGCTCATGAAGGTTCTTGAAACCGGCAAAGCAGTCTCGGTTTCCCAGGACATTACCCTGAAGTCCGGTGAGCTCCGTCATTACGAAGTGTTTGCCTCCCCGCTTCTGGGGGACGACGATACCCTGCTCGGCATCATCGAAATTGTGCGTGATGTCACCGAACTGAATCTTGCCGCCGAGATTTTAAAGAAAAGTCATGACGAGCTTGAGCGGCGGGTTGAGGCGCGAACCATTGAGTTGAAAAAGGTCAATGATGCCCTGCGCCTTGAGGTGGAAGAACGGCGCTGGGCCGAAGACCAACTGCTCCAGGCCTGCGAACAGGCACAACTCGTTTACAGTGTTATTCCCAGCGCCATTTTCACCGTTGACCTCGACAGAAAGATCACCAGTTGGAATAAAAAGGCGGAAAGGATCACCGGATATACGGAGGCGGAGGTTCTCGGCAAGCCGTGCAGTGTTTTTGCCCTGGAGCCATGCACGGTAAAAGGCTGCGGCGTGTATTCGGAAACGGTCAAGAAACCCATCCTTAATCGGATTTGCGAGATCAGGACCAAGGATGGACGGGTAAGGATTGTCAGTAAAAACGCCGACTTGTTGCGGGATGCAAACGGCCGGGTCATCGGCGCGGTGGAAAGCTTCGGCGACATTACGGAACAGCAAAATATCGACAGGCAGTTGCGCACGGAGCGGGATAAGTTCCGGGGCATCCTTTCCGCCCTTGACCATGGGATGCACATCCTCAACCGGGATTTTGTGATCGAATACCAAAACGAGATCTTGCGCCGGACCTTTGGCGACAAGATCGGTGAAAAATGCTACGAGGTGTACAAGCAGCGGGACACGCCCTGCGAGGTGTGCCGGATGCATGCCGCCATCGAAAGCAACGAGATCCAGCGAACCGAGGAGGTCATGTCCGATCACCGCCATTATGAACAGAGCTATGTCCCCTTTGTCGATGTC
>PHAW01000016.1 GCA_002841785.1 Deltaproteobacteria bacterium HGW-Deltaproteobacteria-3 | reverse complement strand
AAAAGTGCTGTGCTCATAGTAACAACTTGAAGCGCGACCGCCGTATAAGTCAAACTTTATGAGTCCCCCGGCAAAGCCGGGGGGTTACCTTAAGGAAATTATCATGGATTGACCTTCCCCTCTAACAGGGGGGGACTGAGGGGGCTTTCAAAAACGCCCGGAATCACACAGCCGGCATGTATTTCTTCTCCGGGGAGGCTCTTGCAAAATGCTTTATTGTGCTTCGACGGGCTCAGCATGAACGGAAGAAACCATAATGATTTTAGTTTACCACCGTTCACCCTGAGCCTGTCGAAGGGTGTTTTTTATTTTTTGCAAGAGGCTCCGGGAAAACACATGTACCCGTTCACCCGTGCAATTCCTTTCCACCCAGCAGCCAATCGCGGGCAGCAATGACTGTCACGCCTGCGGGGATGTCGAGCAATGCGGGCCGATCCAGCGCAACCAGCACCAGGCCGGCCTGTGGAAAGTCTGGGGCCGCGTCTTGCAATGCCCTGATTTCCCTGGCGAGAGTAGTCGGCTGATCGACGCTGGCACAGACCCGAATTAATTCTTCGCGGCCTTCAACATAGCGCGCATGGAAATCGACCTCGAAGCCATTGACGGTGCGCACATAGGCGACTTCGGCGCCGCGCCGATCCAGCTCCAGAAACACGGCGGTTTCCAGCGCATGGCCAAGGTTGGCTTTTCCAGACCGATCAAAAATCGGAATCAAGCCGGTGTCGATGGGGTAGACCTTGCGTGGATTAACCCTTCGACGCTGTTCGGAATCAGTGGCGATAACGATGCCGCGCAACAGGAAAGTATCCTCCAGATAGCCCAGGTACGTGTGCAGCGTGTCTTTGCCCACAGCAACGCCTTGCGATTTCAGATCAACATGGAATTTGTTGACGCTGAAAGCACAAGCCGCATTGCCCAATAACTGGCGCACCATCCAGCGCAACACAAGCGGCTGAGTAACCCCATGACGCTCCACGACATCACGCAGCAGCACAACATCCACATAACCACTCAGCAAGGCAATGCGATTGCGCGCATCCAGTCCCTGCGCCTCGGGAAAGCCGCCTTGCTCCAGATAACCGAGCAGATGGTTATCCAGCAAGGATCGCTCGGCCTTGGGCAAGTGTTCTGGTGATTTCAGCGGCTCCCGCCCAACATGCCGCAAGCTCTCGCGAAAGCTGAATGGCGGTACGACGGCCTCCATGGCGCGACCACGCATGCTGGTAGCCACTTCCCGCGAGAGTAGCCGGGCGGAAGAGCCCGATAGATACAGCTCGATCTCTTCACTGTCCAAAAGTCGGCGAGCAAACACTTCCCAGCCGGGGACGACCTGGATTTCATCAAGAAAGAAAGTGGCCCGCCGCTGATCCCGCCATTCCGGATACAGACGATAGTATTCCTCGACCAGCATATCGAGGTCGCTTGCCTGCATGCCGGCCAAGCGTTCATCCTCAAAACTGAAATACAGCAACCCTTCACGCGGTGTTCCCTGCGCAAGACGGTCAGCCAAAATTTTCCAGAGCAAGCTGGTTTTGCCCGCCCGCCGCATCCCGATAATCGCGGTTGCCTTGTTCGGCACGGCTGGCAGCCAGACATCGCGGCGCGTCAATACCGGGATAGGCGCACCGAGTGCATCCACGATTTTTTGTCGGATAACCTGACGATAGTGTTCTTCCATAGGGATACTTTACAGACTATTTGTCCTTATTGGAAGGATAAATATCACAAACAGCGGCAAAGCCTTTGTTTTACCTTAAGAAAAACACCGCTCACCCCTTCGGCAAAACCGATTCACCGGCCTGGAATGCATACTCAGGAATCACCCTGCCAAGCTCGGCCTTGATCCCCTCTGCGTCATGGGTTGAGGCGAATTGCTTAAGATTTTCCAGCGATTCATGCAAGTCCTCCAGACAAGCGCCGCTCCCGCGCAACACCATGATCTTTTCATGGCCGGTGGGCACAATCCCCTCGCCCTCGGTGATCAACTCTTCGTACATCTTTTCGCCGGGCCGGAGTCCGGTGACCCTGATCTCGATTTCCGTATCCGGCTCCTTGCCGCAGAGCCTGATCAAATCACGGGCCATCTGGCCGATCCGCACCGGCGTACCCATCTCCAGAATAAAAATCTCCCCGCCCTCGCCCATGGTGGCGGCCTGAAGGATAAGCTGACTCGCCTCCTCGATGGACATGAAGTAGCGGGTCATATCTGGATGGGTGACGGTAACCGGCCCACCAAGCTCGATCTGCCGCCGAAACAGGGGAATAACCGAGCCCGATGATCCGAGAACGTTGCCGAAACGCACCGCCATGAGCCGGGTTCCTGCCCCTGCCAATCTGGCTTTCTCGCAAAACCCTTGCATGAGAATCTCGGTCATCCGCTTGGTGGCGCCCATGACATTGGTGGGCCGCACTGCTTTGTCGGTGGAGATCACGATGAAGCGTTCCACCCCAAACCGCACCGAAACCTCCATCAACCGCTTGGAGGCAAAGATATTATTGTAGACTCCTTCCCAGGGATTGCGCTCGACCATGGGCACATGCTTGTAGGCTGCGGCATGAAAAACCACCGTTGGCCGATAGTGCGGGAACAACGACTCCAGCAAAGCCTTGTCCTGCACCTTGCCGAGAACGGCCACATAATTTTTGAAGCCGTATTCATGGAGCAACTCCATCTCGATCTGGTACAGATTCTGTTCACTGGCATCCATGAGAACAAGGGTGGAGGGGTGGAAGCGGACAATCTGGCGACAGAGTTCCGAACCAATGGAGCCTCCAGCCCCGGTGACGAGAACCGTCTTCCCCGCCAAAACATCGCCGATCTGCTCCAGCTCAAGCCGCACCGGCGGCCGCCCCAGGAGATCCTTGTACGAGACATCGCGGATGGTTTTAATGGAGACCTTGTCGCTGATCAACTCCCCCAACCCGGGCAGAGTCTTGAACGGAATTTCGCAAGCCCGGCACAGATCGACAATCCGCTGCATCTGGTCACGGCTGGCCGAGGGAATGGCAATGAGCACTTCCTGAGCCTTGACTTTAAATACATACTCCGAAAGATCCGCTATGGGGCCAAGAACCGGAATGCCGTGAATCTGTTGGCCGATTTTGGCGGCATGATCATCCAGAAACCCGGCCACCATGTAAGGCAGCGCCTTGTTATCGTTGATTTCCCGCGTCACCTTCTCGGCTGCATCGCCTGCCCCAATGATGAGCAATCGCTTGCGGCGTTGCCGTTTGCCGATATCATCACGAAGAAAAGGCAGACAGAAAACACTCTGACAAGAAAGCCTGAGGCTGATACGAAACCCGGCAATAAAAAGGAAGGTTAAAAGAGCATCGAGCACAAAGACCGACCTGGAAAACCCCTGAAAACGGTTTAACAACAGAATACCGCCCAAAGTAATAAACCCCGCAACCACGCAGGCCTTCAGAATGTTCAGCAAGTCCGCCAGGGAGGTGTACCTCCACATCCCCCGATACAACCCAAACAAATGAAACAGCACCAACTTGACGGGGATAAGGAAGCCAAGGACGGCGAAAATGTTGGCCCACTGTCCCTGGGGAACAACGCCATCGAAACGAATTACGTAGGCCAACAAATGCGCGGCGACCAGCAACAATAGGTCAACCCCGAGCACAATCCAAAAATTCAGTTTACGAAACTGATATTTCATGCAGTTTCCTGTATTCTTTGGCGCAAGATGAAAACTGGCTTTGCCTGATTGACGAGAATTCCAAATGATATCGAGCGGAAATCGTGGGGGCCAAGTCATTCACGCCACAAGTTGTTTTTCGTAGAATCGCTGCTCATAAGCTCTCGGGAAAAAACCCCTTCAATGCGACACGCTATCCATCGTTAGTCTCTTGATAAGGGTCCGCTCAGTGAGCACTTGCACAGGTACTCTGCAGACACTGCACCCCATAGCGGATGCGCAGCCGGATCAACGAGCAGATGCGTCGCCATCGCTGGCGTGTCCACAACGTGTATCTTGGAAATATTCAAGAGCTTTGATGTAATCAAAATATCATTAAATCATACAGTTGGTCTTGCTTTTACAGGCTACTAAGCACGCCATTCAAGATGTCCAGTCCGGCGGCTCAAACAATCATCTGGTTCGGTACTGCTCGGCAGTGGCTTGCAGTCCTTGCTGCAAGGTAAAAGGTGGTCGCCAGCCCAGCTCACGGCGGATTTTACCGCTATCGACCTGCAACGAACCTAACAAACGCTCAACCTGATCCGACTTGCCGGTCAGCCGCCCCGCCAGTTTTAACAGAGCCTGAGGGCAGGGAAACAAACGTACTGGACATCCCATGGCCGCCCCCAAATGGCGCAACAAGTCAGAAGTGGAAATATCCTCGCCATCGCTAAGCATGTAAGTCTGCCCTACCGCAGCAGTATGCGTTGTGCATAGAATCAACGCATCCACCAAGTTCTCGACATAAATCAAACTACGCAGATTGTGCACCAAGGCAAGCGGCAGAGGGATACCTTTGGCCAACACCTTGAGCATCTGCGCGAGGTTCCCCGGTGCACCCATGCCGTAAACCAAGGGTGGGCGCACCACAACCACCTCCAAACCTGTTTCTGCAGCCACACAATGCAAAGACAGCTCTGCTTCCAACTTCGATACTGCATACACGTTGTGTGGATTGGGAGTGTCTGTTTCCAGAAACACTCGTCCCTCATCGGTCTGCCATCCATTCACGCCAATCGAACTGACGTACACCAAACGTTTCACCCCGCTCGCTGCAGCAGAACGAGCCAAGTGCTCCGTCCCCGCGACATTCACTTTACGGAACTCTTCCAAAGGATTCTTCACATTTTCGTGCATGACATGTACACGTGCGGCGAGATGGATTACCACCCCCACATCACGCATTGCGTCAGTCCAATTCGTATCACGATCAATATTTTTAATTATTGCTGCCTCGGGAACAACTGACAACTGACTAGGTAAACGCACAGCAACTTTAACCGGCCGTCCTTGACGAAGCATTTCTTCACATAAATGCCGGCCGACAAAACCATTAGCTCCAGTAACAAGTATTTTTCTAACCCCCAACGTGATTGCTCTGTTCAATCTAGCATCTCCACCTGAATGCAATTCAATCGGCCCAGACAAATGCTTACTGAAGAACGCTACGCACCCCGTAATACCAGCGGCCATACATCTCGCGCCACACCATCTCTGACTCGGCCAGAGCATCTGCACTGGGCAAAAAATCCATCACCCCCAACTCACTATCAGCCGATACCCGAAAATCGACAGGGAATGGTGACACGACCAGCCCTGCACGCTCAAACAATCGTTGCGCTCTGGGCATATGAAAGGCCGATGTCACCAACAGAATATGTGGTTGCGCTCTTCGCCCAACGATAACGGTTTGTTTCTGCTCCAAAAGTGCGGCTACCGCCTGCGACTCCTCTGCCGTGTTCACTACCGCACCAGTGGTCGCAATGCTCTTGGCCGGAACGCCCAATGCCTTGGCATATTCAATCAGAATCTTACCTTCAAGTTTAGCCTTAGGTTCCCATGGCAACCAGCCACCTGTAAACACCAGCCAAGGAGCCTTGCCAGCCTTGAATAACTCCACTCCGCCATAAAAACGATCAGCATCCCCCCATTCGCTCACCGCCGCCACGCCTGGAGCAATAATTCTCCCTCCGCTCAACACTACAATAGCATCAGCGCAAGGTGCATCGGTTTCCTGAATCCGCACAGCCCATCCTTCCACAGATCGGGCCGCAATATGACTGACAATTGGAGTGCTACTCAACCACAGCGCAACAACCCCAAGCCAAATCAATGAGTGGCGGCGCAAGAAAAGGCCTGCAAGAACCAGCAACAGGGTAATGCCCATGGGCAACAAGAAAACCGGCAAGATTTTGTGGAGGTAAATTTGCATTGTTATTCTATCCGTTGAAACAAACCGGACACGCTTGACAGCGCTGCATATCGATTATGACGCCCCTGTATTCCATACATCTTCACGTACTCACGCACCTTCGATGCCGAGCAAACGTAGCGCCAATTTGGCCCGCTGCTTTAATGCCTTAAAGGAATTTACCTCCCGTATGCGCCTGTATAAAATACGTGGCGAGAAGTAAAACCGGCGCGTCACCTCAAGCTGAATCTTTTTCAGTTCTTCGCCGCTGTAAAGCCCATTCGCATATGGCGCTTGCATTTCTGGTACTGGATTCTCGGCGAATGATTGCCAAGGATCTTCCTTGAGAACCCCGTTTGCAAGAGCAATCCGATGCATTTCTGTTTTCGGGTAAAGCGTCAAAACAGAGAAGCTGGCGTACTCCACTTTATTCTTCTTTAGAAAATCAACTTCCTCAAGCATTTCCTGCCGCGTTTGTCCGGGCAGTCCAAGCATCATGAATGCAAATACCGGTAAGTCTATCTTGCGGGCTCTGGCAAGGCAGTCCTCAATTTGCTCAACCGTAATCTTTTTTTGCATCAGATCCAGATATTTTTGTTTACTGGACTCGATCCCCACGGAAACACGTGAAACTCCAGCTCGCTTCATCCAGAGCATTACCTCGTCGTCCAACCGATCAATCCGGCTGCTCACCTTGAACTCCACATTCAGATTGCGCCGGACAATTTCTTTAAAAAGCTGGATTGCCCGTGGTTTATTAGCGGTAAGGTTATCGTCTACGAAGAAGAATGAACGAACACCTTTAGCCGCCCATCGTTCCATCTCGGTCGCTATAAACTCCGGTGAGCGGGAGCGGAAACGAGTTTTGCGAATATCGCAAAAAATACATGTGAAAGGGCATCCTCGTGATGACTCCATCGGCAACGTGACATCGAAGCCCCTATCCAGTATGTGCGAATACCTGTTGATATCTACCAAACTAAAATCAGGGGAATCAATGTCATCCAGATTTTCCTCGACAGGCCTTTCGTGGTTCAGCATGACCTGCTTAATCTGCTGATGGTCGCCACCATGTCTGACTGTATATTCGTTCATGACGGGCTTGCCTGTAACCTGCGGGCTACCCCCATCCAGCCACCGGGAATTCATTTTTGATGTGCTCTGCAACTTATAACCAAGACCCAACACCCCCTCTGGGTGACGACCCTGCGAAACGGCATCGACCAACTCCAAGAATGTTTTCTCCCCTTCGCCGAAGACTACGTAATCAACATCTTTCTGGTTAAGCGTTTCCTGTGGATAGAGGGTCACATGCCATCCGCCAACGCATACCTTGGCAGTTTGGCATGATTCCTTTATGATCCGTGCAGTGTGTAGCGTGTCATAATAGCTAAAGGTAAGACATGTGAGTCCTACTAGATCCGGCTGGAACTCGCGAATCGTCTGGGCTATATCCTCAAACGTTAAACCTTCCGCCCGACAATCAATAAACTTTAACTCAACGTCTGGACGCCGATTCTTAAGATATGTCGCTACCGAAAGTATTCCGAGAAGAGGCCTGGCCTCACGCTTATGATCCAATGCCTTATGTGTGCTCGCCACCATGTAATGTTTTTCTGGCGGCACCATCAGCATAACTTTCATTGAATACTCCTTACTATGATAGTTAAATCAAAAATCCTGAATCCATGACGCATGGCAGACGTTTTCCTGACTTTATGACACTGACTTTTTTCAGCGCCACTCAGAGTTCTTGATGGTCAACTACAGCAGACTGCGAAGGTTAGGATTTGAACGATACCTCGCTTGATCGCACACGACTAAAAAGCCCTAATCCCAACAATTGTTAGCAAAAATGCGTACGAAAAGCGACGGCCAGCCGAAAAAAAAATCAAACGGATTCATTTTTGTCATGGATGCGTTGAAAAATATCCAAAAATTTTCTTGCACCGGCATCCAATGACATTTTTTCCCAATAAAAAATCCGGCCTTTTTCGCCCATCCTACGCAAGTCTTCAGGCGCAGTTAAAGCCAGTTGCCGAATTGCGTCTGCGATGGATCTGGCGTTCCCCGGTTGTGCACACACCCCTGCTTCAGATTCAAGAACAAGTTCAGTGGCATCACCAGCAACAGCCATTATGATTGGCTTCCCTGCAGCTAGATACGCTTGGGTCTTAGCTGGAATCGTAATCTTGAAAAGCGGATCATCTTTGAGGTGCACCAGTAGCGCATCTGCACGCGCGAAAACGGCGCCCACTTCTGACATGGGTACTCGCGGGAGAAAAGTGACATTAGTAATTAGTTTATCTTTAATAATTTGCTGTAGCCTCGGAACTTCAACACCACCGCCTATCAGCAATAGCCGAATGGTTGGATTTTCGTCTTTTAGCAGCCGTGCTGCTTCCAAAACAGCATCCATTTCCTGAGCTTTGCCCATATTCCCGGCAAACAACACATCAAATGTTGAGTGAGATTGATCTCCAGAGTTCTGCTGATCTGGTTCTGTTACGTCTGTCAGGCGAGCTCCGATAGAAAATTCGTCACACCAATTGAAAACAACTGATATTTTTTCTTCATCGACACTGCGGGCTACCAAGCTATCTTTCACGCCCAGAGATTGGACCGTAATGTGCGCGGCGCGCTTATACACCCACTTGCAAACACTGGCGACCACCTTGACTCCGTAAGAATTCCGAAACATCCCTGTTGAGCCCAAGGAATCTGGCCATAAGTCTTGGATATCGTACACAAAAGGAACCCGCCGAAACATACTTATCAGGGCAGCGCTAACCCCCACTGTGACTGGCGGGCCGCAAGCATAGATGACGTCTTTTCGATTCGCAACCAAGAATCCTGCCAGGCAGGAAGTAATGCCAAAACTTATGTAGTTCAGCACTCGTCGGAATGCAGACGTGTCATGGCTCGGGTACAAGGGAACACGTATTATACGAATTCCGTCCATTATCTCGACTTGGAAAAATTTGACGGAATAGCCGGGATAAATATTGCCCCCAGGGTAATTTGGAAATCCAGTTAGTACTTCTACCTCATGACCAAGGTCACGGAACTTTTTGGCAAATACCAAGCCCTTTATTTGAGGTTCCGGGTCGAACCACTGCATCAATAGCAGAATGCGCATTGAATTTCAGCCCCCCTTCGACCAGATCACAAGCACACTACTCAATATTTCTTCCAGACCACACGATTCACGTAGTCTGTGTAGCTATGAATCAATCGCACCATTTTGTCCGAAACATTTGGCACCGAATAATCCTCCACTTGGCGTAAGCCGCATTCCACGCCACGTGGCTGGGTTTTCAGAATCGCCAGCGCTTGCATCACGCGATTCGCTTCCAAGCCAACCATCATCACCGAGGCCTCTTCCATTCCCTCGGGTCGCTCGTGCGCTTCGCGGATATTGAGGGCTGGAAAATTGAGGATGGAAGATTCTTCGTTGATGGTGCCACTGTCTGACAACACCGCTTTGGCTGCTATTTGCAGCTTATTATAATCCTTGAAACCCAGCGGTTTAAGCAATTGCACCTTGGCATGAAACTTGGAGTCCATCGCATCGATCCGTTTCTGCGTCCGCGGGTGTGTAGAGACGATGACCGGAATTCCGTAGTGCTCTGCTATCGTGTTGAGCACCATCACCAGCTTGCTAAAATTATTGTCCGAATCGACATTTTCTTCCCGGTGAGCGCTGACGACAAAGAATTCGCCGTCCCGTAAGCCCAACCGATCAAGAACGTCGGACGTCTCGATGCCATCACGGTAATAGGTAAGCACCTCGTACATCGGGCTTCCTGTCTTAATGATAAGGTCTGGAGGTAATCCTTCCCGCAAGAGATACTCCCGCGCGATCGTGCTGTAGGGCAAATTGATATCCGCAGTGTGGTCGACGATCTTCCGATTCGTTTCTTCCGGGACCCGCTGATCGAAGCAGCGATTGCCAGCTTCCATGTGAAATATTGGAATCTTTCGACGTTTCGCAGGAATCGCAACCAAGCAACTATTGGTATCTCCCAAAATCAGCACAGCATCCGGTTGCTCCGACGCAAGCACAGCGTCCACCG
Source organism: Deltaproteobacteria bacterium HGW-Deltaproteobacteria-3 (assembly GCA_002841785.1). Classification (GTDB taxonomy): domain Bacteria; phylum Desulfobacterota; class Desulfobulbia; order Desulfobulbales; family Desulfurivibrionaceae; genus Thiovibrio. Next base: position 6,192 of record PHAW01000016.1, on the reverse strand, counting down.
CAATAATGACCTTACCGATCGTTTCGGCAGCACTGGCCCCGGCACCGTTGAGAAAATGGTCAGGTTTGCGTATTTCCAGATCCTTGAAAAAAACCTCGTTGAGTTCATAATCGTAGTTCTGCCCGGTATGCACCAACACATGATCAGTGTACTCGTCCAGTTTCGCAATCACCCGCGACAAACGAATAATCTCCGGTCGCGTCCCCAGGATCGTCATGACTTTCAGTTTATTCATATCAAACCTTGCCCCTGATCGTATCGGTGCGATCATGGTCGAAAATTTCGTTGGCCCAAAGCATGACGACCATCTCGTCTTCTCCCACATTCGTGATGTCATGCGCCCATCCCGGCACCGTCTCAACCACCTGGGCCACCTCCCCCGAGGTAAAAACCTCATAGGCTTCGTTGGTCACAACATGGCGAAAACCGAAACGCGCAGAGCCCTTGATGACGAGGAATTTCTCCGTCTTGCTGTGATGATAATGCGCACCCCGTGTCACCCCCGGATACGCCGTGAAATAAGAAAACTGCCCACTATCATGAGTTTTCAGCATCTCGACGAAGACCCCTCGTTCGTCACCGTAACGCGGCAAATCATAAGCAAACTTGGAAGGCGGCAAACAACTAACATAAGTCGAATAGAGTGCGCGCGCTAAGCCTGTCCCAACACGCTCAGAAACCAGGGTGCTGCGGCAATTCCTGAAGGCCTCAATCTGCGCGGCCAACTCACCCAGTGTGGTCGTATATTCAGGAACCACTTTCCCCCAGCGTAGACCATCTACCATCGAGCCGAGCGCGCACAGAAACTCAGAAACCACATCGTCTATATAAACTAGACGCAACAGTGTCGAAGGGTCATTGATCTGTATCGGCAAATCATGCGCGAGGTTGTGGCAAAACGTGGCCACCACTGAGTTGTAGTTGGGCTTGCACCATTTGCCGAATACATTGGGCAACCGGTAGATTACCGCAGTATTGCCGGTTTCTGAAGCAAGTTGCTCCACAGCCTGTTCAGCCGCACGCTTACTCTTCCCATAGGGATTGGAAAGATCCGCCTGCATGGACGAAGCCAGGACAAGAGGAATCTTGCGCCCGGATGCCTGTACCGCCGCACAAAGGACCTTCGTCAATTCTCCGTTGCCCTGCGCAAAATCAGCCACATCCTTGGGACGATTTTCACCCGCCAGATGCACCACTGCATCGGCCTGGCGGACCTTGTCAACAAGCGTGGGCAACGCATCGTCACGATCAAAACGTAAAACCTCAAAACCAATAGTTTCGCCAAGTCGCAGAACCAGGTTCTTGCCGATGAAGCCCCTTGAGCCTGTCACCAATACGCGCATCTCACTCCTCCGGCTGGGCATACTCGCCACGCGTTATGGCCTGCATGAAAGAAAGCTTCATCAACAATGCCATCATCGCCTCAACATCCAAGCGAGTCGTGTTGTGCGAGTTGTAATCTACTGCCTCGGAAATCTTAATTTCGCCCTGTTCCACGAATTTGCCATAGTTCAAATCGCGCAGGTCAGGGGGGACACGGTAATACTCTCCCAAGTCTTGAGCGGCAACCATTTCCTCCCGACTGAGCAACGCTTCATACAACTTCTCGCCATGCCGCGTCCCAATAATTCTGATTTCATGGTTTGGAACCCCCATCAGCTCTGTCAGCGCCTTGGCCAAGGTTTCTACGGTCGCAGCGGGAGCCTTCTGCACAAAAATGTCCCCCGCCTTGGCGTTCTCAAAGGCATACAGCACCAAATCAACTGCATCACCCAGCGTCATCATAAAACGAGTCATGCTGGGGTCGGTAATCGTAATGGGATTGCCTCCCCGGATTTGATCCACAAACAGAGGGATCACCGATCCACGCGAAGCCATCACGTTGCCATAGCGCGTCGCACAAATAACGGTTGACTCACAGCCCCTGGACTTGGCGACGATGACCTTCTCCATCATCGCCTTGGAAATCCCCATCGCATTAATAGGATAAACCGCTTTGTCCGTGCTTAGGCACACTACCCGCTTTACACCGCTACAAATTGCGGCCTCCAGAACGATCTCTGTCCCTAGGATATTAGTCTTAACCGCCTCAAGTGGATGAAATTCACAAGAAGGTACTTGTTTCAATGCCGCCGCATGGTAAATGTAATCCACCCCACGGACTGCATTCAGGACAGACTGGTAATCACGAACATCTCCAATGTAAAATTTGAGTTTTGGGTTGTTGTAGCGCTTGCGCATATCATCCTGCTTTTTCTCGTCACGGCTGAGAATGCGGATTTCACGCAGATCAGAATCCAAAAATCGACGCAATATGGCATTACCAAAAGAACCCGTACCGCCAGTGATTAGTAGTATTTTATTTAAAAACATGAGAGTCCTCTTATTTGTAATTAATTCAATCCAGCGCCTGTTTCGTGCAAGGCCTTTCGGATCAATTCCTCGCGTTGCGCCAAGGTTGGGTAGTTGATCAGCACTGCCTTGTACACCCCCTTGAACACAAACAAACTCCCGGCTGAGGCGCCGATGACACCACATGATCGAATCAGAGCTTCAAGATCGCTCATTGTACCTGCCCCGCCAAGAATTGTGATGGGGATTTTTACTGCATGCCTGATTCTATCCGCCAAGGCCAAGTCGTAACCCGTCATCGCGCCATCTCGGTCTATCGAATTGATGACCAATTCACCAGCACCTAATTTTTCAGCTTCAGCCGCTAGATCAAAAACGCTTCGTTTGGTGTTGTTGCTGGCGTTCTTGATAACAACATCGTAGTCTTTGCTAAGCATCCGTTTTCTAACATCCAAAACCACAACCACGCTTTGACGACCGATGTCGTCCGCAATCCGCGTGATCAATTCAGGATTCTCAATAGCAGCAGAACTGATAGCAATCTTTTCGACCCCTAAGCCTATAATCCGCTTTGCCTGCTCCGGGGTCTTGATGCCGCCCCCATAACAAAGCGGCATCCTGCACTCAGCAGCCAGATTGGCGATCATCCTATAATCGGGTTCGGCATTGTTTGCCGTTGCATCAATATCTAGAACAACGAGTTCGTCCGCTTCCTTCTCGTTAAAAATTTTGACCGCATTGATTGGGTCGCCCACGTATTTAGGCGCTTTGAAGCCTACAGTTTTGACAAGACCACCCTTGTGAACCAGAAGACAGGGAGTAATTCTTGGGCGCAGCATCTCAAAGCTCCGCAAAATTTTTTAGCAATTGCGCGCCAAAGTGATGACTTTTTTCAGGATGGAACTGCACGCCATGGACATTGTCGGCAGAAACGGCACAGCTGAAATCAATGCCATAGGATGCAACAGCAGCAACATGTGACGGCTCGTCACATCCAAAAAAATAGGAATGCAGAAAATAAAATCTTGCGCCGGATTCAAGTCCTGCAAATATGGGCGAACTTAATTTGGGTTGTACGTCGTTCCAGCCCATATGCGGCAGCGGCAAATTTGCTGATCGTTCGTTTGAACGGAATGAATGCACCTTGCCAGGCACCCATCCTAATCCCGCTAACCGTCCTTCCTCGCTAGAAGTTCCCATTATCTGCATTCCCACGCAGATACCAAGCACAGGCACCTTGTCTTTCAAAACCAAGGTTTCTAAAACCGGACGCATACCTGATTGATCAAGCAATTCAATGGCATAGTCAAATGCGCCAACGCCAGGAAGAATGATCTTGCTTGCCCCAATTAGATCTGAAGCAGTCTTGGCACGGGTAGCATCAAATCCTAGCCGTTTGAACATCGTCAAAAAAGCTTGAACGTTTCCGAGTCCGTAATCAACGACATGAATCATCGGAAAAACCTTTTCTCCAAACCGAACCAACGCATGGCCTTCGCGCCAAGGCCTATCAGCCAACGCTTATTGCGGTAATCATGGTAAGTCTTGTTTTCTCCACAAAAAATCTCTTGGAGTTCATTGACGGTAAGGTCCAGCTTGTTAGCCACATACTCGAATTCTTGCTGTAGGAAATGTTCATCCATCTCCGGGTGAGAAATTCGCTCTAATGCTTGGTCACGCGTCATCTGCTCAGTCATGATCAGACTGGAAAAATGAGCCCGCCGTTTATGAAAACCAAATTTACGCGGCAACCAATAATCCTCATAAAACCGCGTGAAGCGCGATTCGTGGTGCTTGTGTTGGAAACGCTGCCAACCAAACCGACTCTCAAGCTTTTCCTCTGCATCTTTTTTGACAAAGGAAACCAGATTCAATGGCTTGGCGATCTCCATTCCCAGTATCTTTTGGTAAAGGCCCTTGTATACTAAGATATCAACTAAAGGAAAGGACTCCAGGGATCTTTTTCCAAAGCGTGAATGAATGTCTTTAAAAAGCAGTTTATCAATCCCTAGATAACCGCCCCATTCTTCCGGCTCACGACAGCACTCTGTAGAAAAATTGGAGCCGGTAATCACATACTTAATTTTCTGCTTATGGCCGAACTTGTAAAGGGCCGAAAAGAAGGCAGCATCTTGAGGTAGGTCCTGATCCGGGATTTGAGAACGTAGAAATGCGACCTGAAGATCCTTCATTTCCTCCCAGTTAATGACCTCTGTGTAAAGGTCAAGCCCCAAACCATCCACCAGCTTTTCAATATTCCCCACCGCCTGATCAGTATTCCAACCCGCATCGACATGAAACAACAGGGGGCGCAAACCCATTTTCTCCTTCACAACATAGGCGGCATAAGAGCTATCTAGGCCCCCGCTAAGGCCAATAATGCAATCAAAATCTTTGCCCTTTCCCTCTTTCCGAATCTTGTCAGCCAGCAATTTAAGCGCGTCTTCACCTCTTTGATCGGTATGCCAATTGGGTCGAATTGTAAACTCAAAATTATTGCAGTAGTCACACCAACCGCGTTCATCGAAAACGATGTGTGGATCGGAGGTATCCATTACACAGTTAGCGCAAATCTGATAAGGCCGCGGACTCATGTCTTGCTTCTCCTGTAAGTTTCTGCCACAAACGCCAAGGTTTCATCGGCACAGCGCTTCCAATTATATTGTTGTGAAAGGGTTTTGGCACGCTGAACGATGGACAAACGCAGCGCTGACGATTGAATAATCTGCTCAATGGCCTCAGCAATAGAGTCGGCATCTTCCGGGTCGAAGCAAACACCACCATCGGCAAGCACTTCCGGCATCGGGCCACGATTGGAACAAGCAATTGGCAATCCTACTGCCATTGCCTCCACCAGGGTCACTGGCATATTCTCACAGCTTGAGGCAAACACAAACAGATCGGCTTCCGTCAGTAGCGCAGGCAAATCATTGTGGGGTAGAAACTCAAGTTGCTTGACAAAAACACCTCCAGGATCTGCAATAGCAATCACATCTTGTAACAGTTGTTGCGCCGGGCCTTTTCCGCCGCCAACTAATCTTAGCGTCAAATTATGACCGCGCTTTCTTAACAGCGAAATCGCTTTAACCACCACCCATTGATGCTTGTACATATCCGTATTGGAAACATAGATACAGCGGATAGGTCGGCCACCTGCTTCAGGCCAACTGTTTACGGCTTGCGACTGTTGAAACGCCGCATCTACCCCATGGGGAATATAGGCAATTGAAGGTAACGCACCACAAGATTGCTGGATGACTTTTGCAGCATAACGGGTCAGAAAAATAACGGCCTCAGCCCGTCGAAACGCCAAATTTTGTATGGCAAGAATTGCCAATAAACGCAAACGGGTAAGCCCATAGCCGAAATAACGCATCACCCCCGGCTCGTAAGAGAGCATATCTTGACTCAAAACAACCATAGGCTTAAAACGACAAAGGGTGCTAGCGTCCGTGGAAAACAAAATGGCGCAGCCCGCCGATTTGACTTCCCCTGCGAGTGCGGTTGCCTGCCACACTAGTTGTTTAAAAAGCGGCTGTTCAAGTGCAATCGGATTATGCTTAATCAACCATGGATGATGTGGAAGTTGATCAAGCAACGAACGGAAAGCCCAAACATGAATCTCCTTGATACCCTGTTTTTCCGGATGACATTCAGTCAATATCCCGATCAAATGCGCTTTAGCACCGCCTGAGCGATTACGAGAAGCATCTATGCCAATCTTCATATCCATATTCATGAGAACTTAACAACCACCGTCTAAAGACGGTGGGTTAAAATAAATGACTGAAAGTCAGGATACGGGTCGGATAGACCCGTCATGACTCCGTTTTAAAATCA
>PHAW01000015.1:24203-41934 GCA_002841785.1 Deltaproteobacteria bacterium HGW-Deltaproteobacteria-3 | reverse complement strand
GCGGGCCAGAACCAACTCGCTCTCCGTGGCCTTGCGCCTGTCGTTCTCGGCAATCAACTCCAGGTTGAGGGATTCGCTTTCCTCGCTGGCCTGCCTCAGATGCGCCACCAGGGCATCGTTAGCATACCGCGTCTCCAGGGCGGAGACCAGGGATCTCTGCATGATGGTGGCGGAATTAATCAACACCAGGATGTAGAACAGGATAATGATCCCCATGACCAGGTATTGGGTGCCGCCCTGCTCGAAAAGCCTGTAGGACAAGGGCAGGAGCGGCAGGCAGATATACCAGTAATAGAGCTTGCGCAGGGGAGAGAGAAGGGGAATTGCCCCGGCGGTGAGACCGGCTGCAATAAAAACAAGGCCCATCTGCTCCAGCATCGATCCTGGTTGAAAAAAACAGAATATTCCCACCCCCCATAAAACGCCGGTGAGAAAAACCAACCCCACATAGGTGTTCACACAGGGATAGAATATCAGCCCATGATCCTTGGCCTTTTTCCGGTAGCAGCGGGTGGCCGCAAGCCTCAGCAGGAAAATGAGCGTCATGGCGAGCAGCCAGCCGGTCAGCAGGCTTGGCGGGGCAACCGTCCGCACCATGAGAAAAAGAGCCCAGGTCAGGACATAGGCCGCGGTGCTGCTGGAAAACCCGGAATTGAGCACCAGCCTGATCAGTTCGTCCGTCACCGGCCCGCTATACTCTTTTTCCTTATGGCTGCGATCGAGAAAAAATTTGAGCATACTTGATGCTATACCCTGTCCATCACATGATTTCAATGGTTCCGGATTTGCCCGCCACCACTTCGCCGATGATGCCGAAATCCAGGGGGTAGTCCCGTTTGCCCAACCTATCGGCAATGGAGTTGATCCCTTCGGGGGAGGCGGCAATGAGCAACCCGCCCGAGGTTTGCGGATCGACAAGGACCATCTCCATGGGGTCCAGCTCTTCCAGGGAGCTTTTCATATGCGGCGCGTAGAACGCCTTGTTTTTATGGGCGCCCTCCGGGATGATGCCCATGGAGGCATGGTGCAGGGTCTCGGGCAGAATCGGCACGGCCCGCGAGTCGATGCGGATGGCAACCCTCGAGGCATACGCCATTTCATAGAGATGCCCCACCAGCCCGAAGCCGGTGATGTCGGTGCAGGCATGCGCCCCAACGGTCTGCATGAGCTGAGCCGCCTCCCGGTTCAGGGTGGCCATGACCTGGGTGATCATGGCCTCGGTGCCTCTTGCCGCCAGCCCGCCCTTAAGGGCGGTGGAAAGGATGCCGGTGCCCAGGGGCTTGGTAAGCAGCAGGAGGTCGCCCACCCTGGCCCCGGAGTTGAGGAGCACCCGGTTGGGATGCACCACCCCGGTTACGGAGAGCCCGTATTTCAACTCAGGATCTTCGATGGAGTGTCCGCCCACCAGCAAGGCCCCGGCCTCCTTGATCTTGTCCAGCCCGCCGCGCAAAATCTCCTGCAGGACGGCGCGACCCAGCTGACAATGGGGGTGAAAAAATCCACCGTCTGGATGAGGGCGGTATCGTCGTTGAGACGGTACACCCCGGCATCCTCGCCCGTTGCCGCGCCCGCGATCAGGTTCGCATCGGTGGGCAGGTCAAGGCCGCACAATAATTGGTCCAGGTCCCCCGGACTCAACTTGGCGGCTCAACCAGCGGCTTTGACGGTGCTGGTCAGTTTCAGTTTGGTCATTGTTCCTTCCAGTTGGGTAATGAAACAACAATGCTTCAACAGGCTCAGCACGAACGGAATATCGATATGTTAAGACAACATCCGTTCGGGCTGAGCCTGTCGAAGCACCGGTTTAAAACGCATTCCGAGTTCTTACGAATCCGTCTTCCAGGGTATCTCGCTAAAAACCCCTTCCGCTTCTTTACAAAAAATCCTGGCAATGGCGATGCCGCCAGCGGCCAGAATGGACTGCACCTCGGTAAATTGCCCGGAATCAAAGGTTATGGCCATGCCGCAATCCCCGCTGATTTCACGGGGCACCGGCACCACATCCAGGGAAATATTGCCGGCTTTCAGCAACTGTTCCGCCTTGAGCACGTAGTGGATGGAAGAAAAAATGGCCACATACGATCCGCTCGGTTGGCGCTCCTGGGTTGCTGTTTTCATGATTAAAAATCCAGACGCAGAGACGTCAAGCCTCTGCGATTTCCTCTTTCGAATCCCGGCCCAGCAGGGCCTGAACCGCCTCAGCGCACGGCTTGTCCTCGTAGATCATGGCATACACCTGCTCCAAAATGGGCATCTCCACCCCGATCTTTTTCGCCAGGGCCATGGCGGAACGGGTGGTTTTCACGCCCTCGGCGACCATCTCCATCTCGGCGAGGATTTGCTGCAAGGTCTTTCCCTGCCCGAGCTTGAGGCCAACCTGCCGGTTGCGGCTTAAGTCCCCGGTGCAGGTAAGAACCAGATCGCCCATGCCCGCAAGGCCGGAAAAGGTGAGGGGCTTGGCGCCCATGGCCACCCCAAGCCGGGTGATCTCGGCCAGCCCCCGGGTGATCAGGGCGGCGCGGGTGTTGGTGCCGTAGCCCAGGCCGTCGCAGATGCCCGCCGCTATGGCGACGATGTTCTTGAGCGCCCCACCCAGCTCCATGCCGATCACATCGGTGCCCGCGTAGACCCGGAAACGCTCGGTGTGAAAAATATCCTGGAAAAACCTGGCCCCCTCGATGGTGGGGGCCGCGACCGTCACCGCCGTGGGGATGCCTGCGGCAACCTCCTTGGCAAAGCTCGGCCCGGCCAACACCCCGAGCTGTCCGCGGAAGCCGGGGTTTTCCTTGGCCAGCACCTCACCCATGACCTGGTTCATGGTGCGCAGGGTCTCGTTCTCGATGCCCTTGGTGGCGGAGATGATCGCGGCGTTGGGAGCAAGATGGGGAGCAAGGCGGGTGAACACCTCCCGGTAGACATGGGAGGGAACCACCATGACCACCACGGATTTCCCGGAAACAGCCTGGGCCAGATCAGCGGTGGGGCGCACCGTAGTGGGCAAGGGAAAGCCGGGGAGGTAGGTGGTGTTTTCCCGATCCCGGAGCAGAGCGGCGACATGGTCCGGACGATGGGCCCAGAGGTCCACAGCAAACCCCTTGTCGCCGAGGAGCTTGGCCAAGGCGGTTCCCCAGCTTCCGGCACCGATCACCGCGATATTTTCAGGATAGGTCATGGAGTTATTCCTGAATGTTTGAGGCCACCGCAACACTTCTTGTATCTCTTCCTACTGCCGCATGGGCATGGCTCATTGCGTCCAATTTTTTTCTTAGATTGTAGGATGGCTTGCGGTGTTGCCTTAGTTGTCGGGGCGCTTGAAAGTGTTTGTTCGACAACTTGCGAAACGTTAATTGTAATGTTCTGAGCAGGTTGTTGAGGGGCGGGGGTCAGCAACTGGACAGTAGCAACTACCAGGGCGAGGAAACCATAGAGTTCCGCACGATTTTTTGGCAAGAGATCTGCCAACGAAGAGAGCCCTGGTAGCTCTTCTTTTATTTGTGTCGCAACTTGCTCCGTTGATTGCTGTTTTGCTTTTGCCTCGCGGAATATTTGGGCTAACCGGCTGAGTTCTTTAATAGTCCGTTGGGGGGCAGAAAGTATCTCGATAGTGCTGTCGATAAAATTGAAGACGCCATCCGGGACATGGCCCATGCCTCCACAATTTGGACATGGCCCGGACTTATTTCCGGACAACGTGATGTTGATTGCATTCTCAAAAAAGAAACCAGAGGGAAAGGGCGTGCCACAGGTATCGCAGAAAGCAGGGATTGATGGCATGAACACTCCTTATGACACCCAACAAGTATCTACAGTTCTGGCTATCACACCGACCCTATTCCTCAGCCCCGCCTTCCTCATCTCTCGGCCCGCCTCATCCGCTTTTCAAATACGTCTTCAAATCCCTGTAGTAATTCTCATGGGGTCCGATCATGATAAGCTCAAGACTTTCGTCCTTGATACAACGATACGCAAGAAGATACATCTGGCTCTGCACCGTGAACTTGTGGACAAAAACGCCCCTCAAGTCGCCTTTCTTTTCCGAGCCAAGGGTGGGGTTTTCGATAATCCGCCTGATTGCGCTGTCTAATTCAGACTTCTCTTTCTCACTGAATTTTTTAACTTTTTTCGCAAACGAGCGTGATTGATAAATCTTCATGGATCATCAACCGAATTGATACTCTGTCTTCTCGTCGTGCTCCAGCTCTTCAAGCCCCATCAAAATCTCCTTGATAAGGCTGTAGGTGAGATCCGGGTTTTCTTCCGAGCATTTGCCGATCCGCGCCCAATGCTCGATTTGGCCGGTCAGGGATCGGTGCTCGATTTTACTGAACCGTTTCGCTTCGCCGACCAACTCTTCTGATATTCTTACCGCCATTGCCATAGTACACCTCCATGATGGGTCTCTCTCATGGATACATTTTACGACTTAAAATTGCAAAATGCAACTTTTTGCATCACTCTTCGGTTTCCTCGTCCTCGCCTTCCTCATCCTCGGAAATGATCTCGGCCATCCGATCCACCGCCATAACCTTCTCACCCTCGTCCAGCTTGAAGAGCCTTACTCCCTGAGTATTCCGGCCAATAACCCGCAGATCGCGCATGGAGATGCGGATGATCTTGCCGCCGTTGGTGATCATCATCAGCTCGTCTTCGTCGGTCACCTGCATGGCCCCGACCACCAGGCCGTTGCGTTCGCTGGCCTTGATGGCGAAAACCCCCTTGCCGCCGCGCTTGATCAACCGGTATTCATCCACCTCGCTCCGCTTGCCGTAGCCGTTTTCCGTGACCACCACCACCGAGGAGCCCTCGTGCACCACATCAACGGAGACCACCTCGTCGCCCTCGGCCAGGTTGATGCCCTTGACCCCGGTTGCGGTGCGGCCCATACTGCGGACGTTCTGCTCGTTGAAGCGGACCGACATGCCCTTGCGGGTGACGACCAGGATATCGTTGCTGCCGTTGGTCAACACCGCCCCCAAAATCTCGTCATCCTCGCGGATGGTGAGGGCGATCTTGCCGCGCCGGATGGGGCGGCGGAACTCGGAGAGCACCGTTTTCTTGACGATGCCCTTCTTGGTGATCATTAGCACATGGCATTCCTGACCCTCGGGTACGTCAAAGGTCGAGACCGGCAGGATGGCGGCAACCTTTTCGCCCTCGGTGAGTTCGAGAAGGTTGACAATGGCCTTGCCCCGGGCGATGCGGCCAGCTTGGGGAATCTCGTACACCTTGCGCCAGAAGACCTTGCCGAGGTTGGTGAAGAAGAGGAAGGTGTCGTGGGTGGAGGCAGTGTACATGTTGGAGACGAAATCGTCCTCGATGGTGTTGGCGCCCTTGACGCCCTTGCCGCCACGCCGCTGGGAGCGGTAGAGGTCAACGGGATTGCGCTTGATGTAGCCCTCATGGGTGACCGTTACCACCATCTCTTCCTGCATGATCATGTCTTCCGGCAGAATCTCGTCCGGGGCCTCGATGATCTCGGTGCGCCGCTCGTCGCCGTACTGCTCGATGATCTCGGTGAACTCGTCGCGGATGATCTTCATCACCAGGTGCTGATCTGCCAACACCTGCTTGAACCAGGTGATCTGCCGCATCAGCTCTTCGTATTCGCTGACGATCTTTTCCCGCTCAAGGCCGGTGAGCCGGTGCAGCCGCATCTCCAAAATGGACTGGGCCTGGATCTCGGAGAGGGAGAAGCGGGCTATCAGGCCGATCTTGGCTTCCTGCGGGTTGGCGGATTGTTTGATCAGCTCCACCACCTCATCGAGGTTGGTGATGGCGATCTTGAGCCCTTCCAAAATGTGGGCCTTTTCCTCGGCTTTTTTGAGGTCGTAGGCAGTGCGCCGGTAAACAATGGTCTTCCGGTGCAGGAGGAAATATTCGAGAATCTGCCGCAGATTCAAAATCTCAGGCCGGTTGTTGACGATGGAGAGCAGAATAATACCCATGCTCCGCTGGAGCGGGGTCAGCTTGTACAACTGATTAATCACCACCTCGGCAATGGCGTCCTTTTTCAGATCAAGCACGATGCGCATCCCGTGCCGATCGGATTCGTCGCGCACCTCGGCGATGGTATCTATCCGCTTATCCTTGACCAACAGGACAATCTTTTCGATGAGGAACGCCTTGTTCTGCTGGTAGGGGATCTCGGTGATGATAATGGATTCCCGGCCGCTCTTGCTCTTCTCCACATCGGTCTTGGAGCGCATGAGAATGGAGCCGCGACCGGTTTCATAGGCCTCCCGGATGCCGGCCCGGCCGCAGATAAAGGCGCCGGTGGGGAGATCCGGACCGGTGATATGGTCCATGAGCTGATTGACCGTAATATTCGGGTCGTCGATCATGGCGATGAGGCCGTTCATCACCTCCACCAGGTTGTGGGGCGGGATATTGGTGGCCATGCCTACGGCGATGCCGGAGGAGCCGTTGATCAGCAGATTGGGAATTCTGGAGGGGAAAACCACCGGCTCCATGTGGGAGTTGTCGTAGGTGGGCACGAAATCAACGGTTTCCTTTTCCAGATCCGCGATGATCTCCTGGTCGATCTTGGTCATCCGCGCTTCGGTGTATCGCATGGCCGCAGGGGAATCGCCGTCCACCGAACCAAAGTTACCCTGGCCGTCCACCAACGGGTAGCGCATGGAAAAATCCTGGGCCATGCGGACGATGGTGTCGTAGGCCGCGGTATCGCCGTGGGGATGGTACTTACCGATGACGTCACCGACAATACGGGCGGACTTGAGATGGGGCCGGTTGTGGAAGTTGCTCAGTTCCCGCATGGCAAAGAGGGCGCGGCGATGCACGGGCTTGAGGCCGTCGCGCACATCGGGCAGGGCCCGGCCGATGATGACGCTCATGGCGTAATCGAGGTAGGATTTCTTCAATTCCTTTTCAATGGAGATCGAGGAGATCGGCAAATCTTGGGTCATTTCTTCCGACATATTACAAATCCTTGTTTTATGAGCCTGTTGCAAAACTCCGAAAACACCCTTCGACACGCTCAGGGTGAACGGTGGTCATCTTTGAAAGCATAAGACTTCTTCCGTTCGTGGTGAGCTTGTCGAACCACTGATACCTGCAATTACAGGCCTTAGACATGCTCAGACCGAACGAGTTGGTAAAAACACCCTGCTAAATATCGAGGTCCGCCACCTCAAGGGCGTGGTTCTGGATGAACTCGCGCCGGGGCTCCACCTTGTCGCCCATCAGACAGGTAAACATGTCGTCGGCCAAGGCCGCATCGTCGATACTCACCCGCAGCAGGGTCCGTTTATCCGGGTTCATCGTGGTATCCCAGAGCTGCTCGGGGTTCATTTCACCGAGACCCTTGTAGCGCTGGAGGTTGCTGCCCCTAAACGACTCCTGCCGGACAACGGTGAGCAGCTCCTGCCAGTTGGGCACTGCGATCTCCTTGTTGGCAGTCTCCACGGTGAACGGGGAGGTGAGATACTGTTTGATCTGTGGATACTGGCGGATGGCGGAACGGTATTCGCCGATCAGCGGGACCTGCGGGCCCACGGTGATCATCATGTGGGCCTTGTCCTTGATGGCCGCGTCGAACTCCCAGCAGCTCGGCCGCCAGCGGCAGGGGCGGACAGCGCCGAGGATCAAATCCTTGTGGTGCAGCTCTTCGTTGAGGTGCTCCACCAGATTGAGGTCTTCAAACTGATCCGCCGAGGTGATGTCGTTGTCCAGCAGGAAATGGACCATCTCTTCCCAGAGGTTGATGCGGGTCAGGTACTCGATGATCTTCTGGTAGCCGGCAAGATTTTTCAACAGACCGATGAGATCCTCGCCCGCCATCTTCTCCTCGCTTGTACCCACCGTTACCTGGACACTGGTGCTGGCCTGGGCAAAGAGATACTGGTTGAGCTCGTTCTCGTCGGAAAAATACTGCTCTTTCTTGCCGCGACCCAGGCGAAACAGGGGCGGCTGCCCGATGTAGATATTGCCGTTTTCCACCAGGGGCAGCATCTGCCGGTAGAAAAAGGTGAGCAGCAGGGTGCGGATGTGAGCGCCGTCGACGTCCGCATCGGTCATGATGATTATCTTGTGGTACCTAAGTTTATCCAGGTCGAACTCATCGCGGCCGATGCCGGTGCCAAGGGCGGAGATGATCTGTTTTATTTCCTCGCTGGAGAGGATCTTGTCGAACCGGGCCTTTTCAACGTTCATGATCTTGCCGCGCAGGGGGAGGATGGCCTGTACGGAACGGTCCCGTCCCTGTTTGGCCGAACCGCCGGCGGAATCACCCTCCACCAGGAATATCTCGCGGTCCTTGGGGTCTTTGGATTGGCATTCCGCTAGTTTGCCAGCCATCAGCAGATCAAGGCCGGAGCCCTTTTTGCGGGAGAGTTCCTTGGCGCGCCGGGCTGCTTCCCGGGCCCGGGCCGCGTCCACCACCTTGGTGAGAATCTTCCTGGCCACCTGGGGATTCTGCTCAAGATAAATGGAGAGCTTTTCATGGCACACCGCTTCCACGATGGATTTCACCTCGCTGTTGCCCAGCTTGGTCTTGGTCTGCCCTTCAAACTGCGGGTCGGGAACACGGACTGAAACCACGCAGGTGAGTCCCTCGCGGACATCATCGCCGCCCATCTTCTCCTTCATGTTCTTGGGGACCACGTCATCACTGGCATACTTGTTGATGCATCGGGTCAGCGCACCCCGGAAACCGGCGACATGGGTGCCGCCTTCCTTGGTGTTGATGTTGTTGACAAAGGAAAAGAGCCGCTCGGAGTAGCCGTCGAAATACTGGAAGCTGACCTCCACCTGGACATTGTCGCGCTCGCCGTAGATAAAGACCGGATCGGGGTGGATATGGGTCCGGTTGCGATTGAGATATTCGATATAGGAGACGATGCCGCCTTCGAAGTGAAAGATATCCTCGGCCCCGGTCCGCTCGTCGTGGAGGAGGATCTTTACCTCCTTGTTCAAAAAAGCCACTTCCCGCATGCGGGCCTGGATGATGTCGTATTTGAACTCGGTGGTTTCCTTGAATATCTCCGGGTCGGGCATGAAGGTGATCTTGGTGCCGGTCTTGTCTGACTCGCCGAAGGTTTCCATTTCTCCCTGGCGAATACCAAGGTGGTACGTCTGGCGATGGATCTTACCGTTTCTTTTTACCTCGGCCGTGGCCCATTTGCTCAGGGCATTGACCACCGAAACGCCCACCCCGTGCAACCCACCGGAAACCTTGTAGGTATCGTGATCGAACTTGCCGCCCGCATGCAGGGTGCACATGACCAGCTCCAGGGCGGAAACCCCTTCTTCGTGCATCTCCACCGGGATTCCGCGTCCGTTGTCCTCTACACTGCAGCTTCCGTCCCGGTGGAAAATCACTTTGATGTCCGTGCAATGTCCTGCCAGGGCCTCGTCGATACTGTTGTCCACCACTTCGTAGATGAGGTGATGGAGCCCTTCTTCCGCCGTGTTGCCGATGTACATGGCCGGACGCATCCGGACGCCTTCAAGGCCGGAAAGAACCTTGATCTGATCCGCTCCGTAATTTTTCTGTCCTTCAGTCAAAGTATGAGCCCTCGTCTTCTTTTTTTTTTTATTAAAAAAATTGTTGGTGCTACACAAGGAATAACCGGAAAAGGGTGTTGCCTTGCGCCCTTTATATCTTCATGGGCATGATGATGCTGGCAAAGCCTGGATCGTCGTCGCCTTGAATCATGCAGGGGCTTTCTTCCGAATTGATATAGGCCTTGATGGTCTCGCTGGACATTACCTGCATGGTTTCAATAAAATATTTTCCGTTGAATCCGAGCTTTAAGGGAGCATCGTCATAGGTGATCGCTATTTCATCCTTGGCGCTGCCTATATCCATGCTCTGCGAGGAAAGGATAAGTTTGCCGGGTTTTATCTGAAACTGCACGGCGTTGTAACGGTCTTCGGTGAAGAGATTCATTTTCTTCATCGAATTCATGAACTGAACCCTTTTCATCTCTATGCACTTTTCTTTTTTGATCATATTGATGATATTTTTATAATCCGGGAAATCACCATTCATCAAACGGACAACGATGATGGAATGGTCGGTTTTTATAACCGCCTGTTTTTCTTCAAACGATATTTTTATTTCCGCTGAATTATCCGTGAATTTTCGTATTTCCTGCATGCCTTTGCGGGGAATGAGGATGATCTTCTCCATCTTCAGCCCGCTCAAATCATTGTCCACGTTCGTTTCGCACAAAGAAAGACGGTGCCCGTCCGAGGAAACCATGCGGAGCATGTTCTTGCCGTCCGCAACATCCTTTTCCACCAGAACCCCGGTGAGATTGAATTGGGATTCCCCTTCCGGAGCCACGGAATATATCGTTTTATCGATGAGATCCTTGATCCTGTCGCTGGCCAGGGCTACAAGATTGTTTTCATCGTACTCGGGAAAGGCGGGATATTCCTCGCTGGGCATGCCGGCCAGCTTGTAATCCGTGGAATCCGCAGTGATCTTCGCCCAGTTGTTTTCCATGATCTCGACGTGGATCTGATCGGCGCCGGACTCCCGCACTATTTCAAAAATCTTCTTTGCAGGCAGGGTAATGGAGCCGGGGGAGAGTATCTCCGCAGGCAGACTGTTTCGGATGCCTATTTCCAGATCGGTGGCAGTCAAAAGGAGGGAGTCTGTTTGAGACTCAATCAGGATATAGGAGAGAATGGCGATATTTCCCTTTTTACCGGTTACATTTTGCAGGGAAGCAAGGCCTGTCAAAAAATCATCACGGGAGATGTTGAAAATAAGGGACATAAGGGGGCACTCCATAGAGTAGTAGTTGTATGTATATTTAAAAGATTATGGTTATTAAGGGTGTTGATATGTTGAAAAAGACAGTAACCTCCTGAACATTTTAAATATTTTTTAATCGAACGCAGACTGGGAAAAATTGGAAAAGGATATACAACAAGTTATCAACAGATTGTACAAACAGAGTGAACAGAGTTTCGACAGACACTGTTAAGAAGGTGTTGAAAAATTTATGCAAGGCCTCTAGGTGGATCACGACAATAAAAACCATTTAATTTATTGATTTTATTGTAAAAAAACTAAATATACGTCAGCGGCTGCATTTTTTTAAAAACAGCTACAAAAAGATAGTGTAAAATCAAAAAAAATTCAATGATAATAAATAAAAAGATACTGTATTATGGTTATTTTCGAGCCGCCGAAACACCCATTTTTGTGACCATCCCCACCAGGGAGCGGAATATTTTTTCACTGCATGCATACAAACATTAAAAAAACAACAATATCAAACTGTTACAATATTTTCACCGAGGCGATCCAGCGGCGTGCTTTTCCCGGGGCCGCAATGGGGGTTGTGTGGGGAGTGCCGGAGAAGAGAGAACGGATAATTCAGACATACGGACACACCACCTACAGCCGGGAAAACAGGGTTGATGAAGCCACGGTGTACGATCTCGCCTCGCTGACCAAGCCGCTGGCCACAACCCTGGCGGTGCTTGCCCTGTTGAAAGCGCAACGGCTGCAACTTACCGAACGGATCTCGGATATTTTTCCCCTGGCAAGGGATTCATTCCTGCACAGGGTCTCGATCAAGGATCTTCTCCGACATTCCGCTGGCTTTTCTGCCCATAAACCCTATTATCTCGAATTGCTCCGCCTGCCCGAGGCAAAAAGAAAGGAAGCGCTCCTCGACCTGCTCCTCGCGGAATCTCCAGCCTATGAGCCTGGCAGCGGTTCGGTGTACAGCGATCTCGGCTTCATGTTGCTGGGCCTGATTGTGGAAAGGAAAAGCGATTGGGAGCTGGACCGGTTTTTCAGGGAAAAAATCGCCGACCCCCTGGGGATTGCGGAAAAGATATTCTATGGACCGGCAGGGCCAGAGCAAACAGGGACCACGCACAAGAAGCGCATCGCTCCCACGGAAGAGTGCGCTTTTCGCAAGCGGCTCCTCTGCGGCGAGGTAAGCGATGAAAACTGCCATGCCCTTGGAGGGGTGGCCGGGCATGCCGGGTTGTTCGGCACCATCGGGGGGGTGCTGGAGATGGGGGTGCAGTTGCTCGATCAATGGCAGGGCCGCAAGGAGCATCCCGGCTACCTGACAAGCGATCTTGGCCGATTTTTAATCCGCCAAAACATCCCCGGCTCCACCTGGGGTTTGGGTTTTGACACCCCTTCCGCCACCGGTTCCAGTGGCGGAAGATATCTGGATCCTGCCAGCGTGGGCCATCTCGGTTTTACCGGGACATCCTTCTGGATCGACCCGGCCCGCGATCTGGTCATGATTCTCTTGAGCAACCGGGTCCATCCCAGCCGGGAGAATCCACGGATCAAGCAGTTCCGGCCTCTGTTTCACGAGACGGTGATGGAGAGCCTGGGGCTGGCATGAGGTGTTTCCGGCAGTGTTCCGGGTACAGCCGCAGGATATCCCCTTCGCTGGCCTGCATGATTCCGCGTTCGCTGATCAGCCCGGTGATCAACCTGGCCGGGGTGACGTCAAAGGCATAGTTCGCTGTGGCCGTATTCGGCGGGGCAATGGCGATGGTGGTCATTTCCGCCGCCTCGTTCAAGCCCCGGATATGGGTGATCTCCTCGCCGCTCCGCTGTTCGATGGGTATCTCGCTCAGACCGTCCCGCACCGCCCAGTCAAAGGTGGAGGAGGGCAGGGCTACATAAAAGGGCACCCCGTTGTCGCGGGCGGCCAACGCCTTGAGATAGGTGCCGATCTTGTTGGCCACGTCGCCGCAGCGGGTGGTGCGGTCGGTGCCGACGATGACCATGTCCACCATGCCGTGCTGCATGAGATGGCCCCCGGTGTTGTCGGCGATCAGGGTGTGGGGTACCCCTTCCTCCTTCAGTTCCCAGGCGGTGAGCTTGGCCCCCTGCAGCCAGGGGCGGGTTTCGTCCACCCAGACATGCACCTTGATCCCCTCGGCATGGGCGGCATAGATGGGTCCGGTGGCGGAACCGTAATCCACAAAGGCCAGCCAGCCCGCATTGCAGTGGGTGAGAATATTGACCACCCCGCCGTTTTTTCTGCGGCTCAGTTCGGCGATGATCTCCTTGCCGTGCTCTCCGATCCTTCGGCAGAATTCCGCGTCCTCGCCCGCTATCTCGCAGGCAACCGCAAAGGCTCTGGCCCGTTGTGCCGTAATGGTTTCTCCCTGATCGATGGCTGCAAGCTGCCGCTTCACCGCCCAGGCCAGATTGCCGGCGGTGGGTCTGGTTTGGACCAGTTTCTCGCCCGCTTTGTGCATAAATCCGGCAAAGTCATGTTCCGGCGCGGCAAGGGCGGCAAGGTGCATGCCGAAACCGGCCGTGGCGCCGATGAGCCCGGCCCCGCGCACATGCATCTCCCGGATGGCCGTGCACACCTCGTTCACGGTGCGCAGCTCCTCAACCACGAAGCGGTGGGGAAGATGACGCTGGTCGATAATCTTTATGGTGGCGCCGTCTGTCTCAGACGGCCAGATGGTTCGATAGGGTTTTCCTGAAACGTGCATGTCTGCCCCGGGAGATCAGAGAAAAAAGGTGAAGAGATAATATGATATGAGACCCATACCAGTGGTGGCGTAGATAAGCAGTCAGGACGGGCAGTCGATTTCCCTTTGCTTTTTAAGCATGAAGGCAAAGGTCAGACCGGCAACAACAAGGGCGGCAAGGCTGGCAAGGGCATGGAGATTCATGGCAATGTTTCCTCATGGTTTCATGGTTGTTGTGGCTACAGGGTAAACCGGAATTTTTCTGCTGCCAAGCTCTAACTATCCGACCAAATCAAGATGAAATCCCGGCATCCCCACAGGCGGTAAATATTAGCAGCGCCGCTTCGCTGCTGCCGCAGATGCGCGGAATAGGACGGCGAGCAATAGCCCAGCTATGCGAGCAGGCCGATGACAGCTAAGCGAGCGAGGCGAGACTGCGAAGCAGATGTGGTGCTGATGGATATTTACCTAATAATCCTCCTTGACCCTGGCCAGCGTCAGCACCATCACTCCGGCAGCGCCCGCCTTTTTGAGAACCCGGGCGCATTCGTTCACCGTGGTGCCGGTGGTGAACACATCGTCGATGAGGAGAATATTTTTCCCTGCAAGCCCTTGCGGTTTTACAACCGCGAAGGCGTTTTTCAGATTGGCGCGGCGGGCTGTCCCGTTGAAGCTGGTCTGCGGCTCGGTCGGCCGGGTACGGAACAGAAGGCCGGGGGCGATCCGGAGGTCCTTGGGAAACAAGGCGTGGGCCAGGAGCAGGGCCTGGTTGAAGCCGCGTTCCCGCAAGCGGCTTGGATGCAATGGCACGGGGACAATCCAGTCAACCCCTTCCAGCTCAGCCAACAGGGGATGGTTTGTGGCAAACCGGGCAAAGCTTGGCAAACAGGCTGTCTTTCCCTGGTACTTGAAGCGGTGGATCACCTCTTTCAGCGGCTCTTCGTAGAGAAAGAGCGCCCTGGCCCGCGTGAAATGAGGAGGGGCGGCAAGGCAGGCTCCGCAAAGGTGGTCGCCGCCGGCCGCCGCGAGATAGACCCTGCCGCAACAGGGGCAGAGCGGGCTGTGGATAAACTGGAGCCTCTCCCGGCAGTCCGGGCAGAACAAGAGGTCCGGCGCCGAGCCCAGGGGCTTTTCACAGGCCAGGCAGAACGAGGGCAGCAGGAGGTCGAGGAGGGCTGTAAAAAACCGTTTCATCCGGCCATGAATCTCTTCAGGACCATAAGGCCATCCGGGGTAAATTGTTCGGCCGCGGCAAGGGATTGCAATTCATCCATCCCGAGAAAAAAACCATCCTCCACCTCTTCGGGCTGGAGCACGAACGGCCCCTCGGCGGTGCAGGAGAAGACCCTGCCCCAGACCCGGTTATTGTCCGCCGCATGGTAAAAATCGAAATGGCTGGTGAGGGAAGCCTTGCGCACCCCAAGCTCTTCCGCCAGTTCGCGCTTGGCGGAAACCTCGTAGGTTTCCCCGGCCAGGACCACACCGCCGGTGGCCACATCCAGGTAACCGGGATAGATATCCTTGGTCATGGTCCGTTTTTGGACAAAGATTTCCTGGCTCCGGTTAAAGACCAGGATGTAGCTGGCCCGGTGGATCAGGCCGCCTTCCCGCATCACCCGTCTGGAAACCTGCGCCACCTCATGGTTCTGCTCATCAACGATCACAACGATTTCATCGGCGGGATTCATTTTCCACGGGCTCCATTCATCGGCTTTGCAAAAAAAACAATTATCTTATACCATGAAAGCAAGGTCCGGGCAGGGAAGATCGTGTATTCCCCGCCTGAGCGGACCATAATCCAAAGGATATATTGGTAATGGAAAAAAAATTCCAGTTTTCTCTCAGCTACCTGTTCATCGCCCTGGCCATCTTCATCCTCCTCCAGAACTGGATTTCGCCGCAGATAAACAATGTTTCCTACAGCCAGTTCAAGGCGCACGTGGCGGAAAAAAAGATCAATTCCGTGGTTATCTCCTCCACCCTGCTCAAAGGGTATGAAAAAATCGAGAGCAGCAAGAAGGAGCCGATGTTTCCCAAGGCCCTCTTTGTGACCCCGCGGATCGATGACCGCAACCTCGTGGATTTTCTGGAAAAATACGGGGTGGATATCATCGCGGCCAACGAGAACACCTTTTTGCGCACGCTGCTCTCCTGGGTTCTGCCCACCCTCTTTTTCGTCGGGATCTGGATGTTCATGATGAAACGCATGGGCCAGGGCGGTGCGGGGGGGATGATGACCCTGGGCAAGTCCAAGGCCAAGATCATCGCCCAGACCGATCTTGGGGTGGATTTCAATTCGGTGGCAGGCCAGGAGGAGGCCAAGGTGGAGCTGGCCGAGGTGATCGAGTTTTTGAAGACCCCGGAGAAGTTTACCCGGTTGGGCGCCAAGATCCCCAAGGGCATCCTCCTGGTCGGGCCTCCGGGCACGGGCAAGACCTTGCTGGCCAAGGCGGTGGCCGGCGAATCCGGGGTGCCGTTTTTCTCCATCAGCGGCTCGGATTTCATCGAGATGTTCGTGGGGCTGGGCGCGGCCAGGGTGCGCGATCTCTTTGAGCAGGCCAATGCCAAGGCGCCCTGCATCGTGTTCATCGACGAGCTTGATTCCCTGGGCAAGGCCAGGGGCAGCGGCATGATGGGCGGCCACGACGAGCGCGAGCAGACCTTAAACCAGTTGCTCGCCGAGATGGACGGCTTTGAGGTGAACAAGGGGGTGGTGATCCTCGCCGCCACCAACCGGCCCGAGATCCTGGACCCGGCTCTGCTCAGGCCGGGCCGCTTCGACCGGCACATCCTGGTGGACCGGCCCGACCTCAAGGAGCGGGTGGCGATTCTGGCGGTGCATGCCAAGGGGATCAAGCTTGCGCCTGGGGTTGATCTGGAGATCATCGCCCGCCGCACCCCTGGTTTTACCGGGGCGGATCTTGCCAACCTGGTCAACGAGGCGACCCTGCTCGCGGTGCGCAAGGGCAAGGAGCAGGTGGAGGCGACGGAGTTTGAAGCGGCCATCGACCGGATCGTTGCCGGGCTGGAAAAAAAGAACCGGGTGCTCAATGAGACGGAGAAGAAGACCGTGGCCTACCACGAAACCGGGCACGCCCTGGTGGCCACCTTCCGCAAGAGTGCGGAAAAGGTGCACAAGATCAGCATCGTTCCCAGGGGCATCGGGGCTTTAGGCTACACCATGCAACTGCCCACCGAGGACCGCTTTTTGATGTCCAAGACCGAGCTGCTGGAGAAGATCGACGTGCTGCTGGGCGGCAGGGGTGCGGAAAAGGTCATCTTCGACGAGATCACCACCGGCGCCCAGAACGACCTGCAGCGCGCCACGGATATCGCCCGCAGCATGGTGGCCATGTACGGGATGAACGAAAAACTCGGCCAGGTCACCTACCTGCAACAGGCCAACCAGTTTTTGCAGCAGGGGTTGTTCCAGCAGAAGGAGTTCAGCGACCAGACCGCTTTGCTCATCGACGAGGAGGTGCGCAAGATCATCGAGGAGCGCATGGTCGGAGTGGAGAAAACCCTGACCGAACAGCGCCCCTTGCTGGAAAAGATTGCGAAAACCCTGCTTGAGAAAGAGGCCCTGGACGACGAGGAGTTCAGGGCGTTGCTGGCGGAAGGGGTCTGAGGCTGTGTAGGGGGTGCTCGTGCTGTTTTGTCGGTTGTAGTTCCCTCTCTCACCCCGGGATGCTATAATGTCCTGGTTGGCGTTTTGCTTGGCTGAGTTGTTGTAGTTCCCTCTCTCACCCCGGGATGCTATAATGGAAAGCTGGCTGAGATCATCGGGCAGTACGTTGTAGTTCCCTCTCTCACCCCGGGATGCTATAATCGAAGGAAGAGAGGCAACAAATGTCATTGTGTTGTAGTTCCCTCTCTCACCCCGGGATGCTATAATACAGAAGTTGCGCGAGGTGAAATCTTCCGAGTTGTAGTTCCCTCTCTCACCCCGGGATGCTATAATTAAGGTCCAGCCGGGCCAGTACATGACGTAGTTGTAGTTCCCTCTCTCACCCCGGGATGCTATAATAAGGTCGGCGACCTGCCCTACGCAGTGTTGGTTGTAGTTCCCTCTCTCACCCCGGGATGCTATAATAGCGCAGATAAAATCCTTCCATGACCACGCGTTGTAGTTCCCTCTCTCACCCCGGGATGCTATAATGCACCCCAAAGCCAGCCCTCACCGGTAAGGGTTGTAGTTCCCTCTCTCACCCCGGGATGCTATAATTGCATCCAGGATCCAGCCTTTAAGGAGAACGTTGTAGTTCCCTCTCTCACCCCGGGATGCTAT
>PHAW01000015.1:0-24103 GCA_002841785.1 Deltaproteobacteria bacterium HGW-Deltaproteobacteria-3 | reverse complement strand
GTAGTTCCCTCTCTCACCCCGGGATGCTATAATCTACTGATAAGGGAATCCTTGTCAATGCCGGTTGTAGTTCCCTCTCTCACCCCGGGATGCTATAATTCCTTTCGCTTGGCTGATTAGGCCGTACCGGTTGTAGTTCCCTCTCTCACCCCGGGATGCTATAATCCTGAAACGGTTTAGACTCTCATCCGCTCTGTTGTAGTTCCCTCTCTCACCCCGGGATGCTATAATACTTGGCGGCGACTAAGCGCACTGAGACCCGTTGTAGTTCCCTCTCTCACCCCGGGATGCTATAATTTATGACGTGGGACAAAGACACCACGTCCCGTTGTAGTTCCCTCTCTCACCCCGGGATGCTATAATAGCTTGATGCATCTCAAGAAAAAAACATTAGTTGTAGTTCCCTCTCTCACCCCGGGATGCTATAATTCTTCTCTGGTTTCTTCATTACTCCAAATGTTGTAGTTCCCTCTCTCACCCCGGGATGCTATAATCAACAACTAGAAAACCCGCTTCCAGCAAGGCTGGAAGCGGGTTTTCTAGTAAAATTTCTGCTCAAAAAAGCAGCATCTGCGCGGCATTCACCTTTTTTTCCTGCAATTTTTTTACCCCCAAGAGCAGCTTCATGCTGGCAAACTGTTTCTCGCTTACTTGCAGACAGCGCACCGAACCGATCGGGGGGAGACTTGCCGCCAAGCGGTTGAGGTGAGTTTCGGCATCGTCAAAGCCGTTGACCACCCGGCCATAGACCGACCACTGGATCATATCGTAGCCATCGTTGAGCAGAAAACGGCGAAATAGGGTGTAGGCGCGTTTTTCCGCCTTGGTGACAGTGGGTAGATCAAAGAAAACCATCAGGCGCATGAATCGGCGAGTCTCCTTGCTCATGATGGCTTGTCAGTCAGTCCTGGCAACATAAGGTTGCACTCTCCATCCGTCACGCGCTGTCCCAGGCTGATGACAGTGGCGTCGATAAGTGCCAGAATGGTGCTTGTGCCCAAGGATTTGCCGTTTTCGAGCCGGGGGGCATCCTTGTGTAGCAGACTAATTAGTTGCGCCTTGGTGGAAGTGTTCAGGGTTTCTTCGGGTTGGGCATCGCGGCAGATGGTCAGCACTTGGGCATCCACTAGCGGACGATAGGGTTCGATCAAGTCGTCGGCCAGATTGAAGGCGTTTTGCTCATTTTTGTGATGCAGGCCAAAGGCGGGTAAAAAGCCATAGCCAACCAGCGCCCGCGCCAGTGCCGAGCGGATGATGCTGTAGCCATAGTTGAGAGCGGCATTGGCAAGGGCTGGTTGGTCGCGGGTGAAGTCCAGTCCGAACAGGCCGGGAAAATAGAGCTGCGCACCCTGTGCCTCGCAATTGTCTGGGTCGCCGGAGCGCACTCTGTTCGCCAGGGCGTGCAGCCTGGTGGCCGTGTCTGCCTCGCCATGCCGTGTCAACACCTCGGCCTGATTGCGCAGCTTTTGCTGGACAAGACCTTGCCACAGGCGTTTTTTGTGTGGTGTACTCATTGCAAGTTGCTGGCGCATGATCTTCAGCGCCCGGCTATGAGGCAGAAAGGAGAGCAGGACGCCGTTGGGTGTGTGGTTTTGGCCCACGGTGATGACGGCAATCTGCTGGCTGGCGCAGACGGAAAGGAGTTGATTGGTCAGCGTCACCTGGGGATGGTCTATGATCAGCGTAGCGATATCCTCTAGTGGCACGGAGACCGCGCCACTGTCCTGCTCCACTTGGATAGCCCGGTGTTTCAGGGTTAGTCGCGCCGGGTTGTTGATGACTACGCTGCGCCAAGCCATGGCGTGCGCCTATTTGTGCCGGAGCGGCTGACGAGTTTCCTGATGTACCCGGTGCAAGCGACCCAGGATGTCCACATGACATTTTTCTAAGGAGAGAGCGGTTTTGATACCGATACTTCGCATGAGGCCATCTTTGCCCACCGAGGAATTACGATCATGTGCCCAAATCGAGACGGCACCTGTCGAACGGTCGAGGCCAGAGAAATAACCTTCCTTTAAGGGTTGATCTTTCAGTGTGACCTTAATCCAATCGTTGGGATGCAGGCTGAACAGGAAAGCATAGCTGTCATCCATCACCGGCCATTCGGATTCAGGCTTGCTAGCAACGACAGCGCGATTGGGCAGTTCTGTTTTCACCGTATCGGCAACATAGAGTAGCACGGCAAAGAATTTACCGCCCTTGGTGAAGATGTCCACTCGGAGCATGCTACCGTTATTGGCGATGCCGTCACGAACCAATAAACCGCTTTTCTGAGTATCTCTGAGGTTGACGCTGCGCACTATAGGCGCTTGGTCTTTTTTGCCCGGAGCCGCTGGCCGCCGCAACGGCTCTTTGAAGGCTTTTGCGCCATTGTCGTCATGTTCGCGCAGGCGTTGCTCGATGGCGGTTATCAGCGTCCGGTTACGCGGGTCGTTATAGCCAACGATTCTGGGCAGGTCTTTGAGTTTGAGACTGGTCAGCGAGGTCTTGACGCTGCTTGTCCCATCTTCCAGGCACTTTGCCGAGCGGATGGTTTCCTGATGCGCGGCCCCCAGGCCCCGGCGGGTGGGGGCGCGGGAAACGCGCACCGGCGCAACGCCTGCCAGTGTATGCAATGTGGCAGCCGGGTCAGGGGAGAGGCGTGCCTCCAGTTCTTTTCTGAACCCTGGCCAGGGTTGGGGGAAGTGTGCTTCAACGCGTCGCAGAGCGGCAAGGTCCAGCACCTCGCCGGTTTCATAGTCCACGAAATGGCCCCTGCTCTGCTCCAGTTCTTTGCGGCGAGAATAGTCCGACAACCGCTTGACCATGCTGTGGCTGCAAGCCGCCACCACGGCGGCATCAAGCGCATGGTGCAGATCGCCATCTTCGCGAACCTTGTTCAAAACCCAACGGGCGCGTAAATAGGCGGTGAGCTGTCCGGACAGCACCACGCAACGCTTGCTGTCCGATTCCTCAGCCAGTTGCAGGTGGGTCTCCACCAGTTGCTTGAATTTTTTACTGGCGTAGCGGGTGTCGGTGAGGTTGCGCTCCCTGAATTTATTAGCTTCTTCCTTGCCGAAGTCCTTGCGCAGCAAGCGTTGGCGTTTGGTCAAGCGATATTTCTTATTGCCCTCCACCCAAGCAACAAAATGTTGCCATTCCGGGCTGTTGTGGTCTCCGCCCAGATATTCGTAAGGGGTGCGGTTTCCCTTGTCGCGGTTATGTTTAGAATGGACCAGCACCTTGTTGTTCATCCCGTTATCAAAGCTGCGTGATTGGGGCAGGGCGTGGTCTATTTCGGCGTAGCCCGGCTCAAAGAGGCGGTTCAGGTCAAAACCGGTCTGGCTGTAGGCGCATTGGGCGTCCTGTTCCCGGTACAACCGCCATTTAACCAACTCCAGCCCCTTCGGGGTGAATTCAAATCTTTTTTCAAAATCGACGATGTCCTTGTCCTTCGTTTCTTTGTAGGTCTTCTGGTCTTTTTCAATGCGGCGACGCTCGTCATAAGGCTTGTTGAGGTCGCGGGCCAGTTCGATATGTACCGCCATGGGCGAACCGTATTCCCGAACAATGGCGTTAACCAGCCTGCGTGCTTGGTTGAGCGCTCGGGATACCACCGGGTTGGCTATATCCTCCTTACTGATCTTTGGGATGTAGCGGGTTTTGCTGTCGGTGTGGATCTGGCTGTGGTGGGAGTAACCGGCGGCCTGGACGGCCTCGTCGTAGCGCAACCCCGCTTCCATGTGCGGCAAAATCTTGTGTAGCGCCTTGAGCGACAGGCGGATGAACTTGTCGAATGATTCTTCCAGCACGGCCTCAATGATCTCGGCCTCCACGCCCTGTACAGTCAGCCATTGGCGAGCCTCATTGTCGTCTTTGAAGACGGTCAACGCGTGGGCAAGCAGATCAAGCCGTTGGCGATCATGGCCGTCGCGCTGCCAAGCTTGATGCAAGCCAGCAGACTCATACACTTTGCGCAAGAGATGAAACGCCTTGGCCTCGAAAAGGGCGGCAAGTTCTGGGTCTTTGCTGTTGCGGTAGTCCAGTCCGACAAAACGGTCGGCTTCTCCCAAAGCCAATTTGGTGCGAACCTGTTTATAGGTGAGTTTGGCTTGGCTGAAAGGCAGGTGGATAAGAGTTTGCCGTTCGCCATCGGTCAACGGGCGGGTGACGCCGATGCCGCTGATGCGCAGGTTGTTGAGTTTGGTCAGCCAGACAAAACGCTCGGCGGTATGGCTGGCCTTTGGGGCGCGGTATTCGGTGGGTTCAAAGGTGCATTTGCCGACCATTTTGAGCAGGTTGTCGCCTGACAGCGTGGGGCGACGGGCCATGAGCAGTTCGTGGGTGGCTGTCTCAAATTCCGGGTTCGTATGAGGATTTTCGAACTTCCGCTGACAAGAGAAAAGCGAGCGAAGTTCATTAACCAGGTCGGCGCGGGCGAAGGTGTGGCTGTAATCTCCGCCCTTATTGCGTTTGGCGGCGCTAAAACGGTCATCCTTCCAGGCCATTTCACCGATGGTGCGGTAGCCGCCCTCAGAGAGCCGTTGCTGGTTGGTACTGACGCCGCCCAACATTTCTCCTGTCTTGGCGTCGGTCTTTGCCTCGCTTTTGCGGTTAGACAGGAAGCCGCGATGTTTGACAAGGTGATACAGCACAGCGGCCCATTCTTGGGGATCAAGACGACGATCCAGTCCTTCAGCGCGTAATTGCCAAGGGGAAAGATTGTCTGCGGAAAGGGTGTTGTTGTTTGGGTTGGTGGGGAGCAAGCTAATGCGTTTGAACAGACGACGCAATCGCAACAAACGGTGGGCGCGCCGGCGGATGCGACGGCGGGTTAGGCGGGCATCGCGGCGAATTTTGTTGAGCGACTCGCCCTCTTTGGCGGTTTCGGCTTTGTCAAAGGTGCGAACAAAGAGGGCAATGATGTGGTCACAGGCTAGCAAGGCGGCGCCCACCGACGCCATGCCGATGTCCAGGCCAAGGGTGTAGCGATCTGGTTTCGGCATGGTTGGCCCTCACGCTCATGGAACATTTTAGAAAAGAGAGTTGCAATTTCTTTTCATGATGGGGTATCGTTACAACGATTGTAGTGTCCCGGGGTGAGAGCCGTTACTACAATAAGGGCACCCGCAAGGGTTGTCCTCGAACCCAAGCCCGACTTCGGTCGGGCTTTCTTATTGGCGCTTCATGCCTCCCGGCTGCTTTTTCCAGCATGCACCGGACACCACACCACGTCAATACTAGAAAAATACCTATCTCGCCAAATCCGCCAGCACCTTCTTCACTACATTGCCGTCCGCGCTCTTGCCGAAATGCTTCATGATCGGGCCCATGGCCTGCATGGCGTTCTTGAACTTGGAAAGGTCGACGTTTTCCTTGGCCCAGGCGGTGATCTCCTCTTCCGTGGCCATCTTGGGCAGGTATGATTCCAGTATCTCCAGATACTCGGAGCTGGCCTCTTTTTTGTACTCCAGGGTCTGCCGTTCCGACTTGCACAACCCCATGATCAGGCTGATGATGTCGTCGTCGGTGATTTCGTCGTCCCGCTTGGCCCGGGTGCTCTTTTTGCCGCTTTCCAGGGTGATGGGGGTGGTGATCTTGGTGGGGAATTCGCTGATGATGATGCGTAGCGCGCCCTTGACAGCCTCGTTTTTGCTCAGCATGGCGGCCTTGAGGTCGCTTTTGAGTTTGGCCAGCAGGGTCATGCCCAAGGCGGGGTTCCATCCGTATGGTGTGTCAGTGCTCATTATGGTTTCCTCTTTGTGGAGTGTTCAGCGGAAGAAGATCAGCAGGATGACGCCAAGCAGCAGGAGCATGGGGCCGTTGGCGACATAGACCACATAGACCAGCGGATATCTGGAGCCGAGGATCTCTTTAAGCCTGGTCCGGTTGCAGAGACCCGGGATCCAGAAGGCCACGGAGACGACAAGCCCGGCAACGGCGAGGATCATGCCGAGGGTGGCGAACATGGTGTGCATAATGCGGTCCTGACCTATTCGGCTTCGATTTCGGCGATGCGGCAGGCAATAATGGTCTGGCAGACGGCAGCCCGTGCCGCGCCTTGCTCGTTGCCCTTCTGCTCATAGTACATCTGGCTGAGTTCCAGGGATTCCAGGGCCAGCCGCAGGTTTTTGAGCTGCGCCCTGGGTGGGTCTGACTGCCAGAGGGCGATGGCCTCCCGGGCCTGATCTTCGTTGTTGATGTTCATAGTGCCCTGCATAGTACAGCGTTTTGGTGTTTGCGGAAATCGGAAAAAGTGGTCGGCTGTGGCCAAGTGTTGGGAGGAACGGGGGGTGGGCAAAAAAAAGACCCCCTGGAAACCGGCGAGGTGAGAGGGTTTCCAGGGGGTGGGTGGTGTTGCCTTCAGGCGGTTACACCTTATAAAAATTTTCCTTTTCCGCGCCGCACTTGGGACAGACCCAGTCGTCGGGCAGGTCGGCAAAAGCGGTGCCGGGCTCGATGCCGTGTTCGTAATCACCTTCCGCCGGGTCGTACACATAACCGCAGGGGCATTCATACTTGTCCATGATGGCTCTCCTTTTGAGGCTGGATGGTTGGGCGGGTCAGTCCATGGTCTCCATGTCCCTGCCGCAGCATTTCGGGATCTCGCTGTCCTTTTTCACATTCATGTACTTGTTGCAGACGGAACAGTAATAGGTGTTGTCCGCCGGGGCCTTGAGGTCCGACCACTGGGTGGTGCCGCCGGGAATCCCCTCGATGACAAAGCGGGCCAGGTTTTCCTTGGTTGGGATGTACTCGCCCATGGGCACCAGTTTTTTGTTCTCCCGCATGCAGTCCACAATGACCCGCCACAGCAGCTCCATGGCTGCTGTTTCCTGGGCGTTGCCCGGCTTGAATTCCACGACATTTCTATCAATGCTGATTTCCATGAGTCACCTCATTGATGGTTAATGATAATTGTTACTATAATGGCTCCTGCGAAAAAATCCACAGGAAAAAGGATATTTTTTTCGGGCAAAAGATCGGGACAAAGCAGTATCAGCCTCGCGGCATTACTGTTTATAGCCATCCTGGCGGCGGGCCTTCTTGTCTTCCTTGTTGTGATACATGGCCTGGTCTGCCCGGCGGAGCAGCTCGTCAATGGAGCAAGGGGCCTGATGCTCGTAGCGGCCCACCCCGACACTGAGGGACAGCCGGTATTGCCGGGTTGTCAGCCTGTTGGTTTTGTCGATGTTTTCACGCAACCGGTTGAGAATGGTTTCCTCGTTGCCCAGCGCCGAATTGTCGGTGCAGAGGATGACAAATTCGTCCCCGCCCAGGCGGGCGACAACATCTGCCAGCCGGAAGGTATCCCGGAGCAGGGTGGCTGCTTCAATGAGAGCCTGATCGCCCACGGAGTGCCCCAGGGAGTCGTTGATCCATTTCAGGTTGTCGAAATCGACGAAGATGAGCAGCAGGTCGGTTTTGTCCCGCACGCTGATCTTGATCAGCTTGTCCGCCAGGGTCATGAAGCCGCGGCGGTTGAAAAGGAAGGTGAGTTCATCGGTCATGGCCGACTCCCGCAGTTTTTCCTCCATTTTCTGGCGTTCGGTGATATCGGCAAAGGCGACCACCGCACCCAGAATTTTATAGTCTTCCACAATCGGGTTGCTGGTGTAGCGAACCGGAAAACTCGTGCCGTTTTTCCGCCAGAAGGTTTCGGTCCCCTTGCGCATAAAGCCGTCTTGGCAGACCGAGCAGATCGGGCAGTTATTCTCCGGTGTGCAGGCGTGGACGATCTCCCGCAAGCGGGCGCCCACCAACTCATGGGGTTCGTAATCCAGCAGAGCCAGGGCCGCCGGGTTGGCAAAGGTGATGCGCTTTTTCGTGTCAAGGCCGAAGATCCCTTCGCCAACGGCGTTGAGAATGCGTTCCTGTTGGCGGCGCATCATCTCAAGCTCACGGGTTGTTGCGATTTTTTCGGTGAGATCCCGCAGGATGGCGATGATGAAGGCATGCGATTCATCCCGGCTGGGAAGAAAATCAATGGTGACCATCTTGCCGTTGAGCAGGATGGGCTCGGTCTCGCCGATGACCACCGGAGCGTGGCCAAGGGTGTGCAGCAGATCGTGCAGCCGTTCCCGGTGGTCGCCGGTGAAAAGCTCGGGAAAGCTGGAGGCCAGTAAATCCTCCTCCCGCAGGCCGCACAGGGCAAGGGCCGCGGTGTTGGCACGGAAGATCTTGCCGTCCAGGGTGAACTCCATCACCCCTTCGGGCATGGAGTTGAAGATACTCTCGTAATGCCGCTTGGAAAAGAGCAGCTCCGAGGTGATATGCCGCTTGTACAGGTCTTCGCCGCCGAGGATCTTGCCCTTCAATTCATGGAGGGTGTTGCGGTCGATATGCTCGATGACCTTGGCGATATGCGTTTCGGTATTCTTGAACGGACCTTTGGCGATGCAGGCATCGGCGCCGAGGTTGAGGATGTTGGTTTCATCCTCCAGTACTGTGGCCGAGTAAACGATGATGTGGAGATTTTTCAGCTCAGGACGGTTGCGGATCACCTGACAGAGCTTTTCCCCGCTGATGTTGGGCATGATCAGATCGGTAAAAACGATGTCCGGCCGTACCTTCTTGAGAATCTCCAGGGCCGCAAGCCCGTCTTCCGCGGTGATCACCTCGTGGCCCTGTTTTTTCAGGAATTCCACCAATAGTTTCAGGACA
Organism: Deltaproteobacteria bacterium HGW-Deltaproteobacteria-3; assembly: GCA_002841785.1. Taxonomy (GTDB): domain Bacteria; phylum Desulfobacterota; class Desulfobulbia; order Desulfobulbales; family Desulfurivibrionaceae; genus Thiovibrio. Next base: position 15,460 of record PHAW01000015.1, on the reverse strand, counting down.
ACAGGGTGGTTGTCCACCACCAGAATCGTTTTCATGGCGTTTCGGTATCCAGGATGCGGAGGGTTTATCTGCAGGCAGTAACGGTTTTATAATGGAAAAATCACAAAAGACAAGGGGGGTGGCCTCTCTGGACGCAGAATACAGAGTATCCCGTATCCCGTCAATAACCCTGGAGGGCGAGCAGGATGTCCACGCCGACCGCGGCAATGGAGAGAACAAAGATGAACAGGTAGTTGAGGTTCTCCTTGGACTTGATGATGGAGGAGAGCACATAGGCGATGAGCGCCCGGTCTTCGCTGGTGATTTCTCCCCGGCCCTGGATCTTTTCCAGCAGCAGGTTGGCGCGGATGGCGGTTTTCCGTTTCTCGGAGATATGGTAGCGGTAGGCGAAAAAGAAGATGTAGCCGATGACCCCGAAATACCAGACCGGCCGCATCAGGGTGGGGGCAAAGGAGTTGATGATGGTCAGCAGCCGAAAAGCCACGGCGGAGAGCAAGCCGATCACCAAAAAGAGGTAGATGACCAAGGGCGGCACTGTTTTGGGGATGGCGGGAATGGTTTCAACCGGCCTCGCTTGCTGGTTCATCCGGAACCTCTTTCTTTTTGCCTTGGGTTATTCGCGAATCCTCGGCCAGGATATGCTCCAGCACCCAGACGTGCATGAGCCGCTTGAATTTGTATACCAGCGCATCCAGGTTGCCGCTGTGTTTCATGATGGTGTTCATCTCGGCGATGATCCCTTCGTGCAGTTTTTTGTGTTCTTCATACTGCGGGTAGCCGAGCTGAAGCATGTACTCTTCCTCGTGCTGGAAATGGGTTGTGACATAATCGTAGAGGGCGACGATGTTCTCCTTGATCCGCGCCATTTTTTCCCCGCTGCCGGCAAGGGTGGCGACAGCGTTGGCCAGCTCGAGCAGCCGTTGGTGTTCGGCGTCGATCTGCGCGTTGCCGAGGCTGTATTCGTCCTTCCAGGTGAATTCGGTCATGCCGTAAGCGTGCTCCGGGAGTAAGTGGGCTTTTCCAGCATTCTACGGTGTCTGGGCGGCAAAAAGCAACAGGGAAGAAGAAAAAGAGCGAACCGCGAAACGGCGCGGGCGGCGGGGCGCGGTAGGCTGCGCGGCCACACATGCTATTTGCAATCCCGGACGGTATGTGCTAATTCTGTGGGCTTCGGTTACGGATTGCGAAACGGATCCATCGCCTCGATTGAGCGCCCGCCCTGGCAACCTATTCCCTGCTCCCGATCCTCCAGGCCTATACCAAGGGCTCGGGCATTGCCGTTACAACCATGGATATCTCCCTGGCCGGAAGAATCATCGCCAATTTTCCGGAGAATCTCGCCGAGAGCCAGAGAATCCCTGATTATCTTGGGGAATTGGGCACGCTCGTCAAGCAGCCCCAGGCCAATATCATCAAGCAGCCCAACATCAGCGCCTCCATTCCCCAATTAAAGGGAGCGATCAAGGAGCTGCAGGAAAAAGGGTATGCCATCCCCGACTATCCGGAGACGCCGAAAACCGAGGCGGAGAAAGAGCTGCAGGCGCGATTCGCCAAGGTTTTGGGCAGCGCGGTCAATCCGGTGCTGCGCGAAGGAAACTCCGACCGGCGGGCGGCGGCCTCGGTAAAGCGGTTCGGCCAGAAAAATCCGCACCGGATGATGAAACCGTGGCCAGCCGCATCCAAGACCAGGGTAGCTCATATGACGGCAGGCGATTTCTACGGCAGCGAACGGTCGGTGACCGTGGCGGAACCATGCGAGGTGCGGATCGAGTTTGTCGGCGAGGATGGCGTCGCCACGGTGCTTAAGCCCAAGACCCCGCTGCTTGCCGGCGAGATCTTCGACGCCTCGGCCATGAATGTCCGATCCTTGCGCGCCTTCTACGCCGGGCAGATCGCGGCGGCGAAACAGGACGGGGTGCTGCTTTCGCTGCATCTCAAGGCGACCATGATGAAGGTCTCCGACCCGGTGATGTTCGGCCACTGCGTCTCGGTCTTTTATCAGGATGTTTTCGAGAAACACGCCGCGACCATCAAGGAGCTGGGGGTCAACGTCAACAACGGCCTGGGCGACCTCTACGCCAAGATCCAGTCCCTGCCGGAAGCGGAGCGGCAGGTGATTGAGGCGGACATCCAGGCGACCTATGCGAAAAACTGCGAACTGGCCATGGTGGATTCCTCCAAGGGGATCACCAACCTCCATGTGCCCAACAACGTGATCGTCGACGCCTCCATGCCGGTGGTGATCCGCGACGGCGGCAGGATGTGGGGGGCGGACGATGCGCTGCACGACACCATCGCCATGGTGCCGGACCGCTGCTATGCCACGATCTACCAGGAAGTGGTGGCCGACTGCACACGCAACGGCGCCTTTGATCCCGCCACCATGGGCTCGGTGGCCAATGTCGGGCTGATGGCGCAAAAGGCCGAGGAATACGGCTCCCACGACAAGACCTTCATCGCTCCGGGCAAGGGGACGATCCGGGTGGTGGACGCCGCCAGCGGCGAGACCCTGCTCGCGCAAGAGGTGGAAGAGGGCGATATCTTCCGGGGGTGCCAGACCAAGGATGCGCCCATCCAGGATTGGGTCAAGCTGGCGGTGACCCGCGCCAGGGCCACGGGTGTGCCGGCCATTTTCTGGCTCGATGCAAACCGGCCCCACGATGCGCAACTGATCGCCAAGGTAAAGCAATATCTTCCGAACCACGATACCAGCGGCCTGGATATCCGCATCATGCAGCCGGTGGAGGCCATGCGTTTCTCCCTGGCGCGCATCCGCAAGGGCGAGGATACTATCTCCGTCACCGGCAACGTGCTGCGCGACTATCTCACCGATCTCTTCCCCATCCTGGAGCTGGGCACCAGCGCCAAGATGCTCTCCATCGTCCCCCTGATGAACGGGGGAGGGATGTTCGAAACCGGCGCCGGCGGCTCGGCGCCCAAGCATGTGGAGCAGTTTTTGCGCGAAGGGCATCTGCGCTGGGATTCACTGGGTGAGTTCTGCGCCCTGGTGCCCTCCTTCGAGCATATTTACGCCACCTTCAAGAACGAAAAGGCGCAACTGCTTGCGGAGACGCTGGATGCAGCCATCGGCATGTTTCTGGAAAACGAGAAGTCCCCCTCCCGCAAGGTGGGGGAGCTGGATACCCGGGGCAGCCATTTTTACCTGGCCCTCTATTGGGCCCAGGCCCTGGCCGGACAGAGCAAGGATCCAGAGGTGCAGGGACGGTTTGCCGGAGTGGCGCAGGCGCTTTCCGGCAACGAGGGGAAGATTGTCGGTGAGCTGAATTCCGCCCAGGGGCACCCGGTGGATATCGGCGGCTATTACCGGCCCGATGCGGCAAAGACCAGCCAGGCCATGCGTCCCAGCACAACTTTTAATGCCATTGTCGACGCCATGTGAAGTATAATCAAACAAAGGGTTTGTCTCAACGAAACGCACAGGGGGAGGCACCATGAAAAAAATAATGCTGGCAGCGGCAGGCGTGTTGCTCTTTCTTGATGCAGGGTCCGCCTTGGCGGACAAGTCGGCTGTCCGTCTGGAAGTCCCGGCGAATGCGGGGCAAGGGGAAAAGATCACCATCACCCTTTTTGCCAGACACAGCGCCAATAATTTTCTGCACTACACCAAACGGCTGAATCTCACCATCAACGGCCAGGAGGCCGCCAGTTGGGAGTTCAGCGCCATGAACCTTCCGGAATCGGCCGAGTTCAGCCGCTCCTTTGAATATGTGCTGACCGGGCCAATTACCCTCGAATCTTCCGCGATCTGTAATGTCCATGGCAGCGCCAACACGGCAACGGCGACCGTTGGCCTGCGATTGACGGTATGCGGATCGGCGGAATCTCCCTGGTGCAGCTCCTCGGGATCATCAATTTTATGCTGATCCTGTTTCAGCTTTCTTCCGGCCTCCGGTGGATCCAGGTGAAAACCGGCACCCATCGCAAAACGGGCCTCGCCCTTGTTCTCTGCGCGAGCCTGCACGGCTTGCTGGCGACGGTGACCGCCAATTGAAACACCTGATCGCCGCGCATCTTCAGTCCGCTGTTTCCATCCTGCCTGAAAAAGACGCAACGGATCTACTTGTCCCGGCCGGGCCCTGCATCCAGAACCTCCCGGACCAGGCCGGCCAACTCCTCTTCCTGTAAGGGCTTGAGAAAGAAGGCGCGGATGCCGAGTTGTTTCGCGCGCTCCGCATTGATCACCTCGCTGTATCCGGTACCGAGAATGATGGGCAGGTCCGGCCGTTTCGCCAGAATCGCGCGGGCGAGATCCTGGCCGGTCAGCTTGGGCATGGCCATGTCGGTGATCACCAGATCCACCTCCCCCGGATTGGCGTCGAACCACGCAGAAGCGGCGGTGCTGTCCGAGAAGCTGGTAACCCTGTAGCCGTATCGGCGAAGAACCACTTCGAGGAGGCGGACGAGTTCCTGTTCGTCATCCACCACCAGGATCCGCTCGCTACCGCCCCGGATCTCCTTTTTTTCCGACGGTTCCTCGGGCTCGGCCTGAGGTTGTTTGTGCAGGGGCAGGCAGACGCTGAAGGTGGTGCCGAGGCCCGTGGTGCTGACCACCCTGATCTGGCCGCCGAGCCCTTCGACGATGCCGTGGGTCACGGCCAGGCCGAGGCCGGTGCCTTTGCCCGTCTCCTTGGTGGTAAAATACGGTTCAAAGATCCGCTCCAGGGTCGCGGTGTCCATGCCGCAGCCGGTGTCGCTCACCACAAGCTGCATATAGTCGCCGGCGGGCAGCGGCGGGGAGATATTTTCCGCCGCTGTTTCAAAAAGCGAAACCGTGAGGGTGCCGCCTTTTTCCTGCATCGCGTGGTAGGCGTTGGTGCAGAGGTTCATGACCACCTGATGGATCTGGGTGGGATCGGCCATGACGGATCCGCAGCGTGCCGGGATATCCTGCACGATTTCAATATTGGCCGGAAGGGAGGCGCGCAGCAGCTTTAAGGCTTCCTTGACGATCGGATGGATCTCGACCGGTCTTTTCTCCTGCTCGCTCTGCCTGCTGAAGGTGAGGATCTGCTGGACCAGTTTCTGGGCCCGCTGGCTGGCGATAAACACCTCGCCGAGATAGGAGCGGGAAGTGGCATCCGAGGTTGCCCGGTGCATGGCCAGTTGGGTGTAGCCGATGATGGCGGTGAGGATGTTGTTGAAGTCGTGGGCAATCCCTCCGGCCAGGGTGCCGATGGCCCGCATCTTCTGGGCCTGCCGCAGCTCGGCCTCCGCGCGCTTGCGTTCCGCCATCTCCCTGGTCAGGGCGGTGTTTGCCTCGGCCAGCTCCCGGGTGCGCTCAATGACCCGCTGTTCCAGCAGGTCATGCGCCTCGCGCAGGGCGGTTTCCGATTTTTTGCGCTCGGTGATATCGGTGAAAATGCAGACAATGCCGATGAGCCCGCCGGTTTCGTCGGCAAGGGCGGTTGCCGAAAAAAGAATCGGCACGCGTGCTCCTTCCTTGGTCAGGAGCTGGTGCTCCGCCTTGCTGATGTCTCGATTTTTGTTTTTCCAGGGAGTGAAGCTCGCTTCAGCCTCCGCAGGATTTTCAAAGAAGGAAAAGACCTGTTTCTCAAGAAGCTCTGCCTCCGAGTAGCCAAGCAGCCGGCAGAGCGCCTGGTTTGTCTTGTTGATCGTTCCCTCGGCGGTGGTAACCAGCAGGCCGTCACTCATGGAGGCAAGGATATTATCCACATAGGCCTTGGCTGTGGTGAGCTCCTCGTTGCTCCTGCTCAGGGAGGTGTTGAGGTTGAAGATCCGGGTGAGCAACTGGCCAAAGCTGAAATAGAGGACCAGGCAGGAAACGAGCAGGAGCAGCGCGGCGAGCAGGAGAACCTTGATGATGAAATTTTTGGCATTGATCAGCTCCTCGCTGATATCCAGGGCGACCAGAATCTTGGCAATGGGTTCTTTCTGGAAATTTTTCAGCTCGATATTGGAGAAGAGGATATATGTCTTGCCGTCGACGGTGTAGCGGCGGTTATTGTCCTGATCCAGCAGGATTTTGTCGTCAAGTTTTCTGAAAATACCGTTTTGTTTGGGCAGGAAGGTATATTCTCCTTGCTCGATTTTTTTGTCCGCTACCAGGGTCGCCTTCTGCCAGTTCGCCGATTTGACGGCAACGGCGATTTCCGGGCTGATGCGCTGCTGGAGCAGATTGACAAGCTGCTCATGGCTGATGCCGAACTCCAGGGCGCCGAGGTACTGATCCTCCTTGAAAACCGGTTGGACAATCCGATAAAAAAGCCCTATTTTTCCGATTTCATAGCCGGCCCGTTGCTTGCGGACGGTGTTCACCTCGCGGACAATGGGACGGATCTCGGCCAGCTCATCGCCATGGAGTTTCGGAAGATGCATGCGCAAAAAGGGGGAGTTGTCCGGCAGATGGAAGTGCATGAGGATGAAGTAGGGGTTTTCAGCCCGAATCGTTTTGTAAAATGGCAGGGTTGCCTGATAGAGGGCCTCCCGGTCACGCCTGGCAAAGGCAGTAATTACCTCTTCCTTGGCGGTGGCAAGGCTGACGATCCGCGACTTGTATGCGGCAAAAACCTGTTCCTGCATGTTTTCCGCCAGAAAAGCGGCGTTCTCCTGCTTGGTCTGGATCGCGCCTGCAAGGTGTTCATTCTGCTGCTGAATGAACATGAAAACGAAGATCGAGGTCAGGATGGCGATGGTGAGCATCACCGAGAGGATGGCTTTGGCGCGGATATCCATTAACGGATCCCCGGCGTGTGTTCATTAGAACAAATGACCAGAAAACCGGCGCTTAGGGTGGTATGCATCCTCTCTCCAGGCGGAAGTATTCATTCTTGTTGCAGAACACTCCATGTTAGCAGCAAAAAAATATTCGTCAAGCAAAGGAGAAGCAACGGCAGACTGTGTTCGGTGTGGGCGCAGAATCAGCCTCGGATCAGGGAGAGCAGTTCCGCGGTTTTGGCGGCCAGCAGGGCTGAGTCGCCCTTGCTTTCCACGTTGAGGCGCAGCACCGGCTCGGTGTTTGAGCTGCGGATGTTGAAGCGGAAGTTCTCCGCGGAAAAGCTCAAACCATCGGTGTAATCCTTCTCTCCCGGCGTATCGGCATAAAAATCCTCCACCCGGGCAATCACCGCCGCAGGGTCCGCCACCCGGTTGTTGATCTCCCCGCTCACCGGAAAGGCAGCCTGGCGTTCCCGCACCAGATGGGAGAGCGGCTGGCCGGAGGTGCTCAAGATCTGGGCCACCAGCAGCCAGGGAATCATGCCTGAGTCGCAATAGGCAAAATCGCGGAAGTAATGGTGGGCGCTCATCTCGCCGCCGTACACCGCATCCTCGCTTCGCATCCTTTCCTTGATAAAGGCGTGGCCGGTCTTGCTCATCACCGGCAAACCGCCGGACTGCACCACCAGCTCCCGGGTGTTCCACACCAACCGCGGATCGTGGATAATCTTCGCCCCGGGATGCTTGGCCAGCATGGCCTGGGCCAGCAGACCCACCAGATAGTAGCCCTCGATGAAGCCCCCCTGTTCGTCAAAGAAAAAGCAGCGGTCAAAGTCGCCGTCCCAGGCAAGGCCGAAATCAGCCCCGTGCTCGCGCACCGCCCGGGCGGTGATCTCCCGGTTTTCCGGGAGGAGCGGATTGGGCACCCCGTTGGGGAAGGAGCCGTCCGGCTGCCACTGCACCCGGATGAACTCACAGGGCAGTTTCGCGGCCAGCCGGTCGATCACCGGGCCGGCGCAACCGTTGCCTGCATTGACCACGACTTTGAGGGGTTTCAGGGTGTTGATGTCAACATAGCCCAGCAGGTGCTCGATATAGGCGGGCTTGTTGTCCAGGCGGGTTACAACGCCGGGCGCGTCGGCAGTCAGCCGATACCCTTCTGCGGCCAGCCGCTCGATCTCCCGCAACCCGGTGTCGCCGGAGATCGGCCGGGCCCCCTGGCGCACCAGCTTCATGCCGTTGTAATCCGCCGGGTTATGACTGGCGGTGACAATGACCCCGCCGTCCACCTCGAGATGGAAGGCGGCAAAGTAGATCTCCTCGGTGCCGACCATCCCTAAGTCCACCACATCCACCCCGGCCGCGAGAAAGCCGTCGGTCAGGGCCTTGGCCAGCGCGGGGCTGGAGATCCGGATGTCGTGGCCGATGGCCACTTTTTTCGGGGCGAATTGGGCGCTGTACGCCTGGCCGATGTTAAAGGCCAGAGGTGCATTGAGCTCATCGGGCACGCGGCCCCGGATGTCGTAGGCCTTGAAGCAGGGAAGGAGCGAGGGCATGGTGTCATTTCCGTTTTCTGGGCCGGCGCATTGCCGAGCGGGATTTCTTCCCTCATACCAGCGGTAAGGACGGTCGTCAAGGGCGCGTTACCCATGACGGATATTAAATGAAGCGGTTTTAGCTTTTTAGGTTTTGAGAGGGAAGAAAAACGTGGTGATAGTTAGGCAACGCTTAACTGTTTTGTCTATACAAAAAAGATGTTGACCAACATATTTATTTTTGGTATTGAAATATCTGTTTTCGCCGCCGGCTCAGCCGGTTTTTTTACGAGAACGATGTTAGTCTTGGCTAACTCTGGATGTTTCTCAATTCTCAAGGCAGCACGAATACAATTCGCGGAGGTATCGATATGTGGGATTTATTCATCAAGGGTGGGCCGCTCATGTACCCCCTGCTGCTCTGTTCGGTGGTGACCGTGGCCTACAGCCTCGAGCGGAGCTGGCATTACTACCGGGCGGGTCGGCAGGCCGGGGTGCCGGAACAGATTCACGCGCTCATTGAGCAAGGCCGGAACACCGAGGCGCTTGAACTGGCCCGGCAAACGCCGGGGCCGGTGGCAGCCGTCCTGGCCGAGGGCCTGCGGCATGCGGGCGCGGCCAGGGAGATGCTCGAAGAGGCGATCTCCCTGAAAGGAGCCGCGGAGCTGGAGCGACTCAACCAGCGGCTGCACATCATCGAACTCATCGGCCGACTTTCGCCCCTGATGGGCCTGTTGGGTACGGTACTCGGCATGGTGGAGGCTTTCCGGCAGGTTGCCGCTTCGCGGGGCGTCGTGGATCCCGGCATGCTCGCCGGCGGCATCTGGGAGGCTCTCATCACCACGGTGGCGGGTTTGTTCGTCGCCATTCCGGCCATGGTGCTCCATCACTTCTTTGAGGATCGGGTGCGCTCCTTCGCGTATCTGATGAAGCATTACGCGACCGAGGCGGTAAAACACCTGGGAGGGCCGTCATGATCGAGTTCGGCGAGCATGTGCCGGAGCGGAAGGCGTTGGATTTGACCCCCATGATTGATGTGGTCTTTCTGCTCCTCATCTTCTTCCTGCTCACCTCCATCTTCGCCAAACCCATGCTTCCTGTTGATCTGCCTCGGGCGGATTCGGCAAGTTTGGTGCCGGAAAAGGAGGTGGCCATTGCCATCCGCGCCGATGGCGTTCTGTTTTTTGACGGAGAGGCAATGGTGCTGGCCGATCTCAAGGCGGCCATGGAGGCCCGTTTTGCCAAAGGCGGAGGAGCCAGGGATGTCAGCCTCCACGCCGACCAAGGGGTGCCTTTTGGCCGGGTGGTAGAAGTCATGGATCTGGCAAAGCAGGCAGGCGCAGCCGCCCTTTCGGTGGTAACGGAGAACAAGCCATGACCATGTCGGTTCATCATGCGGCTTTTGGAGTGGCGATAAGCGTGCACGCCTTGTTGCTGCTGGGGCAGGGCAACGTTGTACGATTGCCGAGCCCGGCGGCGCCATTGAGCCGGATTGCCATCGAGCTTCGCACGGCCCCGATACGGGCTTCGAAAACGGTGGAGTCCGTATCGGCCCCGAGGCAACTCCGGCAGCAGGAGACCAAGCCGACAACGGCCAAGCCATTGCCCGACAAAGCCGGGGTGAGCCCGGTCCCGGTTAAAGCGGAAAATCAGCCAAGTTTGGCGGGTCAGCCGCAGATGGGTGAGGCCACGAGCGCCGCCGCTGGCTTGGAGACGGTTCCGGCAGCCGCCCCCAAGCCAGCCCCCAGGCTGCCCGAGGAATATCTGGCGCAAGTCCGGACCCAGGTGGAGGCGCGCAAGTTTTATCCCTCCATGGCCCGGCAGCTCAAGATGCAGGGCACGGTGGTGGTGGCGGCGGCTATCAGTCGAGACGGGGTGTTGCGGAGTGCGGAGGTGCGCGCTTCTTCCGGCTCCCAGCAGCTTGACCATGCTGCGGTGAAGGCGGTGATGCACGCAAGCCCCTTTGCCGCGCCGGTTGATTTCGGACTTGATGCGGTGACGGTGGATATTCCCCTCACCTTTAAATTGCTGTGAAAATTTTACAATGCGAGGAATACCCCATGAAGAAAATTATTGCCCTGCTGCCGCTGGCGGCGCTGATCGCCGTAGTTCCCGGCAAAGTTTGGGCGGAAGAGATTTTGCGGGCCGGCGAGATTCTGGTGGAGGAGAACGAGGAGGTCAAGGCGCTGGAGGAGCGCCGGGAAAGCGCCATCGCCAAGACGGTGATCACCCGCAAGGAGATGGAGGAATTGGGCGGCCAGACCGCGGCCGATGTGCTGCGCCGGCTCCCGCGCACCTATTTTTCCGGGCCGCCGACCACGAACAAAGATGTGCGTCAGGCGGGCCTCGACAAAGAGTTCCAGAACGTGCTCATCAACGGCAACCGGCCGCCGGGCGGCGGTGAAAAACGGGAGTTCACCCTGGACCGCATCCCGGTGGAGATGATCGAGCGCATCGAGGTTATGAAAAATCCCTCGGCTGCCTATGATGCCGACGGCATTGCCGGTCTGGTCAACATCATCCTTAAGGAGCCGCCGAAGAAGCAGGTGATGCAAATGGCAGTGGGTGGTTCCTATCAGGATCAGGCGGATAAATACGGCAACAAGCTTTCTCTCACTCTGGGCGATCAACACGGACCGGTCAATTACACCGTTGGCGCCACGCGGAACGATGATTACAGGGGCAAGGCGAAGACGGTGGCCGACAGCACCAAGAACGAGGCGGAGCAGGAGGCTGAGCTGGTCAAGACTCTGACCACGGCCGTCAATCCGGTGCTGGCCTGGCAGCCGGGCGAGCGGGACAAGATAACCGTGCGGCCATTTTTCACCGACCAGACGGAGAAGAAAACGAAAGACAAGCGGATCGCCAACCTGACCACCGGCGCGGCCAAGAGCCTCAACCGGGAAAGCGAACGGAAGGAGCAGTTTCTGGAGAGTTATGCGCTGGAATGGGAGCATCGTTTTGTCGGGGGCTCGTTGTTCAAGCTGCTTGGCAGCGCCAGCAGCAACGACGAGGACAAGAACAAGTACACCGCTGCCTACACCGGCACGGCCTTGGTCTTTGACAAGCACATCTTTGAGAACGAGGAAAAGGAGGATCGTGAACAGGTGGTGGGATTGGACTTTAAAACCCCTTGGCTCGGCCCTTTCGCCACCGAGCACCTGTTTTCCACCGGGATCAAGCTCCGCAACAAGGATCGGGAGGTCGATAAACTGGTGTACGAGGTAAAGAACGGCGTCACCAAGGTGACTTCGACCGCGAACGATTCCTACCGGGTGGATGAACGGATTACCGCCCTCTATTTCATGGACGAGGCGGGGCTTACCTCGAACCTTACCCTGACTCCGGGAGTGCGGGCGGAGCTGACCGATGGCCGCTATCTGACCTCCGGCGGCCTGGGGGCGGACGATAGTTCCGTGGATTTGAATCCCTCGTTGCACGCCCGCTACAAACTGGGCAGCGATTATCTGCTGCGGGGCTCGGTGGCGCGGGTCATCGGCCGGCCGCCATTCAAGGACAAGGTGCCCACCCGATCGATAAAGGCCGACAAGGTGGAAGAGGGTAATCCTGATCTGGTGGCGTCAAGTTCCATCAACTATGAGGCGGCCATCGAGCGGTATCTCGGCAAGAGCGGCTTGTTGTCGGTGGGGGCTTTTTACAAGGACATCGATGATGTTATCGAGAAGCTCCAAACCGGCATCGACGGCGCCACCGGCCTGCAGGTGATCAAGCCGGTGAACGGCGGCAGCGCCGAGGTGCGGGGGGTTGAGTTCGAGGCCAGGAACGACCTGGCTTTTATCGGACTGCCGGATTTCACCGTGATCGGCAATCTGACCTTCCAGGATTCCGAGGTGATTGACCCCAACACCGGCGTCACCCGTCGGCTCAAGGACCAGCCGCAACGGCTCGGCAACCTGATCCTGCGTTATCACCACAAGCCCATTGGCTTGGCCGCCTCGCTCGGGGTCAGTTATATGGACAACAAGGTGGACGAGTCCGTGACCCCGATTAAGACGGAGGATGCCTTTGTCCAATGGGACGCCTCGCTTTCCCAGACCCTTGCCAAGGGGGTGAGCGCCCATGCGAGCGTCATCAATCTGCTTGATGAAAAGCGGGAGGTGGCGCAAGGCGGACGCCGGGAAGAGGAGGAAGTGGGCCGCATCTTCTATCTCGGCTTGAGGTATGAGCTATGATGCGGCTGATGCGCTCTCTGCACAAGTATGTAGGCCTTGCCGCGGCACTGGTCATCCTGCTTCTTTCCGTGACCGGCATTCTCCTGATCCATCGCAAGGAGCTGGGGTTGAATAAGGTCCTGCTGCGTGTTTCCGGGCCTGCGGCCACGGCACCCGATGTCTTCGACCTGCTGGGGGAGCCGGATGGCCCGGTGCTGGCCGCCGCCAAACAAGGGGTATTGCTGCGTGAGCAGGGAGCGTGGCGCGTGGTATTGCCGGAACCGGCCAAACGCCTCTATAAAATTGGCACCACCCACTATGCCTGCACTAAAAGCGGCCTCTACACCAGCCAGGATGGCGGCAGGAATTGGGGCTCCATCCTGGCCAAGGAGGAAGTGAAAGCGTTGTTGCCGACCTCCGCTGGGCTGGTGGCCGCGACCGGCAAGGGGCTCTTCCGCCAGGAGTCACAGGGCTGGAAGAAGCTGGCGCAGTTTTCCAAGCCGGGCCTGGAGGTGCGTGCCATTTTTGCCGACGGACAGGGGCTGTTGGTGGCGGCCAAGGAAGGGGTCTTCGGCGTTGATGAGGCGGGGAGGGTGTCGGCGGCCCCGGTGTCGTTGGGCATGGCAGGACCGGCCACGGTGGATTTACAAAAGGTGGTGACAGATCTCCACACCGGCGACTTTTTCGGGTCATGGTTTTTTCTGGTGGTTGACCTTGCCGCGGTTGCCCTGGTTTTGCTGACTGCCAGCGGTATTTATCTCTGGTTCCGGCCGCAGTGGAAAAAACGGGGCGGCCATCGAAAATAAAGGCGTCCATCCGTTTCGACCGTTGAGAGGGCTGCCATGAATATGGTAGAGTGCAGCCCGTAAGCGCCGCTGTGGGACAAATAAGGTGCGCGGAAGAATCAACGGCAAGGGATGGGATGATGGCCTTTTTTGAACTTTCACCGATCATGGCGGAGCGGATAGCCGACCTGTACAGCCGCATGGAAAAGGCTTACGACCTTGTCGCCCGCCGGCTCGATTTCACCTGCGACGGCTGCCCGGATAACTGTTGCGATTCCTATTTTCTGCACCACACCTATGTGGAGTGGGGGTATCTTTGGGTGGGACTGATGGAGCTTGCGCCGGAACGGCGGAAGAGTATTGAAAACCGGGCGGCCGAATATGCCGCCGCCTGCGAGAAGGCGCTGGCCAGGGAGGAACGGCCCCAGCTCATGTGTCCGCTCAACGAAGAAGGGCGTTGTAGTCTCTATCTGCACCGGCTGATGATCTGCCGGATGCACGGGGTGCCGTCCAGCCTCACCTTTCCCAATGGCCAGACCAAAAAATTCCCCGGTTGTTTCCGCTGCCAGGAGATCGTGGGAGGTCGGCAGGCGGTGCCCTCCGTGGAGCGGGCCTCCCTGCTCCGCGAGTTGGTGGCCATTGAGCAAGAGCTGCTTGGGGAGCAGCAGGGACAACTGCCCAAGCTCAAGAAGACCATTGCCGAGATGATCCTGTCGGGGCCGCCCAGGCGATAAATTTTTTCAAAAAATTGAGCACAAAAAAGCCCGGCGCATGGTGAATGCGCCGGGCTTTTTTTGTTTGGGAAAGGAAACGGTTACTTCTCCCGCATCAGCTCGGCGATCTGGAAGGCCAGCTCCAGGCTCTGCTCGGCGTTGAGGCGCGGGTCGCAGTTGGTCAGGTAGTTTTGGGCCAGATGGTGGTCGAGGATCTTTCTCCCGCCGCCGGTGCATTCGGTGACGTTGTCCCCGGTCATCTCGAAATGGATGCCGCCGGGCACCGTGCCCTCGCTCCAGTGGATCTCGAAGAACGAGCGGATCTCGCTCATGATCTCGTCGAAATTTCGGGTCTTGTGGCCGCACTCGGCGGTGTAGGTGTTGCCGTGCATGGGATCGCAGCTCCAGACCAGCTTGAAGCCTTCTTTTTTCATCTCCCTTGCCAGATTCGGCAAGCCGTCGGTGATCTTCTTTGCGCCGAAACGGGTGATGAGGGTCAAGCGGCCCGGCTCGTTGTCCGGGTTGAGAACGCTGACCAGCTTTTTCACATCGTCGATGTCGTGGCTGGGGCCGATCTTGACCCCGATGGGATTATGCACCCCCCGGAAGAACTCCACATGGGCCCCGTCGATCTGGCGGGTGCGCTCGCCGATCCAGAGCATGTGGGCCGAGCAGTCGTACCAGTCGCCGGTTGTGGAGTCCTGGCGGGTCAGGGCCTGCTCGTATCCCAGGAGCAGGGCCTCGTGCGAGGTGTAGAAGCTGGCCTGTTTGAGCTGGGGGATATCGGTGTCGATGCCCACGATGCGCATGAAGTTGATGGCCTGGTCGATCTGGCGGGCGAGTTTTTCATACTGCTGCCCCTGGGGCGAGTTTTTGACAAAGGCGTTGTTCCAGGAGTGGACCCGCTCCAGCGCTGCGTAGCCGCCGCGGGTGAAGGCGCGCAGGATGTTCATGGTCGAGCAGGAGAGGTAATAGCCCTTCAGCATCCGTTCCGGGTCCGGCCTCCGGGCTTCACTGGTCGGCTCGATGCCGTTGACCATGTCGCCCCGGTAGCTGGGGAGCTCGATGCCGTTTATCATTTCGGTGTCGGCGGAGCGCGGCTTGGCGTACTGGCCGGCCATACGGCCGACCTTGATCACCGGCTTGCCGCCCGCGTAGCTCATGATCACCGCCATCTGGAGGATGACCTTGAGCAGCTCCCGGATGGCCGGAGCGGTGCACATGGAAAAGGCTTCGGCGCAATCGCCTCCCTGGAGGAGAAAGGCCTCGCCCTCGGCGGCCATGGCCAGCTCTTTTTTCAGTTCGCGGGTCTCGCCGGCGAACACCAGGGGCGGGAGTTGGGAAATGGTCCGCACCGTCTCGTCAAAGGCTGGCTTG
This sequence comes from Deltaproteobacteria bacterium HGW-Deltaproteobacteria-3, assembly GCA_002841785.1. Lineage (GTDB taxonomy): Bacteria > Desulfobacterota > Desulfobulbia > Desulfobulbales > Desulfurivibrionaceae > Thiovibrio. The sequence goes on along the minus strand of PHAW01000015.1, from coordinate 182 downwards.
TCCGGCCAGTTGGGCTGCTGCAGGGCCTTGAATTGCTGCCAGCTCGTTTTGTTCCACTGCTGTGTCATGGTGCTTTCTCCAAGGGATAACTAGTCTCAAATAAGGTTTAAGCCCCCGCCTTTAGGCGGGTAGATTTATCACTCCCACTTGGTTGTGTATAATGCCTTAGACGAAGGAGGCAT
>PHAW01000213.1 GCA_002841785.1 Deltaproteobacteria bacterium HGW-Deltaproteobacteria-3 | reverse complement strand
GCGGCCTGCCCTCGGAAATCTTGTGGACGCTGGTGCAGGCAACCCCGTTTTCCGCCAAAATCTTGGCGGTGCCGCGGGTGGCGAGGATATTGAAGCCCAAGGCGATGATTTTCTTGGCAACGGGCACGATGGCGGGTTTGTCGCTATGCCGCATGCTCAAAAGAACATTGCCTTCGGTGGGGATCTTCTGGCCCGCGGCCAGTTGCGACTTGGCAAAGGCAAGGCCGAGGCAGACATCCATGCCCATGACCTCGCCGGTGGATTTCATCTCCGGACCAAGCAGGGTGTCCACGTTGTCAAAACGGTCAAAGGGGAAAACCGCTTCCTTGACCGCATAGTGGGCCACCACCACTTCTTCGGTGAGGCCCAATTCCGGCAAGGTCTTGCCCATCATGACCTTGGTGGCCAGCTTGGCAAGGGGAACGCCGGTCGCCTTGCTGACAAAGGGGATGGTCCGCGAGGCGCGGGGATTGACTTCGAGGATGTAAAGCACATTCGCCTTGACCGCAAACTGGATGTTCATGAGCCCTTTGACCTTGAGTTCGGCGGCCATGGCTCTGGTCGCGCTCTTGATGGTCTCGATCATCTCCTTGGAGATGGAGTGCGGCGGCAGCACGCAGGCGGAGTCGCCGGAATGGATGCCCGCTTCCTCGATGTGCTGCATGATCCCGCCGATGATGGTGTTTTCTCCGTCGGAGATGGCGTCCACATCGATCTCCACCGCGTCTTTAAGGAACTTGTCGATCAGGATGGGCCGGTCGGGCGAGACGTCAATGGCCGAGTTCATGTAGGAGGCCAGGTCTCTTTCATTATAGACAATGCGCATGGCGCGGCCGCCCAGAACGTATGAGGGGCGGACGACCACCGGGTAGCCGATTCTCGCGGCGATGACCAGCGCTTCCTCCGCGGTCTGGGCCGTGCCGTTCTCCGGCTGCAACAGGTTTAGCTTGTGCAGGAACTGCTGGAAGCGTTTGCGGTCTTCCGCCCGGTCGATGGAGTCCGGAGAGGTGCCGAGGATGGGCACTCCGGCCTTGGCCAGGGGTACGGCCAGATTCAGGGGGGTCTGCCCGCCGAACTGGACGATGACCCCGTCGGGCTTCTCCGTCTTGATGATATGGAGCACGTCTTCCCGGGTCAGCGGCTCGAAGTACAGCTTGTCCGAGGTGTCGTAATCGGTGGAGACGGTTTCCGGGTTGGAATTGACCATGATGGACTCGATGCCCATTTCCTTGAGGGCAAAGGCGGCATGGACGCAGCAGTAGTCGAACTCGATGCCCTGGCCGATCCGGTTGGGGCCGCCGCCCAGGATCATGACCTTGCGCCCTGTGCTTTCGCGGGCTTCGTTTTCCACCTCGTAGGTGGAGTAGTAATAGGGGGTGTACGCCTCGAACTCGGCGGCGCAGGTGTCGACCAGCTTGTACACCGGCTGCACCGCCAGTTTTTCCCGGAGCTCCCAGACATCCTCTTCCGAGGTGCCGGTAAGAAAGGCGATCTGGCGGTCGGAATAGCCGAGCTGCTTGACCTCTTTGAGAAAATCGTGGTCCAACCCGTTGAAGCCCATCTCCCGGATGCGGGCTTCCATTTCGACAATCTGTTTGAAATTGTGCAGAAACCAGGGGTCGATGAAGGAGATCTCGTAGATCTTTTCAACGCTCATGCCCCGGCGCAAGGCTTCGAATACCTGGAAAAACCGTTTGGAGTTCGGCTTGCGCAGACCGTTTTCAAGATCCTGCTGGTCCATGGATTCCAGGTTGAATTTGGGGTCCGCGCCAAAGCCGCTTACACCGATTTCAAGGGAGCGCATCCCTTTCTGAAAGGCCTCTTTGAAGGTGCGGCCAAAGGCCATGGTCTCGCCCACCGACTTCATGGCCGTGGTGAGAAAGTCGTCGGCCTCGGGGAATTTCTCAAAGGTGAAGCGGGGGATCTTGACCACGCAGTAATCGATGGTGGGTTCAAAGGCCGCCATGGTTTCCCGGGTGATGTCGTTGGGGATTTCGTCCAGGGTGTAGCCTACCGCCAGCTTGGCCGCGATCTTGGCAATGGGGAAGCCGGTGGCCTTGGAGGCCAGGGCCGAGCTGCGGGAAACCCGGGGGTTCATCTCAATGATCATCAGTTCGCCATCCTTGGGATTGACGGCAAACTGAACGTTGGAGCCGCCGGTTTCCACCCCGATCTCCCGCATGATGGCGATGGCGGCATTGCGCATTTCCTGGTATTCGCGGTCGGTGAGGGTCTGGGCCGGGGCCACGGTGATGGAGTCGCCGGTGTGCACCCCCATGGCGTCGACGTTCTCGATGGAGCAGATGATCACCACGTTGTCGGCCTTGTCGCGCATCACCTCCAGCTCATACTCCTTCCAGCCGAGCAGGCTCCGCTCCAGCATGACCTCGGAATTCATGCTCAGGTCGAGGCCGGCCCTGCAGAACTCGTCGAGTTCCTGGGAATTGTAGGCGATGCCGCCGCCGGTGCCGCCTAAGGTGAAGCTGGGGCGGACGATGATGGGAAAGCCGATCTGCTCGCTGGCCCCCTTGGCCTCTTCAATGGTGTGGATGATGGCGCTTTCCGGCACCTTGAGGCCGATCTTGCGCATGGCGTCGCGGAAGGAATCCCGTCCTTCGGCTTTTTTGATGACCGCGATATTGGCTCCGAGCAGTTCCACCCCGTATTTGTCCAGCACGCCCAGTTCGGCGACCTTGATCGCGGTGTTGAGGGCGGTCTGCCCTCCCAGGGTGGGCAGGAGCGCGTCCGGCCGTTCCCGCTCGATGATCTTGGCGACCATCTCCGGAGTAATCGGCTCGATGTAGGTCCGGTCCGCGATCTCGGGATCGGTCATGATGGTGGCGGGATTGGAATTGATGAGGATGACTTCGTAGCCTTCCTCTTTCAGGGCCTTCACCGCCTGGGTGCCGGAATAGTCGAACTCGCAGGCCTGGCTGATGATGATGGGGCCGGAGCCGATAATCAGAATCTTTTTAATGTCGGTTCTTTTAGGCATCGGATTTCTTACCTGCTAGTGGTT
>PHAW01000212.1:1029-8605 GCA_002841785.1 Deltaproteobacteria bacterium HGW-Deltaproteobacteria-3 | reverse complement strand
AAATAACGCTTGTCAGGAATCCCTGGAAGAACCTGGGCTCCCCTTTGACCATCATCAAAAGTCCCGCAAGATGGTTTGGTCACTCTGTTCCTTTATTCCTTGTTCAGATTCTCCCGAACCACCTTGCTGGGCCTGAAGGATACCATGTGCCGCTTGGAGATCTCCATGGTTTCACCGGTCCGGGGATTACGCCCCACCCGCGAGGATTTCTTCCGCACGGTGAAGGTACCGAACTGCACAATCTTGATGGCCTCGCCCTGCAGCAGGGTTTTCTTGAGCGCATCAAAAACAGCATCAACCATCTCGCCGGCGCTCCGCTGTGAAAACCCCATCTTCTCGTTGATGGTTTGCGCAAGTTCTTTTCTGGTAAGGTTGGATCGTTTCATCTATTATGCCTCACGTAACTGCCCGTTAAAACGGGAAATCATCATCTCGATAATTTCTTGGTGAATCTTGCCAACTGTTTCATCGTCAAGGGTTCGGTCAAGTGCGCGATAGGTGATGGAAATAGCGACACTCTTTTTTCCGGCCTCAATATTTTTACCCTGAAACACATCAAAGATCTCAGCTTTTTCGATGATCTTCTCGCCGCAACCATGAATGGCGGCCAGCATTTCCCCCGCGGCAACCCCCTCCGGCACGATGAGAGCCATGTCCCATTTCACGAAAGGAAATTTGGGCAACGGCGCAAAGGTCTTTGCCAGTGGCGAAAAATCGACGAGCGCGGCAAGATCAAGATCAACAAAAAAGGCCTGTTGCTTGACGCCAAAACCCTTCAGCGTTTTCTGACTGAAAGCCCCGCACCAGCCGAGGATCTGCTCCCCGCCCCTTACAGCCAGAACACTGCCCGGTTCGGCAAAGGGAAGCTCCTGGCCGGCGACACCGGCCTCGCAGGTGATTGTTCCAGCCAAGCGCAGGCTTTCGAGGATCTGCGCCATAACCCCTGTGAGATCAAAGATGTCCACAGGGGTTTCCCCCGCGTGGAGCACGGGCGCGCCAGGATTGCGCCGACCGGAAACAACTGCGGCCAGACGGAAAGGCTCCTGGGGCTGACCGCTTTCGAGGGGGTGAAAAACCTTGCCGATTTCAAAGAGCCGGACATCGTGGCTCTGATGGTTTAGATTGCGCCGCAGATTTTCGAGAAGACCGGGCAACAGCGTGGTCCGCAACACACTCTGATCTTCCGCCAGAGGATTCAACAGATGCACGGAGTGCCTTCTTGCGTCGTCCGCGGCCAATTCCAGGAGATCACAATGCTGCGGAGCCACAAAGCTGTAGTTGATGGCTTCATAAAACCCGAGGGCGGTCAAGGTCTGCACCACCTTTTTCCGCAGTTCCCGCAGGGGGTCCTGCTCGGAAAAATTCATGGGCACCATGGGCAAGGTGGTCGGCAACAGGTTGTAGCCCACAATCCTGGCAACCTCTTCAATGAGGTCAACCTCCCGCTCAAGATCAACCCGAAAACTCGGGGGCGTCACCCGCAGGGTGTCGTCATCGAGTTTTTCCACGTCGATTTCAATACCGGCAAGGGCGGCACCGATCCGGTCCAGGGTGAGATCCATGCCCAGCAGGGCACGCGTCCGCGTTCCGCGCAAGATGATGGGAGCCGGGGCGATGACCCCGTCCCGGCAATCCAAGCCGCCTTCGACAATTTCCCCCCCGCTCAGGGCGGCGATAAGCTGCACAGCCCGCTCCATGGCGCAGGGAACCCCCTGCGGATCAACGCCCCGCTCGAAACGGTAGGAGGCCTCGGTACTCATATTGAGCTTTCCGGCGGTGCGGCGGATGCCAATGGCGGAAAAACAGGCGCTTTCCAGCAGAATATCCGTGGTCTCTGCATCAACCTCGGAATTGGCCCCGCCCATGATCCCGGCCAGGGCCACCGGCCGCTCGGCATCGCAGATCATCAGCATCCCGGGCTCAAGCTGGTGCTCGTTTCCGTCCAGGGTAACAAGACTCTCGCCGACCCTCGCCCGCCGGACCACGATCTTGCCCCCGGCAAGCTTGTTGAAATCAAAAGCGTGCAGGGGCTGGCCATACTCCAGCATGACAAAGTTGGTGATATCGACGATATTGCTGATCGGACGCATGCCCACGGCCAGCAACCGCTGCTGCAGCCACCAGGGCGAAGGCCCGATCTGTACCTTCCTGACGAGCCGGGCGGCATACCGCGGACAATCGGCAACGGCTTCCACCTCCACGCTGAAGGGCAGATTCTCGGCGGACAGTGCGGGGAGCGCCTCGATCGGCGGCTTGATCCGCTTGCCGACCACCCCGCCCACCTCCCGGGCAATTCCCAGAACACTGGCGCAATCGGGCCTGTTCGGGGTGAGATCGACCTCGATCATGGTGTCAACCAGACCCAGGGCCTGACTCAACGCCACCCCCGGCAGAAGATCCGCAGCCAGCTCCATGATCCCGGCCTGATCCGCGGCAATCCCAAGCTCCTTGGCCGAACAGAGCATGCCACAGGATTCCTCCCCGCGAATCTTGGCCGGCTTGATGGTGAAGCCCCCAGGCAAAACCGCACCGGGCAAGGCAAGAGCTGTAACCAGCCCGGCGCGCGCGTTGGGCGCGCCACACACCACCCTGGTAAGGCCCTGTCCCGCATTCACGTCGCAGAGCACCAGCTTGTCCGCGTTGGGATGGGGGAAAACCGCTTCGATCCTCGCGACCACAACCCCGGCCAGCTCCGGATAACACGGCACGCAGGCATCCACCTCAAGACCAAGCATGGTGAGGTGGTCGGCAATCCGTGCCGGCTCCAGGTCGGTGTCAATGTATTCGCGCAACCAGTTGAGCGTAAACTTCATGGATAGTATCTTATGGTCGTCGCCCGAAAAAAGGCTTAATGGGTGAGCGCCTCAGCAGTGCTAACGGCGAAGGCGCCGATAAAACCGAGAGCCGCCCAAGGCGGCCGTACTCTTCGCCTCCCCCTTTAACAAAGGGGGACTGAGGGGGATTTTAAAAAGCCGGGATCGCACTGTCCCGTCCTAAAATCCCCCCTCGCCCCCCTTTTGTAAAGGGGGGATAAAAAGTGCTGTGCTCATAGTAACAACTTGAAGCGCGACCGCCGTATAAGTCAAACTTCATGAGTCCCCCGGCAATGCCGGGGGGTTACCTTAAGAAAATTACTCAGTAACGGCTCCTAAAACTGGGAAAGAAACCGCAGGTCGTTTTCGTAGAACAGCCGGATATCGGTGATGCCGTATTTCAACATGGCAATCCGTTCGATACCAAGACCAAAGGCAAAGCCGCTGTACTCTTCCGGATCGTAGCCAACCTTTTTAAAAACCTCCGGATCAATCATTCCGGCGCCCAGAATCTCGAGCCAGCCGGTGTGCTTGCACACCCGGCACCCCTTGCCGCCACAGATCACGCAACCGATATCGACCTCGGCGCTGGGCTCGGTAAAGGGAAAAAAGCTGGGACGAAAACGGATGGGGGTGTTTTCCGCGAACATCCTGGTGATGAACACCGAAAGCACGCCCTTGAGGTCGGCGAAAGAGATATGGCGGTCAACAAGAAACCCTTCCACCTGATGGAACATGGGGGTATGGGTAATGTCCGAATCACAGCGGTAGACCTTGCCCGGCGCGATCATCCGCAGGGGCGGCTGCTCCTTCTCCATGATCCTGGCCTGCATGGGCGAGGTATGGGTTCTGAGCAGCAGGCTGTCGCTGATATAGAAGGTGTCGTGCATGGCCCGGGCTGGGTGATGCGGCGGGATGTTCAAGGCCTCGAAATTATAAAAATCGACCTCGACATCCGGCCCTTCGGCCACCGCAAAGCCCAAGCCCTCGAAAATGGAGCACACCGCGTCCATGACCTGGGTCACCGGATGCAGCTTGCCGAAAGGCAGCGCCCGGCCGGGCAGAGTCAGATCAAGGGCGATTTGGGCTGAAGCGACGCCAGCATCGGCAAGAAGAGCTTCCCGCGAAGCATATGCAGTTTCCAGCTCCTGCTTGATCTCGTTTGCCAGTTGCCCGAGCCTCGGGCGCTCCTCGGGAGGAGCCTGCCCCAATTGGCGCATGACAAGGGTAAACTCCCCCTTCCGGCCCAGGTATTTAACCCTAAACGGTTCGAGCTCGCCGATCTTGGCGATTGCGGCGAGCTCTTCACCGGCAGCGGCTTTCAGGCGAAGGAGTTCTTCGTGCATGCTGGGCATGGCAGAGGGCACGGCAACAATCAGTTGCTAACGCCAGCCAGCTTGGCAACCTGGGAAAAAGCCCCCGGATCAAGAACTGCCAGATTGGCGAGAACCTTGCGGTCCAACTCAACATTCACTTTCTTCAAGCTGCCCATCATCCGGCTGTAGGTCGTGCCGTTTTCATGGCAAGCCGCACCGATACGCACAATCCACAATTTCCGGAAATCGCGCTTTTTCTGACGGCGATCGCGGTAGGCATAGACCAGCGCCCGGTCTACGGCTTCCGTTGCCGTCCGGTACAGACGGTTCCGCCCGCCGATAAAGCCACTGGCCAAATTCAAAACCTTTTTTCTTCTCCGGCGCGCTTTAAATCCACGTGTTACGCGAGGCATCGTACTTCTCCTTATTGACATTCTCCGGCATTTTCTGAACGCCGGCAGTATTTAGGTGCCGTTATGCAATAACGATTGCATTTAAGATTATTTCGTCACGGCATCGTATGCCGATCACGCTCTTTCAATGCTAGGGGTTATTTTTGAACAACGGCTTACACTGGTAATCGTCTTGAGGCGGACCATCAATCCTGCCGGTTTACATATAGGGCAACAGACGCTTGATCCCCTTGAGATTGGTGTCGTCAACAATCCCGGCCTGGCGCAGATTTCTTTTCCGCTTGGTGCTCTTCTTGGTGAGGATATGGCTGGTAAAAGCCTTGCGGCGTACAATCTTGCCGGTGCCAGTGCATTTGAACCGCTTGGCAGCCCCTCTGTTTGTTTTCATCTTCGGCATGGTGTTCTCCCTTTGTAACTATCCAGACTCAGCTAAAACCTAAAATCAGGCTTAAACATCCCAATTGTAACCGTTCAGCAGTACCGTAGCTGCTAGGCAGAAGCCTGCGACGTGTGCTGGTGCACATGAGCAGGCTGATAACAGCGGTGCTGCTGGACGGTTACGTTATTTCGGCCCTACAAACATGGCCATCTGCCGCCCTTCCATCTTGGGGGACTGCAGAATAACCGCGTCGTCCTTCAATTCCTCAACCACCTTGTTCAAGACCTCCATGCATCTTCACCTTGTTCTTCTGCTGCAGAAACTTCTTGATATTCTTGATCTTGAATTCAAGATCATGCTTCTCGGTCTTGGGCCTCAGCTTGATCTCCTTGACCTCGATAACCGTCTGTTTCTTCTTGGCTTCCTGCTGTTTCTTGGACTGCTCGTAGCGAAATTTGCCAAAATCCATGATCCGGCAGACCGGAGGATCGGCCGCCGCCGACAACTCCACAAGATCAAGCCCTGCCGCTTCGGCCTTTGCCAGCGCTTCGCGAACAGGCACAACCCCTACCTGCTGCCCTTCCTCATCAATGAGGCGGACTTCCTTGCAATCAATCTCGTGGTTGATTCTGGCCCGCACTTCCCGCTCTGGTCGGTCGCCAACTTTTTTCCCTTTGATACTCATACCTCCGCACACATGATTCTGAAAACACCGCACATGATGCAACGCATCCGCACGCTGAAATATATCATAATACTCTGAATCACCTAGCTATTGCAAGCCCCAGTTCGCCCTGCCTCATTTTCCCCGACAATCAAGGCCGCAAACTCGGGGATCGACATGGCCGGCAGATTGTCGCCGTTGCGCAACCGCACCGTGACCTGACGCGCTTCCACTTCCTTGTCGCCGATGATCAGCATGTAGGGAATCTTCTGCATCTGGGCTTCGCGAATCTTGTAATTGAGCTTTTCGTTGCGGAGATCCTTTTCAACCCGCACTCCAGCCCGGCGCAATTCGGCATACACCTCTTCCGCGTAAGCGGACTGCGCGTCGGTGATATTCATGATCCTGGCCTGAGCCGGGGCAAGCCACACCGGAAAGGCGCCGGCATAATGCTCGATGAGCACCCCGATGAAACGCTCCAGCGAACCCATGAGCGCCCGGTGGATCATGATCGGCTGATGCTCCTTGCCGTCTTCCCCGGTATAGCTCATCTCAAAGCGTTCGGGCAGGTTGAAATCAACCTGGATGGTGGAGCATTGCCAGCTCCGCCCCAAAACATCCTTGATCTTGATGTCGATTTTCGGGCCGTAAAACACCCCTTCCCCGGGATCGATCGCATACGCCAAACCCTTTTTCTCCAAGGCCAGCTTCAGGGCGGCGGTGGCCTGATCCCAGTGCTCGTCGCTGCCCACGGATTTTTCCGGCCTGGTGGAGAGATACACCTCATAGCTTTCAAACCCAAAGGTCTTGAGGATATGCAGGTTCAGGTCAAGGATATTGAAAATCTCTTCTTCCAGGTGATCGGGGCGGCAAAAAATATGGGCATCATCCTGGGTGAAACCGCGCACCCGCATCAGCCCGTGCAAGGCGCCGGTTTTTTCGAAGCGGTACACGGTGCCCAGCTCGCACCAGCGCAGGGGGAATTCCCGGTAGCTGCGCTTGCGCGTATTATAGATGGCGATATGAAACGGACAATTCATCGGCTTGAGCTGATAACTCACCTCTTCGATCTCCATGGCGGAAAACATGTTCTCCCCATAAAAATCGAGATGGCCGCTGGTCTTCCACATGTCGCGCCGGGCAATATGCGGCGTAAACAGCAGCTCGTAGCCGTTTTTGTAGTGTTCTTCGCGCCAGTGATCCTCGATGATCTTCCGGAGCAACGCACCCTTGGGCTGCCAGAGGATCAGACCCGGCCCCACCTGATCGGAGACGGCAAACAGCTCCAGTTCCTTGCCGAGCTTCCGGTGATCGCGTTTTTTCGCCTCTTCAATCTGGAGGAGATAGGCCTTCAAATCCTTGGGGTCGAAAAACGCCGTGCCGTAGATGCGCTGGAGCATCTGGTTTTTTTCATCGCCACGCCAATAAGCGCCGGCCAGTTTGATCACTTTTACGGCCTTGAGCCAGCCGGCATGCGGCAGATGCGGGCCACGGCAGAGATCGACAAAATCCCCCTGCCGGTACAGCGAGACCGTCTCGGCGCCAAGATCATTCAGTAGCTCAACCTTATAAGGCTGACCGCTCTTTTCAAACAGCGCAATCGCCTGGGCGGAAGACATGGTCTCCCGAGAAAAAGGAGCGGCGAGAGCGATAAGCTCCTGCATTTTTTCTTCAATGCGGGCAAGATCGTCCGGGGTGAACGGCTCCGCCCGGTCGAAATCATAGTAAAATCCATCGGCGATGGCCGGCCCGATGGCAACCTGAACATCCTTGCCGAACAGGGCCAGGACAGCTTCGGCCATGACATGGGCCGCGCTGTGGCGCAAAATCTCCAAGGCCTCGGGGCTGTCAACGGTTATGGGCGCAAAGGCGGCATCGGCATCAATGGGCGCGGAAAGATCCACCAGCCTGTCATCCAACCGGGCGGCAATGGTCTGCTTGCGCTCCTTGTTGGAAACCAGCTCTTTCAGGGCCTCGGCCACCGTGGTCCC
>PHAW01000212.1:0-993 GCA_002841785.1 Deltaproteobacteria bacterium HGW-Deltaproteobacteria-3 | reverse complement strand
CACGATATCGTGGATGTTCTTCTGGTAGGCGCGGGCGGATTCGAACCGCCGACCTCTTGCGTGTCGGGCAAGCGCTCTAACCAACTGAGCTACGCGCCTGAAAAAAACAAGGAACACGCCGCCCATGGCGACAGCCCGTTTTTTTTAGACAAAACTTCCAAACGGCAACCAAATACCAACAATTGACCATGGTGTCAAGAACAAATACCTTGAACGGCAAAGACTCTCCGCCCTCAGCACTCGTAACTTTGCACTCCGCACTTTTCCCTGTCCCTCAGGAACAGGTATCCTTCCGGGATTCAATGGCCCGGCTGAGCGTGAGCTCATCGGCATACTTGATGTCCATGCCCATGGGAATCCCGCAGGCCAACCTGGTCACCTTGACCGCTCCCTCCTCCTGCAAACGCTTGATGAGATAGGCGGCCGTCGCCTCCCCTGGCACGGTTGAGCTGGTGGCGATCAACACCTCCCGCACCTGCTGGTTGCGGATGCGTTCCAGCAAGGCATCCGCCTTGATTTCCTCAGGCCCGATTCCATCCATGGGAGAAAGAACCCCATGGAGGATATGGTACTTGCCCTTGAAGGCCCCGGTTTTTTCGATGGCCATGAGATCCGCGGATTCCTCCACCACGCAGACCAACCCGCCATCACGCTGGGAATCCTTGCAGATACCGCAGGGATCGGTTTCCGCAAAGGCGAAACAACTGCCGCACAATCTGATGCTCCGGTGCAGCTCCCCCAAATCCCTGGCCAGGCTCTGAGCCTCGCTGGCAGGCCGCCGCAGAATATGGAGGGCGAGCCGGGTCGCGCTTTTCATGCCGATTCCAGGCAACCGGTTCAGGTCGGCAATAAGGCGGCTCAGGGCCGGAGGTACGACATTCATATACAAAGGGTCCAAGGTGAAAGGTGAAAGGTGAAAGGAACGGACAAACACAATTTCTCAGGCTTCATTTCTTCACCTTGCACCTTTAACCTTGAGCCTTGCGCCTATCC
>PHAW01000014.1 GCA_002841785.1 Deltaproteobacteria bacterium HGW-Deltaproteobacteria-3 | reverse complement strand
TCCGATATCCTTTCTGTTTTGACAGCGGTTGGTAAAAAATGGGAAAATTGGCAAAGCGCCGGGGAAGACGGGTTGTTTCAAACCACGGTGGCGCCAACGGAGAATACCCAGTTTTCTTTCAGTTATTATGTAGTTAATGACGATAACGATCTCAGCAGATACGCCCTGAGCGGAAGTTGGGCCATTGGTCCCCATTTGACTCTGCAGGGGAATGTTTTTTATATTGAGCGTGAGCAGGAGAGCTTTGTTTCCGGGGCGCAAGGGGCCGAGACGGACTGGCAGATCAGAACTCAACTGATTGCCAGATTTTGATCCGACGATTGAGAGTTGAGTGTCGAGGAGAGAAAATCAGTGCGAATCAAGATGCGGTTGTCATCGATACTGCTGGAACGGTCCGAATCGTTTTTCCGATTGGGGAAAAAAACCCTCTGCATCTTCCTGTTGCTGGGCGTTTTTCTCGGCCTGGCAGGTTGTGGCTTTCCGTTTATGGGGAAGTCAAAGGCTTTTGTCCGCGAAAACGTGGATTTCGGGTTTGTGCAAAAAATTGCGGTGTTGCCTGTTGAAAACAACAGCAAGGACGAATTTGCTCCGGAATTGGTGCGGGATATCACGATCACCCGGATTCTTGCCATGAAACTTTTTGATGTGACGGACAAAGGACTTGTGGACAGTTTTCTGCGGGAAGAGGCCATCGATCCGGGTAAGCCTCTTGATGTCTCAACAATCAAAAGGCTGGGGCAGAAACTCAATGTGCAGAGCCTGTTGCTCACAACCCTGGATATTGCTGCGGACAGCCGTAAAGGGACCATGAGTTATCCTGAAATGTCCGTTACCTTACGGTTACTGGAGGTGGAAACCGGCCTGGTCATCTGGCAGGCCGGTGGCCATCAAAGTGGCGATTCGATCTGGCGTCGGCTTTTCGGCCTTGCCGGACGAGATAAATATCAGGTGACGGTGTCGTTGTTGGAAGACATTCTGCACACTATCCCCCGATAAACTTTTTCATGTTTGCGCTGAACCGGAGGAGAAACAGACGGAAAGAAGGAGCAGGGATCAGCGTGCTGCTGCTGTTGGTGCTGCTGCTCGTGGTTGAACAGGCTTTTGCCGTACAGATGGCGGTGATGCCTGTTGAAGACCTGAGCCAGGGGGATAATGGCTTGAATCCGTCTATGACGAACAGGCTGCGTGAGGTGCTCATCCGGAAAGGATATACCGTAGTTGAAGAGAAACGGATTATCGATTTCATGGCAAAAAAACGCATCCGCAGGGTGGGGAGCCTTGATTCCAATAATATTTTGCGGCTTCGGCAGGAACTCGGCATTGAGTATCTCTTGCTCGGTTCGGTGAATCAGTTGCGGGACAAAGAGCCTGCGGCCTTGGGTATTTCCTTGCAGATAATTAGGGCAAACGATGCAAAAATGATATGGGCCGGGAGTGTCCAGCTATGCCGGGCGGATGTTCGTAAATTTCTCGGCCTTGCCGAGCCACAGAATCTGTCGGAGGTAGAGGATATTGTTGTTGTGCGGGCAATGGAAATCATGCCGCACAACTTGCCGGCAATTTCGGAGGCTCCCAAGGAAAATTTCACCGAGGAGATTCATCTCAGCCCTGAGGTGGTAAAGCCGGGAGAAACAATGCGGTGCCGGATCCGTTTTGGCGAGAGCAATGTGAAGCAGGCTGAGGTGTCCGTTTCCGTAGTGGTCGGCGGCAAGGTTATCGAGGCTGTCTATCTGCCTCAGGAAAAGTATTTCGAGGCTGTTTGGCCGGCAACAGGAAAAGATCGCCGCTATCCCGTATCCGTCAGCATCAACAGAGGGCAACAGGACAGGAAAAATGTTTTTGCCGGAAGCTTTATGATTGACGGCCAGCCACCCGAAATTACTCTCGCGTTACGCGGGCAGGAAATGGATGGAGAGGTTGTTTTGCGGCGGCAATTGACGATCAGCGCCGTGCTGAAAGAACCCGAACCCCTCGCCTCCTGGAATATAAGCATCCTTGATGGTTCCGAGCAGGTAGTCAAGTCGGAGAGTGGGCGCGGCAATCTGCCGGGGCGGTTCTCTTGGTGGGGGCAACGCCAGGATGGAATGCTGGCGGAAGACGGCTTGTACAGCGTCCGGGTGGAAGTGTGGGACCGAGCCGGAAACAATGCCGGTGCAACTGAAAAATTTCGTATTGTGCGCAAAAGACCGGAGCTTGCCATTGTTACGGAAAAGAAGGGCGGGGAGATACAGGTTGATTTGAACTATGACGGCAAGGTCCCTCTGGCTTTTTGGCGGGTTGACCTGAGAAGCGGTTCCGGAGCGATTCTCCTGGAGAAAAACGGAGAAAAATTACCGGTTCGCTTCTCGGTGCCATTCAGTAATGAGAACGAGAAAATTTCTTGTCGCATTTATGGACAGGATGTCTTGGGCAACAAGATACGGCAGGTTATCGAGAATATCGTCTCCATGAAACCCCGGGGCGAGAAGACGGCAGAGCAGGACGAGGAGAAAAGCGCCGAGGAAAATGCTTGGTCGGTGGACTTTTAGCGAGAAAGCCCGGGGAAACCGGCGGGAAAGTGTTTTCCCGCCGGACGCGTGATGGTGAGGATGTGCCGTGGGAAAAAATAATGGATGAACGCAAAAAGGTTTTTTGTGTGATATCGGGAGTAACTGTTTTCCTGTGGGGGATGTTCGCCCTGGCCGGATGCGGCGGGCAAAAACCCTATGTCCAGGAATTTGCTCCAAAAACATCCCATGAACCTCAAGGCATTGCGGTGTTGCCTTTTGCCGACAGGAGCGGCTATGATCAGGGAGCGAAGATCGTTTACCGCCTCGTGCTGGTGGAGCTGGTGAAGCAGTGCAACTGGCGGGTGGCGCTGGAGGGGGATGTCTTTAAAATTTATAGGCAGATGCGGCTCACGCCGTGGGACGTCCCGGATGTTGAGCAATTGCGGATTATTGCCGTGCGCCTCGGGGTTGACACCCTGATTGTGGGAGAAGTGCTTGAGATGGACGAAAAAGTCACGCCAAGCGGAGTGAGCCCCGCATTGAGTATCCAGGTGCGGGTCTATGATGGGAAAAACGGGCTTCTTCAGTGGTCCAGCTTATATCGCCGGGAGGGCGGAGATTATCAGAAAATGATGCATTTCGGCATGGTAAACACGGTAAGCGAGCTCGGGAAAAAAATGGTGCAGGAGATTTTGGGAGTATGGAAAGAAAAGGGACTGTTGTCATGCGTCGATTCGTAATAGTGGCCTGTGTTTTTCTGCTGTCTTACGCCGGGCTTGCGCAAGAAAGGGCCGTGGCTGCCTGGTTTTGGGAGGAAACAAACCTGGCAACGGTGAATGGCACGGAGTATTCCGCGCAAGATTTCAAAAACTGGTGGTGGAATTGGCGGGAAGAAGCGACGCCGTTGCCGGAGTCTCCCGAAGAGTTTATCGAGTGGCAGCTTCTGGTTCAGGAAGCGACCAGGATGCAGCTTTTTCTGGAGCCGACCTATAGAAGCAAGGTGGGCACCTTTTTAAAAGTTCGTTCTCTTATGTTGCTGCAAGAAGAAGAGGTGAACGGAAAAGTCTCGGTAAGCGACGGGGAAGTTCGTAATTTTTATCGCGAAGAATATATCCCTAATGGTATACTGTCCGTTGAAGAGTTTATTGCCTTAAAGCCCGAGGAAGGGGGGGCCACATATCATGAAGAAAAAGTGTTCCGTATTCCCCAGTTGCAGGGGGAATGGCGGGCGCTTCTACAGGACGCCAAGGTTGGGGAGATAACGCAACCGGTCACGATGGACAAGGGTGTTGTTGTCTTGAAGATCGAAGAGAGGCACGGTGAAGACCCGCAGGATCTGGAGCAGCTCAAGGGGATCATACTCAAAAAATTGCAAACCCGGAAAGCTGACGAATTGACCGCCCGCCTGGTTGATATTTTGGGTAAAAAATATAACATGCAGGTGGATGAGGAGGTTTTGGCGCAAATCGATCTTTCGCCCCCAACCGAGGAGCTGGCGAGCAAGCTGGTGATCAGCTCGAAACAAGGGGATGTTACCGCGGCGAATTTTTGGGGGAGTTTGCAGAGTGAAAAAAACTTCAGGGAAAAAAATAAATTCCCACCCGAGGAAGTTGATGTTCTCAAAAAGAGGGTCTTGGCCAGCATGATTGCGCAGACCGTTGTCTCTTGGGAGGCCGCGGACCGGCATTATGAAGAAAAGGAGCCATTCAAGTGGGTGTATCGATTTTACTGTGACCATCGGCTGAACAAGGAGATTGAAAAACGTCTCGTCGAACCGAAGGTAAAGGTTGACGAGCCGGAGCTCGAGCAATTTTACCGGGAAAATTCCGAACGGTTCTCGCATCCGGAGATGGTGGATTTTATGTTGCTGGAGGGTGAGGCTCACACGATAAGCGCAATGTGGCAGAAGATTTCCACCGGGCACGATTTTTTTGAAGTTGCGGCAGAGCATGTTCCGGGCGGGCCTTCTCTTCAGCAGATGCCGGTGAGTCAGCTTGGCCCGGAACTGAAGGAGATTGTTTCCTCCCTGCGTCCGGGCGAGGTAAGTCTTCCCTTTGCATTTAAGGATGGTAGCGCCCTGGTGCGGCTGGTAAAATACAGGGAGAAAGTCCCTGTGTCTTTTCTCCAGGTCAAGGAACAGATTCGCCAGGAATTGAGCCGCCTGAAATATCAACAGGTTCGTGAAGAGTTACTGCGCAGGTTGAAGGAAGGATCGGAGATCAGCATCAATCCCAAGGTGTGGAAAAAGCTGCGAAAGGAGCTGGCAAATGCCGATGTCGCTGTCAAAAACAAGTAGATTGGTCGCTGTTGTTACGGGTCTGCTGCTGCTGTTTTCCGGCAGACAGGAAGCTTTTGCGCAACAACCCAGAAAAACGTGCGTGGATTGTCATGCCGACATGGTGGCAAAATTCCAGCAAGGGGTTGTCCATGCTCCTGTCCGGGATAAAAACTGTGATGCCTGTCATCTGCCCCATGGCATAATCGGCGGCACATTTTTACGGCAGGAAAAACCGGAGCTGTGTTTGCGCTGCCATCAGGCCGTGGCGCCCGATCCGGGCGCGGTTTCCAGCCACGAGCCTGTGAAAAAGGGGAATTGTTCTGCCTGTCACGCAAGCCATAATTCCCCCAATCCCCGCCTGTTGCAGAAGGAGCAGAAAGAGCTGTGCTACGGATGCCATGATCGCACTCTTTTTGAGAAAAAAAATATCCATGCCCCACTCAGCCAGGGATGTGTTGCCTGTCACACCCCCCATAAGAGCAAGCAGCCCCGCCTGCTGGTTCAGGAGGCGGACAGCCTCTGTCTCAAGTGCCACGAGAGCGGCAAGGAGTCCATGCGCAAAGCGCACCAGGGGTATCTTCTGAAAGGGAACTGTTTGAGCTGCCATAACCCGCATGCCAGCGACAGCAAGGGCTTGTTGAAATCAGTAGTGCATCAGCCGATGGTTGCCGGTCAATGTAAGCGCTGCCATGACGGAACCGGGACGGATTTTGTCAAGCCCGCGCAAAAGGCGGATGCCCTCTGTGGCCAATGTCATAAAAAGGACCAGGCCATGCTCGCCGGGCAGCATCAGCCGGTGAAGGAAGGCAAGTGCACGCAATGCCATAGCGTTCATGCCAGCGGCGAACCGGCCCTGTTGGTTATGCCTGCGGCAACTTTGTGCCTGAAATGCCATACGCAGGGCAAAAAAAGTGCGATGCAGAGTGTGCATGCTCCGGTGAAAAAAGGCGATTGTCTGGCCTGTCATCTCGGGCACGGTCAGAGTAAAAATTCCGGCCTGAGGGCAAAGCCGGCCGAGTTGTGTGCGCAGTGCCATCCCCGGCAACAGTACGGGGCTGGGCAACGCGGCCATTCTCCCGCGGCGAAGAATGAATGCGCGACCTGTCACACCCCCCATGAGTCGAAAGAAAAGCGTTTGCTTCTCAAGCGCGATGGCGAGATCTGTGTCGGATGTCATCAGCAGGTCGATGAACAGCTTGCCCGGTTCAGCCTGCACCGGCCTTTTGCCGCCGGGGAATGCAGCCGGTGTCATAACCCGCATCAGGGCACTGAGAAAGCCTTTCTTGTCAAACCCACAAACCGCGGGGAGCTGTGTCTGACCTGTCATGCAAATCTGGCCAAAAAACCGGTGGCAGGAAAAGGGCATCCGCCTTTTCAAGAGGGAGCCTGCCTGGGCTGTCATGGTGCTCATTCCACGGAACATGAATTTGTGCAGATCAAAAAACCGGGGGAGCTCTGTCTGCAATGCCATGCCACAACAAAGAAAGAGCTTGCCGAGAAAAAGAACATCCATGAGCCGTTCAAAGCCCAGCAGTGCGGAGGATGTCATTTGGCGCACGGATCAAGTCAGGAAAAGCATCTGGCAAAGAAGAAACCGGACGTGTGCTTGACATGCCATCCGGAGATTGCCGTCCATTGGCAGACCGGGGTTGTTCATTCTCCGGCAGGCAAGGATTGCGGTCTTTGCCACGAAGCCCACGGCGGCAACCAGACCGTTTTATTGAAAACAGCGCCGGAGAAGTTGTGCGCCACCTGTCACAAGGGAGATGACGCCCGGTATGCCAAGGCGCACTCGGGTATGACCCCTTCCGGGAAATCATGCCTTTCCTGCCATGATCCCCATGGAGCGCCTGAAAAAGGGCTCCTGTATCCGGTGCAACACGCCCCCTTCAAACAGGGAAGTTGCAAAGCCTGTCATCCTGGGAGGAACAATTGATGCGGCGCCTGTTTATTATTCTACTGATATTCGGCCTGTTCACCGGGCTTGCCTGCTCGGTTGCACTGGCCAGTGAGGTTTGCTACAAGTGCCATGACAAGAAAAACTTCACCGGTAAATTCACCCATGGCCCTGTGTCCCAAGGCAAGTGTGGAGATTGCCATAATCCGCATGTGGCAAAATATCCCGGATTGTTACAGGGAGAGGGGGCGGCGCTCTGTTACTCCTGCCATAAGCGGGCCAAAACCGAATTTGCCAAAGGGGTGGTGCACCAACCTGTGCGAGATGGAAAATGTCTTGGCTGCCATGCGCCCCATGCTGCGGGGCATGATGGCTTGCTCAGGAAAAATCTGGCGGAAACATGTTTTGTCTGCCATCAGGAGATGGCAAAACCGCAGGCTGTCAGCCACAAACCCTTTGCCCAGGGGCAGTGTACCGTCTGCCACCAGCCCCATCAGGCAAAAAACGACCAGCTTCTCAAGATGGAAGCCGATGCCTTGTGCCTGTCCTGTCATCAGCAGGCGCAAGGCAGTGCCGGGCATCGCGGCTTTCCGCGCAAACTCAGCGGCTGTCTTTCCTGTCATAACCCTCATGGCAGCTCCCGAAAGGGCCTTGTCCGGCAGCATTTGCATCAGCCTTTTGCCGAAAAGAAATGCGATTCCTGTCATGGGGCTCAGCACAATACCGGGAGCGAAGCCTGTTTGCGGTGCCACGCAGGCATGAAAACCACCATGATGGCCCCGCATAATCATATGTTCGCCGGAACGGAAAACGGTTGTATCCTGTGCCACAGCCCCCATGCCGGAGACGACAAAAAAATGCTGAAGACCTCGGGCAACAAGGTGTGCCAGCCCTGTCACCAGGATACTTTCTCCCGTTATGCGCAAAGCCAGCATCGGCACCCGCCTGTCAGTTCTTGCAGTGACTGTCATGAGGTCCATGGCTCCGACCGGCTGGCCATGCTGCGGGATGACGGCAACCAGGTCTGCTCGCGCTGCCATTTGACCCAAGGGAAGTTCAGCCATCCCGTGGGTGACAAGGTGATTGACCAGCGAACCGGGCAGATGATGACCTGTGTGACCTGCCATGATCCAATGGGTTCGCCGCATCGTTATCATCTTGTCTTGAGCGCGAAAAAAGAATTGTGCACGCAATGTCATCGCAGTTATTAACCCAACGCATGGGAGAGAGTATGCTCCGGAAAAACCCAAGGTGTCGTCTCGGTTGCCTGCTGTTCTTCGGGATGTTTTTTTCCGCCTCTTCTCTTGTGTGGGCGGCGGAAATGCAATCTCCCTGGAAATTCGTCTTTAGTCTTCAAGGGCAAGGCAAAGGCATGGCCCTGCCGGTTGCCTTGTATGTCGATCATGAGAAAGAGCGCTATTATGTGGTGGACAGCACCGGCAACAAGCTCGTCTCCTTTGGCGCGGACGGCAAGTACTTGCAGGAGTTCACCGCCGAAGGCAACCTGAAAAAGCCTTACGACATGGTGCGTTTGGCGGATGGCTCCCTGCTGGTCGTGGAAAAGGGCCGTAACAGTCTGACCAGGGTCGATCTGAAAAACAAGAAGACAGCGCATACTGTTGTAAAGCATCAGGGCCAGGAAGTGTTCGTGGATCGTCTGGAAATCGCCGGGGGCAAGGTGTACGTTCTCGATCGTTCATCCGGCCGGATTTTACAACTCGACGAGACATTGCAACCGGCAAAAAGCTATGCAATGCCCGCCGGCGCCGGTTGGCTTGCCGACTTCAAGGTGGCGGAAAAGAAGGTTTGGGTTCTGGATCAGAAGAAAAAACAGGTGTATTCTTACGACGAGAATGGACGCCCCAGCCCCGCGATACAATTGACCGGTGTAGATTTTCCGGTGTCTCTGGCAATTGATCCGACCGGTCTTTTGTATGTCCTCGACCGGCATCGTGGCGCGATTGTCGCTTTCGGCCGTAACGGCGAGGTCAAGTACCAGTTTTTGACCAAAGGCCAGGGGCGGGACAATCTCTACTTCCCCCAGGAGATACGTTTTGATCACCTGGGGCGGCTGTGTGTGGTGGACGAGGGCAACAGCCGAGTCATGGTTTTTAAACGATAGGGGCTAGATCATGCGGCACCTGGCAGCGTGGGGGACATTTTTTATCGTGTTGGCGGCTTGTCCGGTCGGATCTCCGGCCAAGGTGAGCGGCCCGTGCGTGAATTGTCATACCATGCATAACAGCCAGGGCGGCAGCCCAATGGCCTTCAGGATGAGCGGCGGGAGCAAGGTTTACGGCGGCCAGGTGAATGAAGGCTTGCTCAACACCAATTGCATCGGCTGTCATCAGGGCGCCAATGTCAGTGGCTCGGTGCCTTTCGTTTTTGACACAAGTGTGCCAAATTATGGGCTTACCGGCACCGAAGCGGGCACAACCACCCTGGCCGGGGGGAATTTCCATTGGGTCGGCATGGGGGCGGAGAGAACCGGACATAATGTCTCCGGGATTACGCCGCTGGATTCGGTCCACGGGGTAACTCCGCCGGGCGGGGTCGCCATGGGCGGCCAAATCACCTGCGGCGGAATCTTGGGCTGCCATGGCAGCTCTTCGGCCGCGACCCCGACCCAGGCGATCATGGGTGGGCATCACGGCAAAGACATGACCGCCTGGCAGGACGGCACTTCCGTGGCAAAGAGCTATCGATTTCTTAATGGCGTCCAGGGATGGGAGGATCCGAATTTTGAGTTTCGGCCCACCCAGAATCAACACAACAAGTATTACGGGGTGGATCGCAGCTCGGAGACCAATCTGGCAGCCGGCTCCATCAGCAGTCACTGCGCCCGCTGTCATGGGAATTTTCACAACGGCAACGGCAAGATGGCGGCGGGTTCCTTTGGCGCCGGGGTCTGGCTCAGGCATCCCATTGATTTTGACATGAGCCGGGCGGCGTCATCCTCGGAATATGCAACCTACAACAATGGAACCGGCACGGCCAACCCCTACAGTGTCATTTCTCCGGTTGCAACCGCCAGCACCACTGCCGGGGTGAACACCTCCGTCTATTCTTCCAGTGATGATGCCATCGTCATGTGTCTCTCCTGTCATCGGGCCCATGGCACCCCGTATGACGCAATAATGCGCTGGAATTACAAGAAATGGCCGCAAGCGGATGGCTATAACGGGTGCGCGGTATGTCATACAAGCAAAAACTAACACGCAAGGCTGCTTTTGGGGCTGGATTGTTCTGCCTCTTCCTGCCTGCCGCGGCCCTGGCCGGGGCTTATCTGCTCTCTGCCCACGGTTCCGGCACGGTCGGGGTGGAACGCGCGGTGATGGCCAGCGCCGGATACGGCCGGGGCAACTGCGCCCATTGCCATGAAATGCATGCCAGCCTCGCTGGCGATGAACCTGCGCCGGCAGGCGGAGCGGCAAGCCCCTATGCCCTTTTTGCCGGGAGCCTTGATCCGGCGGTAAAACCGTATACAGAGTCGAGCAATTTTTGTTTTTATTGTCACAACAGCACGGGTTCGGCCCAGCAGGTAACAAACCGGGATTACAGCGCGACCTTCGGGGGCGGAGGTCTGGCGAGCGGCCCCCAATCCATCATGGCGGCCTTCAACCAGGCCTCCTACCATAATCTCGGCGACATCAAAACCTTTGTCAACAATTCCAGCGCATACCTCTGGTTCAGCGACTCCAGCAATCCCTGCGACGGCTGCCATAACCCGCATCTGGCCAAGCGGAACTGGGTTTCCATCCCGGCAAACTCCGCCATTTCAAAGCCCTCCAGCCATTTCAGCCTCTGGGGCGAGGCCTCCCCCCAGTTGATGTCCTCCTATAGCTACGAAGCTCCCTATCTCACTTGGCAGAGCACATACGTCAGCGCCTACCGGGAGCCGGATGGGGGCAGCACCACGGACGGCTCCAAGACCCCGGACTATGTGGGGTTTTGCACCGATTGTCATTCCAGCACCAATACCATCTGGAGCACCACCCTGAATCGTAATCTCAGGGTAATCAACTGGGCGGTCGGCGGGGAAAAGCATGGAGGCCTTGCCCGGGACAATAGTCCTGCTAATTTCAGGCAACCATACCTCACCGCGGCCGGATCCAAAGGTAATTTTGTCTTTTCCTGCCTGGACTGTCATGAGCCCCACGGCTCATCGAACATCATGCTTCTGCGGCGGAGGGTAAACGGGGCCGAACTCTCCGGGGCAATCGGCAACGTCAATGCCTTGGGCCCGCTGTGCAGCCGTTGCCATACCGGGGGCATGGAATCGATTCATCACACCGTTGCAAATGCGCCCTATCCAAATCCGGTTCAGTGCGCAGGCTGCCATGGGGGACAACCGTCCTCCAACCCGGTCCCCTGCGGGAACTGTCATTTTCATGGCTCTAATGACAGTTGGTTGTTAACCAAGGGGAGAACACCGACATATCGAAAAACATTTTAGACGTAGTAACGGAAGGCCCATTGCTTTTTGCCTCTTCCGCTGCGGCGCCCATGCCGTTTTTGGTATTGTACAGGATGCGGTCACAACGACTTCACAGCAAGGTAGAGAGCCATGGCATCATTCGGGTCGGACAACAAAAACGATACTGATTCAAAGCCCTGTCGGCAGAGAGGGCGCAACGGTTTCATCCTTCTGCTTCTGGCCCTGCTGCTCAGCGCCTGCGCTGGCGCCGGGGTGAAGCCTCCGGCGCCTCCCCTTGCACCGGTCAGGGCGGCTGCAGCCAATGAGGCCCTGCTTTCCGTTTTTTTGCATCTTGCCAGGCCTGCTTCCGCCGGACTCTGGATGGAGGTGGATTCCGTGGCCCTGGTGGGCGAAAATACGATTATTCCTCTGGACATGCAAGCAACGCCGTTTGGAGCCGGAGAAATTATGGGCGGGCAGCGTTTTGTCGCTCGAGGGCCAGTTGCGCCCGGCCGTTACAGGGCCTTGCGTTTGACCATCAATAAGGCCGCCGTGGTGCGGCAGAGCGAGAAGCTGTTCCTCGCAGTGCCGGAACCGGTGGTGGAGTTGCCCCTGCCCGCCGATTTTCGTTTGGAAGCAGGGATGAGCCGGTCTCTTTTCCTGGCCTGGGATGAGGAGGCATCCGTGCGAAACAGGGCATTTTTTGTCCCCAGTCTGGCGGTACTGCCGGAACAATTTCCCCTGCTTGCCGATCTGGCCTATGTGAGTTGTCCGGACATCGATACGGTCTATCTGGTTCGAACCGATAATAACCGGGTCTGCGGTTCCCTGGCCATACGCGGCACGCCCACATACATGGCATATGACGCGGATAAAAAGCGGTTGTATGTGTTGGCCGCTAAGGATGCAGCCATCTGTGTGGTGGAAGCGGCCACCAGCAGAATTATCGACCGGATCAAGATCCCCATGAGCGTCAATCCGTCCTATCTCGTGACGAATAATGGAAAATGGGGATACGTCCTTGATGAAGACGGGGATTCCCTGTTCAAAATCGATCTGCTGCAAGGCACCCTGGACAGGCGTGTCCGTCTGGGAGACAAGCCGCGTTTTATGCTCTGGGTGCCCGATCGTGAGCAACTGGCTATCTCGTCAGGCCTGTCACAGACGGTTTATCTGCTTGATCCGGAAACCCTGGCCACCAGGAGTACTGTATTGACGGGCAATGGGCCGGACGGATTGCTGGTCACGGACAATTATCTTTATGTGGCCGAAAGCGCGTCGAACACCGTGGGTATTTATGATGTGCGCAGCGGGCAGCTCAGTAAAAGGCTCAATGTCGGGTTCAAGCCTCGACGTCTGGTTCAGAATGACAACCGGATATATATAAGCAACTCTCTGGATAATACAATCTCCCTGCTCGCCATCCGGCAGCAGACAGTGGTCCGGGATATTCGAGTGGGGGGGGGGCCTTTGGAGATGGCGGTTTCCGCCAGGCATAAATGGGTGTATGTCGCGGAACAGGCCACGGGGAGGCTTGCTGTTGTCGATCAGACGGCAGGCCGGGTTGTTCAGCATGTCGAACTTGGCACTAAACCTCAGCATCTCCTCGTTGTGCAGTAAGCCCGCGATGGGTATTTCAAGAATGGAAAAACGGAAAAGATGAAGAACGTTTTGCATAACCGCGTGAGACCTTTCGCTCTCGTACTTATGGTGGGAGTGTTGTGCGCGGTCTTTTTTTTGGCTGGGTATGGCGGTGGGATTGCCGGTGGGGTGATTGGCCCTGAACAGTGCTGCGCGTGCCACCGGGAGGTTTGCGAGGATACGGCGAGCAAGCGTTATGTGCATGCCCCGGTCCGGGAAAAACAATGTGCATTGTGCCACATTGCCACAATCGGGGCGGATCGGATAACTGTTGCCAAAAAAGAGGAGAGCAAGGTCCTCTGGCTGCCAGGAAGTTATCCTCGGCAGGAGATGGAATACTGGTTCTCCGTTCCGCCGGCCTTGGCGGGCAAGAAGATCATTCTCCAGGCGGATGGAGAGGGCAAGAAACCGTTGCGGCTGGAAGTGCGGCTGCCGAACTTCCTGGAGGCCGAGCAGTTGGCCGCTGTTTCCAAACCGCCGGAAATTACGGAACTCAATGTGGAGGAGGTAAAGCAGGGTGTTTTTCTGACCGCCCGGATTACCTGGAAAACCGACAGGGTTGCGGACTCGGCGGTGTTGTATGGTGAAAACGAGGCGACGCGCAAAAATATCGTTGATCCCTGGTTGTCAAAGGATCATGAAGTGCTGCTCACGGATTTGCAGCCGCGCAAAACGTACACTTTCTCTGTTGTTTCACGGGATATTTTCGGCAATCAAAAGGTTTCGCCTGTCAAAACGCTTTCAACCCACGCATTTTTCAGCAAGCCGAGCATCGAAAAAGCAAAAACGACTGAAAAGGTAACGATCTCCGGAAAATATTTCAAGGTGGACAACCGTCTTTTTGCCAGATTTGTCGCCAATCAACCAACCAGTATGCGGGTCGGAACCCTTGACGGCCCGATGCATGTTTCGAGTAAAGACTCCGGCCTTCAGAACGACAAGCTTCCTCCGGAACATCTGCCTTTGGTTGATCCACGCTTTCTCAATACCGGTGTCTGTTTGACCTGTCATCCGCAAACAAAGGGAGCGTTGTCGCATCCTGTGGATGTGCAACCCAAGCGGGGAATGATCATTGACAGCCGTGAGTATAAAATTCTTGGTGATGGCCGGCTCACCTGCATGTCCTGCCATGTGGCCCACGCCTCGGACAATGAAGCCCGGGTGGTAAAAAGCGATAAAAAGAAATTATGCCTTGGCTGTCATAAGAATTTAGGGGGCGGGCTCTAAAATGAAGTGCAACCCCTCAAGCCTTGGGGCAGGGTGTTGGCATGGGAAAACTACAGTCAGTTGAGCGTCGACGAGCGCAACGCCATTCAACGGGGATTGAATAAGGGGCAGTCACAGGGGTGCGATTGCCCGGGAGCTTGGCTGTCCGGCCTCGGCGGTATCGCGGGAGATTTGCCGAAATCGGGTTAGCGCCAGCTACGATGCGCCAATGGTCGGCGTGGCCGCGAGAAAGCGACACCGGCGCGGGCCGGTCAAACTCAGGCGGGGTTCCCCCTTGAGGCAGGAGATCCGCCCTTCGACAGTCAGGGCGAACGGCCCTTATCGGTTTCCGTCGCCGCCAACGCTGCTCATGCTGAGCCCGTCGAGGGATGAACGGAGAGTGTCACATTGAACACAACCTGGAATTAGAATGCAGGCCACCCGCCGGTTTGACCGGCCCCACCTCCCCAGCAAAAAAGGAATGCATATGCCCGAGCAGCAGAAGGCCGCAGCAGAACAGTCCCCTGAACACGCAATAGCCAGGTTATTCAACTGTAAAGGGAAAAATATTTTCAGTTGCTTAATCAGGAAAGCCCTCGATACCGGCATCACCGGAAAGCTCCTGGGCATGCTGATCGTCTCGCTGCTCGGCTTCACCCTGGTGATTGTCCAGAACACCTACACCCTGCACAAGATTGAAAAACTGACCCGGAACAACAAGGAGGTGGTCATCCCCCAGTACAAGGTGAGCCAGTACATTCTCCGGAGCCTGAACGGTTTCAAAATTTCCCTCATCCACCTATTACACCAGAAAAACGTCACCGCGGACGACAAAAACATCCTGGCGAATCGCCAGAGACTTGCGCTGCTGCAGCGCATGGTGCTTGCCCTGAAGGATGGCGGCACCATTATAGATGAGGCAAGGGCTTCGCAGAAAACCCTGGACATCATCACCATTGCCCCGACCAGAAGCCCGGAAATGACGAACCGGGTCGACGAGATCGTTGCCCGATTCACCGATCTTGAAAAAAACTTCCAGGCCCTGGTCGATTCGCTTACCCAGCAGCCCGGCAGCCCGGCAGCCGAAGAATACACCGAGGACGTGGTGGGAAATCTCGATGCACTGCACGATCTTGTCACCAACCTGGCTATAACCGTAAACGATATCTCCAACCGCAACTTCAAGGAAACCTCGGCGACAATCAAGGACTCGCAGTTCAACCTCTACCTCACCAGCGGCATCATTGCGGTCATTCTCTTCATCGGCACCATGCTATACATCTTCCTCATCGTGGTCCCGCTCAAGGATATCCTCAGCAAGATCAAACAGATCGCCAAGGGAGAAGGAAATCTCTCCCACCGGATCGAGGTTCACACCCATGACGAGGTCGGCCAACTTGCCAGGGAGCTGAACATCTTGGTCGACAACATATTCAGCCTCAACACTTTCAAGGCCGTCATTGAGGAGGAAGAGACCACCACGGAGGTGAACAGGCGCCTGGCCAAGCTGCTGCAGGACCGTTACAAATTCAAAGATCTTTTCATCTACGAGATTTCCGGCAACAAGAATGAGATGTCCGTTGCCGTTGCCTCCGCCTATGAAAACATCTGCAGTCCGGACATCCTCGACGACTGCAACAATTGCCGCGCCAAACGCACCTGCCACCCCATCTCCTCCATTGAATACCCGGACATCTGCAAAAAATTCCCCCACCCAGACAGACTGGAGCACCACTGTATCCCCATGATCGCCAACGGCAAGGCGGTGGGCATCGTCCAGTTCCTGCTGGGCAAGGACCGCCCGGCCGCGGAACTGGAAAATTTTGAAATAAATGTCAACAGAGCCAGCCGTTACATCAAGGAGGCAACTCCTGTCCTCGAGGCCAAACGCTTTGCCTCGGCATTGCAGGAAACCACACTGAAAGACCCGATGACCGATCTTTACAACAGGCGCTTCCTCGAGACCTACACCGATACCCTGGTCGCATGCACAATGCGGCGCGCTTCAAAACTCGGCATCCTCATGTGCGACATGGACTTCTTCAAGGAGGTCAATGACACTTACGGCCATGAAACCGGCGACGTGGTGCTGATCAAAACTGCAGAGGTGCTCAAAAGCTGCGTCAGGGCCTCGGACACCGTCATCCGCTATGGCGGTGAAGAATTTCTGATTTTGCTCACCGACGTGCATGGCCTTGACGATGTAGCCGAACTCGCGGAAAGAATCCGCCACGCCATGGAGAACACCGTTATCAACATCCCGAACGGGACCCTGAAAAAGACCCTCAGTATCGGTTACAGCCTCTTTCCCGACGACACGGCAGGATTCTGGGAAGCCATCAAGTTTGCCGATGTCGCCCTCTATCAGGCAAAAGAGTCCGGCCGCAACAGGGTCGTCGGCTTTCAGCCGGAGATGTGGTCCCAGGAGAAATACTGAGCAGCGGCATCCGCCGTTTCCTGAGGAAGGTGAAATAATAAGATTTGAAAATATCTAATATGCAAGGCGGGTGATTTCCTGGCAGCATGGATAACAACAAGAAAACTTGAGGGCATATGCATGACCGATTTTAAAAGAAAGAAATTGAATATGGCGGTGAAAAAAGAGTTGCAGCGCTGGTTGCTGGTGCGAATTTTCGGGGTGGTTCTCTTGAGCTCCTTGATTGCCGCTTTTATCTTGTATTTTTATGCCCGCAAGGAAGTCGGCGATTCCTATTATGATGCCCATATTACCATCAGGTATGTCAGTGATCTGCTCTGGCCGGTGATTGCCGCCGGCTCCGTGGTAAGCTTGCTGGGAGGCATGCTCCTCGCCGTTTTTCTGCCGCAAAAGGTAGCCGGGCCGATTTATCGCATCGAAAAGGAGTTGAAGAGGCTTGGTCAGGGAGACCTGACGGTGGAAATCAGGTTGCGGCCCAATGATCCATTTCAGGATTTGGTCGGGGAGATCAATCAAAGCATCGCCGGCCTGAGGAGCCACATTCGGGTAATTCAGGATATCTGCAACGAACTTGAAAAAGAAGGTGGGGGGCTGGATGATCTGAAAAAACTTGCCTGTTCCGAGTTGAGATTCTTTAAGACCTGAGTGGCGGTTCAGCTTGAGCCCATGTAGCGGCGCATCCGGATGTTCATCAGGAGGCCGAGGCCTGCCAGGTTGGTGAGCAGCGAAGAACCGCCATAGCTGAAAAGGGGCAGGGGCACTCCCACTACCGGAAGCAGCCCCATGACCATGGCCAGGTTGATGAACGCCTGCCAGAAAATGAGCGAAACCACGCCAAAGGCAAGCAATACCCCGAACTTATCTCTGGCGGAGATGGCGATGTTCAGTCCCCAGAGGATCATGAAGAAGTAGCAGATTATCAGAAGGGCGGAGCCGAAAAAGCCCCACTCCTCGGCCCAGACCGAAAAGGCGAAGTCGGTGTGCCGCTCCGGCAGGAAGTCGAGCTGGCCCTGGGTTCCTTGCAGGTACCCCTTGCCGAAGATCAAGCCGCTGCCCACGGCGATCTTTGACTGGATGATGTGATAGCCCGTGCCCAGGGGATCGTTTTCCGGGTTGAGAAAGGTGGCAACCCGCTGGCGCTGGTAAGGTTTCAGGAAGAACTTCCAGGCGATGGGGATGGCCGAGAGGCCAAGGCACAAGAGGGTCGCCAGGGTGGTCCAGCGGAGTTTGACAAACAGGGTCATCGAGACAAAGACAAAGGCCAGCAAAAGGGCGGTGCCGAGATCGGGCTGCTTGGCGATCAGCAGAAAGGGCAGGGCGGTCAGCAGGGCCGGGACTGCCAGATCGAGCAGGCCGAAACCTTTTCCCGTTTCCTTGCGGTAATAGTAGCTCGCCAGGGTAACGACCAGGATCAGCTTGGCCGGTTCCGAAGGCTGCAACCGGAAGAAACCGAGATCGATCCAGCGCTGGGAGCCGCCCACCGTTTTACCGACGGCAAGCGCCACGACCAGCAGGAGGATCATCGCCGCATACAACGGGTAATTCAGGGTGAGCAGCACCCGGTAATCAATGCTGACGATGAGCAGGATGACAGCCGCGCCGAAGAGGTAGTAGGTGAGTTCCTTGAGATAGAGCGGCGCCCCCACATTGGTGTACAAATGAGTCGAGCTGTACAGGTTGGCCAGGCCGATGAGCGCGACAACGAGCACGGCCATGATGAGGACCCAATCGATATTAAGAAGCAGGCGGCGATCAAAGCGTAGCATGTTATTCTTCCTTTTCATCCATGACGGGGGAGGGAAGCGGTGCCTCCGCTGGGTTTTCCGGCGTGCCGTTTTTAAGCTCGAAGTAGCGCTTGAACACCGCCTTGGCAACGGGGCCAGCCGCGGAACCGCCGTGCTGGCCATGCTCCACCAGGACGGTTATGGCAATCTCCGGATTTTCCGCCGGAGCGAAGGCGGAAAACCAGGCATGATCCCGGTATTTGTATGGGATGGATTTTTCGCTCATGCCGGCGACATGGGAGAGGTTTACCACTTGGGCGGTGCCGGTTTTGCCGCCGATGAGCACATCCGGGAGCGCCACCACCTTGGCGGTGCCGCCGGGCGAATTTACCACCCCGACCAAGGCTTCCTTGATGAGTGCGAGGGAGTGGGCGGAACCGAGGATCTTGCCCTCGCTGACCGGGCTGAATGTTTTCAGGGTTTTCCCGTCCGGAGCCGTGATGCTGTGCACCAGTTGGGGACGATAGAGGGTGCCGCCGTTGACCACAGCCGCGGTCATGCGGCAGATCTGCAGAGGGGTGGTCAGCACATACCCCTGGCCGATGGCCACCGAGAGGGTTTCTCCGTCCTGCCATTTTTCCTTGTAGCGTTGCTGTTTCCAGGCCGCTGAAGGAATGATCCCGCCTTTTTCATGTTCGAGGTCGATGCCGGTTTTCTTCCCCAGGCCAAGACTGTTTGCGTATTTGGCGATTTTGTCGACTCCCAGCCGCATTCCCACCGAATAAAAATAGACATCGCAGGATTCGATGAGGGCCCGCTGGAAATCCACCGTGCCGTGACCGCCTTTCTTCCAGCAACCGTACCTCCGGTTGCCGAAATTCAGGGAGCCGCCGCAGAAGTAGGTGGCGTCCGGGGTGACAATACCTTCGGAAATGGCCGCCAGGGCGGTGGCGATTTTGAAGACGGAACCGGGCGGATATTGTCCTTGGATGGTTTTGTCGAGCAGGGGGTGAAGCGGGTCATTGAGCATCTTGTCCCAGGCGGTTTGCGAAATACCGCCGATAAATTCCTGGAGGTGCAGCGGGGGGCTGCTGCTCATGACCAGCAGATTGCCGGTGTTCACTTCCATTACCACCACGGCTCCGGCCTTGCCGGCCATGGCTTCTTCTGCGGTACGCTGCAGCTCGATATCAAGGGTCAGGTGCAGATCGTTGCCGGGGTAGGGATCCTGCAACTGCATCTGGCGCTGTTCAAACCCATGGACGTCAACCTCCAGATAGTTCCGCCCTTTTTCGCCCTTGAGATACCTTTCAAAGATCTTCTCAACCCCCTGTTTCCCTACCTGATCGCCGCTTTGGTATGTGACATAGTGTTTTTCCGACAGTTCCGCCCGGCTTATTTCTCCAAGGTAGCCGACCAGGTGGGAGGCGAAATCACCGTAAAGATAGTCGCGGGAAGGCATGACCTCGATGCGGACCCCGGGAAGCGAAAGGTGTTTGTTCTCGATGGCGACCAGGGTTTCCCAGTCGATGTCCTCTTTCAGCCTGGTGGGCATGTAACGGGGATTCTCGGTGGCGGCCCGGATTCTGTCCAGAAGAACGGAAATGTCTTCGCCGAGGATCTTGGCAAGATCCTTTATGATCGCATCGGGGTTGGGAGCGTCTTCCCGGTTCCAGACCACATTGAAACGGGGGCGGTTGGTGATGATGGGTTGGCCGGTCCGGTCGAGGATATTGCCGCGGGGTGCGGCGATTTCCTGGATGCGGATGCGGTTGATCTCCGAAAGCTTTGCGTATTCATCGCCGCGGTAAATCTGCAGATACCAGAGCCTGGTCAAGAGGAGGGTGGCGGACAGAATGATTACGACCATGGCGATATCAATCCGCTTTTTGAGCATCTTGAGTTCGGCCGGGTCAATCTTGTTTATTTTGGCAAGGGGACGTGGCGACATGTTTTTCGAG
>PHAW01000211.1 GCA_002841785.1 Deltaproteobacteria bacterium HGW-Deltaproteobacteria-3 | reverse complement strand
CAAGGCCGGTCTCGCCTCGCGCCGCAATGCCGAAGAGCTGATCCGCCAAGGAAAAGTGACGGTGGACGGCAAGGTCGTCACCGAGATGGGCTGCAAGGTTGACCCGAGCACGCAGGTTATCGCCTTTGAAGGGCGAACCGTGAGCCTGGAAGAAGAAAAAATATATCTTCTGCTCAACAAGCCCCGGGGCTATGTCACCACTCTCCACGACCCCCAGGGCAGGCCCATTGTTTCCTCCCTGCTCACCGGCATCACCAGCCGGGTCTTTCCCGTGGGCCGCCTTGATTTCGACACCGAAGGCGCGCTCATCCTGACCAATGACGGCGATTTTGCCGAACGGATTCTCCACCCGCGCTTTGAAATAGAACGAACCTACCAGGCAGAAGTGCGCGGAGTGCCAACGCCTGAAAAAATCCGGCTGCTGGAGGAGGGTGTTGAGCTTGAGGGGAAAAAAACCTGGCCGGCCAAGGTTCGCATCATTGCCAAGGAACCGGCGACAACCACCCTGGAAATCACCATCCACGAAGGGCGCAAACGGCAGGTCCGCCTGATGTGCCAAGCCATCGGCCACCGGGTTCTCACGCTCAAGCGCATCGCCTACGGAGGACTGCGCCTGGACGCCTTGCCCACCGGCAAATACCGCCGCCTCACCCCCGCGGATCTGGCCCTTATTTTCTCTTGAAAAAATCCTCTTTACAATTGGGTACTTAGCTGTTTAAGATGTTTTATCTTGCTGTATTTAATGTTGTTTTTTTTAACGGCAGCACTTCGGAGAAGGACGATGAACAAATCGGAGTTGATCGAAACACTGGCTGAGGAGATGCATGTTCCCTTGCGAGACGCGAGCTCTGCCGTGACCACCATCCTTGACGCCATGGCCGATGCCCTGGCAAATGGCGAGAGCATAGAGATCCGGGGATTCGGCAGTTTTGTGGTCAAGGAGTACGATTCGTACTTCGGACGCAATCCGAAAACCGGAGAGAAAATCAAGGTCAAGCCGAAAAAGCTTCCCTTCTTCAAGGTCGGCAAGGAACTGAAGGAACGGGTCAACGAATCGGCTGATTAATCGCCGCCTTCCTCCTGCCCAGACTCGAAAATCTCGCCAACAAGATCATAGGGGTGCGCCTCGGTGATCAATACCTCCACGATATCCCCCGGGCTAGCGACCCCGGCATTGATGTAGACACAGCCATCAATCTCCGGGGCCTGAAAACGGGTCCGTCCTTCCAGCAGGAGATCGGTTTCCCTGCTCCACCCCTCGACCAGCACCTTTTCCACCCTGCCCACCATTGCCTGATTTCCGGCCAGGGAAATCCCGCTCTGCAGCTCCATGAGCCGCTCCCTCCGTTCGCTTTTTTCCTCTTCGCTGCATTGCCCGGCCAGAGTATACGCGGCGCACCCCTCTTCGTTTGAGTAGCCGAAGATTCCGACATGGGCCAGTTTCTGCTCCTGCATGAACTCGGCGAGCTGCTGCACATCCGCGTCGGTCTCTCCGGGGAAACCCACCATAAAGGTGGTGCGGATGGCGGCCTGGGGCAGAATCGTCCGAATCTTCCCCAGAAGCGTTTCGATCTGCTTGCGGCCATAGGGCCGGTTCATCCCCTTCAGCACCGAATCAGAAACATGCTGGAGGGGGATATCCAGATAGGGGACAATCCGGGGATTGGCGGCCATGAACTCAAGGAGCTCGGAATTGACCCGGGTTGGATAGAGATAGAGCAGGCGAAACCAGGGGATATCGCAGGATGCCAGCAAGGCGCGGAGCAACTCCACCAGCCGGGGCGCGCCGGGTCCCAAGTCAAGGCCGTAGGCGGTAAGATCCTGGGCCACCAAGGTCAGCTCTTGCACCCCATTTTCCGCCAGCATTCCCGCCTCGTTCACCAGATCACCAAGGCGCCGGCTCCGCAGGTCCCCGCGCAGAGAGGGAATCAGGCAATAGCTACACCGGTTGGAGCAGCCCTCGGTCACTTTCATGTAGGCGCGATGGGCCGGTGATGAAAGCCGCCGCGGCCAGGTGGAGTCCAGCAAAAAAGTCGGCGGGGCGAGGTGGACCAGCGGTGTATCCGCCCGGTCAAGCTCCTGCAACCTGCCGACGAGGTCCTGGGTTCCCTCGGTGCCGATGAAGAGATCGACCTCCGGAAACTCCCTGGCAAGGTCCGCGCCGTAGCGTTGCACCATGCAGCCGACCACCACCAGTTTTTTCTCAGGGGACTGCTCCTTGACCTCCGCCAGAGCGAGGATCTCCTCGATCCCCTCCTCCACGGCGGACTGGATAAAGCCGCAGGTATTGACCAGCAGCAGATCAGCCTCGTCCGCCTCCTCGCAGGGCGCGTAACCCGCCTCGACAAGCAACCCCAGCATGAGCTCCGTATCCACCAGGTTTTTAGGACACCCTAAACTG
Source organism: Deltaproteobacteria bacterium HGW-Deltaproteobacteria-3 (assembly GCA_002841785.1). Lineage (GTDB taxonomy): Bacteria > Desulfobacterota > Desulfobulbia > Desulfobulbales > Desulfurivibrionaceae > Thiovibrio. Next base: position 2,624 of record PHAW01000211.1, on the reverse strand, counting down.
ACAGTAAAAACAGTACGCATCATCGCCTCATTTTTTTATACCGCAGCCAGAGAGCCGACACAGCGGAACAGATCAGCCACCAGCTCCTGGGAACGTCTGCGGAAATCCTTGCTCTGAAAAGCAGGCTGCCAGGGATCCTGCCATAACAGGTCGGAAACCAGCAGAACGGCGACCAGTTCAACCCGGCGAAACGCCGCCACCTGGATGAGCGCGGAACACTCCATGTCCACAGCAAGTATCCCCTGTTGACCATAACGCACAACCTTTTCCCTGGTTTCACGGTACAGGGCGTCGGTGGTCCAAATCGGCCCCTCGTTCAGTTCCTTGCCGGTGGCGGCAAAAAAATCCTTCAGATCCCTACGCAGCCGGGGAGAAGATTCGCTCCTGCCCGCAACGGGGTAGTGGACGGAGGTTCCCTCTTCGCTGACACCCCAGGTAGGTAGCACCAATTCTCCCACGCCAAGGTCGGGCTGGAGCGAGATCACGGCCATGGGCGCGCCCACCGCGGGGCCGGCCCAGAACATGGGGGGAGACTGGATGCGCTGGTGGAGATTGCTGTGAAACAGAAAATGCCTCTCCCAGCCTTCCCGGCTGGCGATCTGCGCCGCCTGCCGGGCCTCGGCGGGATTCACCAGCAGCAAGCCGCAGGCAGGAAGCTGCGGCTCGTTTTTGCCCCGCGAGGGATGGACAACGACTTCGCTCATGGACACAGGCCCCGGAAAACGGAAAAAGGCCGCAGGGGAAACCCCTGCGGCCTTATACGTCTAAAAAAATCGCGAACAGCTTACTTGAGCAACGGATTTGCGAACAGCAGGATCAGGGAGATAACCAGACCGTAAATGGTCAGAGACTCGATCAGAGCCAGACCGATGATCATGGTTACAGTGATCTTGCCGGAAGCCTCGGGGTTACGAGCGATACCGGAGCAAGCGCCGCCGATACCTGCGCCCATGCCGATGCCGCAACCGAGGGCGGCAACGCCAACGGACAGAGCGGCAGCAAGGCAGATCAGGGCAAGGTTTGCAGCGGGAGCTGCAACGGTTGCAGCCTCAGCACCATGCTCAGCAGCCATGGCAACGGTGGCCAAAGCCAAAACCATCAATACGGACAAAATTCCTGCTTTCTTCATCGTACATCCTCCAAAAAAAATTTTATAATTGGCCTTCTTCATTAGTTCACAAGGAACCGGTTACACAAATTAGTGGGCATGCTCCATGGCGGCGGAAAAATAGAGGATCGAGAGCAGCAGAAAAACCAGCGCCTGCACGATGGAAACAAACACGCCGAGACACAAAATCGGCAGCGGGGCAAAGTAGGCGCCCGCCAGCATGAACAGGATGCCCAGCAGGGTCTCCTTGGCCATGATGTTACCGAAAAGACGGATGGAGAGTGAAAGAATACGGGCGAAATGGCTGATAAGCTCGATGGGGAGCATGAGGGGAATCAGCCAGGGAATGGGTCCGAGAAAATGCTTGATATAACCGATGCCGTGAAACTTCACGCCCAGGATATGGGTGGTGAAGAAGACGATCAGGGTGCAGGCCAGGGTGATGTTGAGGTTGGAGGTCGGAGACATGAATCCCGGCATGAGGCCGATCATGTTCGCCACCAGAATGTAGAGGGCAAAGGTGGCGAGCATGGGGAACATCATCCGAGCCCCTTCCTTGCCCATGTTGTCCGCCATGAACCCCTCGAGCCCGCCGATGACGACCTCCCAGAAATTCTGGCCCTTGCCGGGCACCAGGGACATCTGACCCAGGGTCAGCTTCGGGACGATGATCAGAAAGAGCATGACCAGCCAGGTATAGGTCATGTGCGGAGAAACCAGCTTGGCCAGCAAGGTGTCCCCAACCGGGCCGTGGGGAACCGGCATCCCCAGATTTTGCAGAATCAACGAGATAAACAGTATTGGATGTTCCATGGACCGTGCGAAGCCTCCTTAACCTTGTACTACTTTGTCGAGTAAATACTTCTTGCTGCGACCATGACGGCAAGTCCGATGCCCAACAGCACGGTGGACAGGCCAATAAGCAGTGCGAAGGTGTGAACCAACCGGTACCTGACCAGAAGGAAGAGAACCCCCACGACCACAAACAGCCGCAGATAATATCGCATAAAAAACAACGGCTTGACCGCATCAAGCGGCCCAGCCAGCAACCGGAGCAGATCCCTTTTCAACAACAGGAAGCTGAGGTTTGCAATCGCGCCGCCGATAAAAACCGAACGGGCATGGAAGCCTGAATACCCCAACCAAGCCAAACCGGTGAGCACCCCCAGCAACATCCAGTTGCACACCATGACCTTGGTGAGCGACACCTCACCTCCCGATGCGGGTGAACCACTAACCGACATCAGAGATCCTTTCTGTTGGCCATGTCATAGAGGTTTTTGAAGGCCGCCGCCACCCCGAACCCGAGAAAAATCAGGGTCAGCCAGGGCGAGGTTCTGCCGCCAAACACCTTATGGTCCAGATAATAACCGATGCCGACCCCGATAAAGATGGAGAAGGCGACGGTCATGCCAACGGTGCTGAACTGCGCCAGCAACCGCAGTGTATCCTTTCGATTATTGGACATCTTCACCCCCTGCCACACAGCTCGGACAAAGGATTCATCGAGTTATGA
>PHAW01000013.1 GCA_002841785.1 Deltaproteobacteria bacterium HGW-Deltaproteobacteria-3 | reverse complement strand
AAACGTCGCCATCATTGCCCACGTTGACCACGGAAAAACCACCCTGGTCGACCAGTTGTTCCAGCAAAGCGGCATGTTTCGGGAAAATCAGGAAGTAGCGGAACGCCTCATGGACTCGGGAGACCTCGAGAGGGAGCGCGGCATCACCATCACCGCCAAGAACGGCTCATACTGCTACAAGGATTACTGGATCAACATCATCGACACCCCCGGACACGCCGATTTCGGCGGTCAGGTGGAACGGGTTCTGCGCATGGCGGACGGCTGCCTCCTTCTGGTGGACGCCCAGGAAGGCCCCATGCCCCAGACCTATTTTGTTTTGAAAAAGGCGCTGGCCGCAGGGCTGCGCATCATCGTGGTGATCAACAAGATCGACAAGCCCGCGGCCCGCTGCGCCTGGGTGGTTGATCAGGTTTTCGACCTCTTTGTCAAGCTTGAGGCCCCGGATCACCTCCTGGATTTCCCGGTGGTCTACGCCTCGGCCAAACAGGGCTATGCCAAGCATCACCTCACCGACGACTCCACCACCATGGAGCCGATCTCCCAACTGATCGCCACCCATGTGCCTCCGCCATCGGGCGACCCCAATGCGCCTTTGCAGATGCAGGTCAGCTCCCTGGACCATTCTCCCTATCTGGGGCGGCTCGGCATCGGCAAGGTGACAAACGGCACCCTGAGCATCAACAAACCCATTGCCGTGGTCAAGCGCGACGGCAGCGTCTCGCCTGCGCGGCTCACCAAGATCTTCCGCTTCGAATCCGATAAAAAAGTGGCCACCGATACGGCCGGGGTAGGCGAGCTGGTTGCGGTGGCGGGCATGGACGACGTTACCGTGGGCGTGACCTTCACCGACGCGGACAACCCCATGCCGATGCCTCTGATCGAGATCGACCCGCCCACCATCTCGATGAATTTCATCCCCAACGACTCCCCCTTTGCCGGATTGGAAGGAAAATTCGTCACCTCCCGTCATCTCGAGGAGCGGCTGCGCCGTGAGACCTTGGCCGACGTGGCCCTCAAGGTCGAGCCCATGTCGGAAGGCGTAGGCTATGTGGTTTCCGGCCGAGGCGAGCTGCATCTCTCCATTCTCATCGAAAAGATGCGCCGCGAAGGCTTCGAGCTCCAGGTTACCCGCCCCCAGGTCATCATGAAGCAGGTTGACGGCGTTACCCTTGAGCCCTACGAAGAGCTGACCGTCGATGTGGACGAGCAGTACGCCGGGGCGGTCATCGAACGGCTGGGGATGCTGCGGGGACAGATGCAGGAGATGCATCAGGCGAACGGCATGAACCGCCTGGTCTACAAGATCCCCACCCGGGGCTTGCTGGGCTACCGCTCGGAATTCATGACCGCCACCAAGGGATTGGGCATGATGAACTATGTGTTCGCCGAATACGGCCCCTATGCCGGGGACATCGTCAACCGGGTCAACGGCGTGCTCACCAGCATGGAAACATGCACCACCGTGGCCTACGCCCTGTTCAACCTGCAGGACCGCGGCCGGTTGTTCCTCGGCCCTGGCAACAAGGTATACACTGGCCAGATCATCGGCGAAAACGCCCGCAACCAGGACATGGTGGTCAATCCGGCCAAGGGCAAGAAGCTCACCAACATGCGCGCTTCCGGCTCCGACGAAAACGTGGTTCTCACCCCGCCGGTGCAGATGAGCCTGGAAGACTGCATCGCCTACATCAATGATGACGAGCTGGTGGAAGTGACCCCGCTCTCCATCCGGCTGCGGAAGCGCAAGCTCACCGCCAAATAAGAAGGGCTCGCGCCCTTCCTGACCATGCATCATATAAAAAGGCCATGCCGGATATCCTCCGGCATGGCCTTTTTATTTCCCCCGCAACACAAGGCGATTACAGCACTACGGTCCGCTTGATGTACTTCACAACCTCCTCGGGGTCATCCATGACCTGAAAATAGAGCAGATCATCCTCACTGATATAATTTTCCGCCAAAAGCCGTTCCTTGATCCAGTCCACCAACCCGCCCCAGAAATCAGAGCCCACCAGAATGACCGGGAAGCGCTTGACCCGCCTGGTCTGTATCAGGGTGAGGGATTCGAACAGCTCGTCCATGGTGCCGAACCCTCCGGGCATCCCGATAAAGGCCATGGAATACTTGATAAACATCACCTTGCGCACGAAAAAATACTTGAAGCTCAGCGGCACGTTGGTAAAAGGGTTGGGCTCCTGCTCAAAGGGCAGGTTGATGTTGAGCCCTATGGACAGCCCTTCGGCAATGGCAGCCCCCTTGTTGGCCGCGGCCATGATCCCGGGCCCGCCGCCGGTAATGATGCCGTACCCGGCCGTGGCCAGATCATGGGCGATTTTCTCGGCCAGCTTATAATACCGGCCTTCCGGGCTGGTCCGGGCGGAGCCGAAGATCGACACCGCCGGCCGGCCGATGCTGGCCAGGGTGTCAAACCCCTCGACAAACTCGCTCATGATGCGGAACAGCCGCCAGGAATCACCCACCTGAAAACTATCCAGCGAATACTGCTGCCGCTCGTCAACAACCCCGGCCTTGGTCACTCTCATATCCGATCTCCCTTACAGAACTTGCCCACACACCATTCTTCACGAAAGAGCTGCCAGGGCCGCCTGGGCCGGGGCATGCTCCGGGGAATACCGCAACACCTTTTCATACAGCCTTCTCGCCTTGCCGGGCCTGGCCTGCTGTTCAAACAACCTGCCCAGCAACAAACCCGCCTCTGCCTGGCGCGGCTCAAGGCGGAGACACTCCGTCAGGGACTGCATTGCCCCTTCCTGATCCTGGGTCATGGCCTGCACCAGACCTAACCGATACCAATGGTCCGCCTTGCCCCCGTCCAGCTCAACCGCTTGTCCGCACAGAGCCAGGGCGATATCGTGCCCCTGTTTTTCCAGGGCATAGAGCCTCCCGAGCCTGCTCAACGAACCGGCATCCCGCGGATTGCCGCTGACCGCACGCTGGTAGGCGGCAATGGCCAAACCATTTTCCCCCAAGGCCTCGCAGGCCCTGCCAAGCCACCGCGCCACCACCATGGGCTCTCCGCCGGGACGGGACCCTTTTTTGATCAATTCTTCACATCGCACCAAAACCGCACGGGCTTCGGCGTACCGTCCCTTCCGGCAATAGAGCATGCCGAGGTGCTGCAGGAGATCGGGATGTTCGTTGTCCACAACCAGCGCCCTTTCCCAGAGGGCCAAAGCCTCCGGAGCCTGATTGTCGTCAAGACAGATAAAGCCCAGGTTGAACAGGGCCATGAAATTTTCCGGCTCGATCCCGAGCGCCTTTTGAAAACAGGAGCGGGCCCCCTTGAGCCGGTTGAGCTGGATGTTGGCAACCCCCATGCTGTTGAGGATGTTCACATTGCCCGGCTCAAGGAGCAGCCCCTGCCGGTACTCGCCGAGGGCCTTGACCAGATCGCCTTCATTATAATAGACATCCCCGCTGATATTGAGGCTGACCGCATCAAAAACCGCCAGCGAATCCGGGCCGAAAAAGGTTGCGTGCTGCAAGGCTTTCCGGCAGTTCAAGGGCAGGGCCGACTTTTTAAAGTCATGAAAAGGAAAGGTGGCCACTCCCATGGAAAAAGAGCTGCCGCCGATCCCCTCCATCTTGTTGCGAAAATCCGCAAGCCAGGCCCGGGCCGCCTCGCCGTCTAGCCCATCGAGAAAAAGGAACGCCTCCCGCTGGTTGACCAGCACCAGCCCTTTCTCCTGGCCGACCAATGTTCTGAGCCGCTTGGAAAAATGGTTGCTGGCCGGCTCCTGATCCATGCGGAGCAAGACCAGGGAGAAACGGGATTTGCCGCGATACAGGGCGCGCAATTTCCGCAGCGCCGATTCCGGGGTCTTGCGAAAGGGATGCGACTCTATATCCTGGGCCGTGACATGACCGCAGAGACTGAAAGGCCCCCGCAACCGGGCGGTGCGCAGAGCCTTCCAGGCCTGCGCCAGAAGCTGCTCCGGGGCGCCGCTCTCCTGGGGGTCGTGGGGCGTCACCGTGGTGATGCCGAGATGGGCCGTGACGAAATTTTCCCGTTTGAGCCGCAAAAGCAGCGATTCGCCCAACTGGCGGGCCTGCTCCATGTCCACCCCATACCAGAGCAGGCCGAAAATTCCGGCGCCGAGATGGTGCAGATGCATGTCCTCGCCGAGCATGGAGGCCAGACAGCTCCCGGCCCGCACGATGTAGCGCAGACTCCGGTCCGCGTCGCGGGTGCGCGGATAGACCTCCAGCAGGGCCAGGGTGGCCGGAGCACCGGGCAATCCATCCGCCTCGTCCTGACCGAGGGCCTCAAGCTCCCCCCGCAGATGAAAACCGTTTACCAAACCTGTGGCCGGGTCATGACAGCTCTGCTTGAGCAGGTAAAACTCCCTGGAGATGATATGGCTCTGCTCATCAAGCCAGACCGTCGGCATCCCGTAGAGCTGCTCCTCGCCGCCCCGGACCACCAGCAGCCCGCAGAGCGTTTCCCCGCCCCAGATGGGGAGCAGGAGCTCCAATCGCTCTGCGTCGGCCACGGGCAGATGGTTGTCGCGAATCTGCTTCAACGCATCTTTCAACTCCGCGGGCGGCTTGCCCTCCCCTTCGCCCAAAGGCATCAACTGAGCAGTATCGCAGGGGAAAAAATCAAAGGCAGTCTTGGTGAACAGGGTGGAAAAACGGCGGAGATCGGCCGGGGTTAGAGGCCCGGTCTCGAACAGCAGGGGGATGGTCATTGATTATTCTTAGCCTCGAAAACTTCTTTCAAGCAGTTGGCCAGCAGCGGGATTTCCTTGTCCGCCACGGTGCGCATGTCAAGGAGCAGCCGGTCATCCTCGATGCGACCGAGCACCGGCAGCGAAAGCTCCCGCAACCCCTTTTCCAGCTCATTGACGCTCCGGTCCAGGGGGGCAAGGGCCACGCCCCGGCTGGGCAGGGGCTGCTCCGGCAGCGAGCCGCCGCCCACCATGGAGGCAATGTTTTTGATCTCCACCCGGCAGACCGGACCAAGCGCTTTGGTGATGAGGCGGCGCAACCGCTTGGCCCGCCGATCGATGGCAGCCAGCGGCATGGCCAGCATGGCCAGGGTGGGGATGGCACCAAGGGCCTGTTCCTCGTCGAAATACAGCCGCAGCACCGCCTCAAGCCCGGCCAGGGTGAACTTGTCGATGCGCAGCGCCCGGTTCATGGGGTTTTTCTTGATCTGCTCGATGATCTCTTTCTTGCCCACGATGAGCCCGGCCTGGGGCCCGCCCAACAGCTTGTCGCCGCTGAAGGTCACCACGTCGACCCCGGCCCGGACCACCTCGCCCACCGTGGGCTCCTTGGCCAGGCCGAAGCGGGAAAGATCCACCAGACAGCCGCTGCCCAGATCTTCCATAACCGGCAGGCTGTGGCGTCCGGCCAGTGTGACCAGCTCCACCAGCGGAACCTCGGAGGTGAAGCCGATCATCCGGTAGTTGCTGGTATGCACCTTGAGAAGCAGCGCAGTTTCCTCGGTAATAGCGTTTTCATAATCGCGGAGATGGGTGCGGTTGGTGGCGCCCACCTCAACCAGCTTGGCGCCGGTTCGACTCATTACCTCGGGAATCCGGAAGGAGCCGCCGATCTCCACCAACTGGCCCCGGGAGACGATCACCTCGCGCCCCTTGGCCAGGGTGTCCAGCACCAGCATCACCGCGGCGGCATTGTTGTTGACCACCAGCCCGGCCTCGGCCCCGGTCAGCTCGCAGAGGATATCCTCCACCAGGCTGTAGCGGCTGCCCCGCTTGCCCGTGGCCAGATCAAGCTCCAGGTTGGAATAACGGCTGCCCACGGCCAGCAGGCTCTCCATGGCCGATTCTGGCAGCAGGGAACGGCCGAGGTTGGTATGCACCACCACGCCGGTACCGTTGATCACGGTGCGGAAGTTGGGGCGGAGTCGGGCGGCAAGGAGTTTGCGCAGGCGGGGAAGCAGGGCGGCCTGGGTCAGGTCACCGGGCTTGAGCGGCGCACCCTTGAGTATCTCCTGCCGGAGAGACTCCAGCAGTTGGCGCACCGAGCTTTTCACCAGAGAAGCAGGCGCAGCGGGAGGCGGGCTCAGCCAGCTTAAGAATTCATCAACCTTGGGAATGGCCCGAAGCAGGCGTTGGGCGGAAGCGGCCGGTTTCCCGGCGGATTCAGGTTTTGTGGTCATTCACTCCCCAGTTCAGGCAGAAAACGGAAGGAAAACGGCGGTCTCACAGAAGGAAACCCTTAACATACTGAAAGGACTTACCGTTTTTAAGAAAAACTGTCAAGGGGAAGGCACAGCATTCCGGCGGTAAACCGTTCATCCTCCGCCGGTGTCCGCTCAAGCCCTAGCTGCGGAAGATACCACTTGACATCAACATATAAATGTATATTTATATTACATAGCCCTCTGGTCCTGCAGGTGATTCCAACACCCGCCAACCCACAAGGAGGTCCGGTTATGAAAGAAACACTGTGCCAATGCCAAACGACTCAGAATGAAAATGACCGTGCCACGGCCATAACCGTGACGATCCCTGTCGACCTGCTTGAACAGTTGCGGAAAGCGGCCGCGCTGGAGGGAACCGACTATCAGTCTCTGCTGATCTGCTATGCCCGGCAAGGGTTGATTGACAGCGGAGCGCAATTGAAGCGGGGTCAGTTTGTGGAGCGCGCAAGGGAAGTTTTGGAAAAACATGGCGTCCAGGCCGACGTCATTGAAAAAGTTTTCAGCAAGTTTCTCTACTGATGGGACTACAACCCGATGCAGCGTGCCATATGATCCGCACACCGGAGAACCCCTTCCTTGCAATGCCTGCGAGGGGAGGTGGCAGCTGGAGCCGGGACCGGAGGATTGTCGCGACTTCATGAACAACTGTGAACCGCACATAAACCTTGAGACCCTTGCCGTTCTCGCCAAGTGCCTGGCCGACGAAAACCGCCTGCGCATCCTGCTGTGCGTCGGCACAGGGAAAAAATCCGTCTCCAGGATCGTCGAGGAACTCGGCTTGTCGCAACCCCTTGTTTCCCACCACCTGAAGGAGCTGAAACGATCCCTGCTGGTACAGGTCGAACGGAGCGGCCCCTTTGTCTATTACGAGATGGCGGATGCGCGCATCCTCAGGATCCTGGAGAACCTGGACGGGCTAGGCAAGGATCTGCTCAGCAAGAGAACAACATTTTAACCTGGGAGATTGCTTACGCACATGAAAGAAATTCAAACAATCATAGACCGGATGGACCCGGAAGAGGCTTTAACCGCAATGGCCGCTGTTGCCAGAGGACTTTTTCCCCAGGTGAGCGAGGAGGCCCGGCTTGAATTTGTGGTGGGTCTTGTCGGCGAGGCCGGAGCCGACAAGGTGGCCAGCCTGGAGGCCGGAGCCGACAAGGTGGCCAGCCTGGTCCAGCTCTGACTTGCGGAGTGCATGGGCGAAGGTGTCGACCCAACCAAGATGTGTCAAAGCCTGGTGGATAAGGTGGCCCGCTCCAAACAACTGCGTTCGGTCACCGACCCCGAGCTGCTGGTGCTTTTTGAAGACTGGCTTGAAGAGCTGGAAGCCGAAGTGACGGCCTATCTGGAGCAACACCCCGGAAGCGACGCCCCCGCGATTGCGGCGCATCTCGGGCTTACAGGCAGAGGCGCCGCCTTCCTGGTGGCCAAACTGCGCCGCGAGGAAAAAATATAACCCAACAGGAGGTGTCATGCGTATCCGCTTTTTTCTCAACGAACCCAACGGCAAGACCTGAGGTCATTTTCTGGAGATGATGCCCAGGTTGGGCGCACACAACGATATCGAGATTGAGGTTATTTCAAAAGCCAGGGCCGAATACCAGACAGATGCGTACTTTGCCTTGAATTTGCCCGTTGCCCCGGCGGTGATGGTGGAGGAAGAAATTCTGGTCGAGGGGGGCGAGGTGAGCGAGGCGGAGCTGATCGCCTGCATGCGCCGTCATCGTGATCTGACCGAACCGCAACTCTGAGGAAAAATTGTCAGCCGCTTGCCTTGATCGCTGACGCTTTGACCGACCCGCAATGGAACGAAAGAGGAAAAACAGCATGCTCAAAAAAATTCTCGTGCTCGGCGGCTCTTTCGGCGGCCTGACCGCGGCGCTCGAAATCAAGCGACGCCTGGGTGGACAGGTCGAGGTAACGGTCATCAGCAAAGACGACCGCTTTGTTTTTCTGCCCTCCCTGCCTTGGCTGGTCACCGGCCACAGGCAGGCGTCGGCGCTCTCCTTGCAGATAAGCGCCATCCTGGCCTCACGCCGGATCCATTTTGTGCACGGAACGGCATGCGGCGTCGACCCGGTGCGCATGCGCGTGACAACTGAAACCGACTCACACGATTACGACTATTTGGTCATCGCCACCGGGCCGCATCTGGCCTGCGAAGAGATCCCCGGCCTCGGTCCGCAGCAGGGGTACACCCATTGCATTTTCACCCTGGAGCATGCACAAAAAAGCCGGGAGGCCTGGCAAAAAATACTGGAGACGCCGGGGCCGCTGGTGCTTGGCTCCACCCAACTGGCAAGCTGTTTCGGCCCCTATTATGAACTGGCTTTTGAATTCGATCACGAACTGCGCCGACGGCGCATGCGCCACAAGGTGCCCATAACCTACCTCACCTCGGAAGCGTGCCTCGGCCACATGGGCATCGACGGTCTTGGTCCGTCCCGGCGCTTCATGGAAGACGAATTCGCCAAGCGCGACATCAAGGCCGTGGTCAGCCAGGCCGTGACCGCAGTCGAACCGGAAAGCATTCACCTGGCTGACGGCCGCAAACTGCCCTTCAAGCTGGCCATGCTGGCGCCGCCTTTCAAGGGGGTGGCCGGAGTGGCCGGCCTCGGCAATGCCAGGGGCTTTATCCCGGTCGATGAACAGTATCGCCACCCGCAATACGCCAACATCTACGCGGTGGGTGTCGCCGTGGCCATGGCGCCGCGAGAGCCGACCCCGGTGCCGACCGGGGTGCCCAAAACCGGGTACATGACCGTGCAAATGGCCAAAGCGGCGGCTTTCAACATCGCCGCTGACTGCAACAACACCGCCCCCCTCGCGGCCGGGGATCTCAACATTCTTTGCCTGCTGGACATGGGAGACACGGGAGCACTGATGTATGCCGAACCGATGCTGCCGCCCCGCCAGAGATCGTTGCTCAAGAAAGGCCGTTGGGTGCCGTGGGCCAAGGCGGGCCTGGAAAGCTATTTCCTCTGGAAAATGCGGCACGGATTGAGCCGGTTGCCGTGACCCGAGAATCACGACAGCGTGGTGCCGCCGGAAAAATTGATTTATGCGCGAGGAGACACCCCCTATGCAAGATGCCGGTACTTTGGTGAAAACCCATAAAAAGATGCAATTGTGGCTCAGCCTGGGATTTATGCTCTTACTCGCAGGCGGATGGTTGTATTATCCCCTGGGATATTTCCTGTTGGTCTGCATGCTCGGCGCAATGGGCATCGGGTTCGTCAAAGGCAGATACTGGTGCGACTGGCTGTGTCCGCGGGGGAGCTTTTGGGACACCGTTCTCAAACGGTTCAGTTTTCACCGGAAGGTTCCGGCCTTCTTCCGCCATCCTGTTTTCCGCGCAGGCTGGCTGCTCATGTTGATGACCATGCTGACCATTCAGCTCACTCCTGTGTGGGGTGATGTGTACGCGATGGGCAAGCCCTTTGTCATGGTCCTCACCATGACCACCGTGGTGGGCACGATTTTTGGCCTGTTCTATCATGAGCGCATCTGGTGCATGTTCTGCCCCATGGGAACCATGGCCAATATCCTGGGCCGGGGCAAGATGACCCTTTCGGTCGATGAGAACTGCATCAACTGCGGCGTATGCGAAACAGTGTGCCGGATGCAGATCAACCCCGGCTCCTACCGGGAAAACGGCCAGGTAACCCACGGCGATTGCCTGAAATGTTCTTACTGCGTGGAGAGCTGCCCGCAAAAAGCCCTCGGTTTCAATGGGACGGACGGGCAAGAGACGAATTGAAAAGGGTGCATCACCCGCAACCAGGGAGACAATCATGATCGACATGGTCCTGTTCCACAGCGGCAACCCGGCCTGAGTGACCTGTCAGAAGGCCGCAGGCGTGGCCAAGGCAATGCAGGAGCGGTTTGGCAACCGGCTGAACCTGAAAATCCACCTCGCAAACTCCCCGGAAGCGGCGGCTTATCCCCTGAAGGGAGCAACCAATGTCTTTGTCGGCCGGGAATGGGTTTCCCTGGATGTGGCAACATCCAAGGAACAGATGGAGGCCTATCTGAATACAATTCTCGCCAATACTGGTTGAAACCTGCTCTGCGGCAGCGATATCGGGATATCCCGCCGGAAAAACCGCTGTTCCTCACAGGCGGCAAAGAGTCGCCTCCCGGCAGGAAGGCTTTGCTCCCTCTTGACAGGGTGGGCGCGCCACAGTAAATTTCAAGGCATGATCCATCTCAATCTCCGATCCGTGGCCTTCATTCTTTTACTCCTGGCCTTTGTCTCCCTGCATGGAGCACCCGTTGCCGATGCGGCCATCTCCTCTCCCTGCATGGGGGATTCCTGCTGTTTTCCTTCCGGTAATGATGGCGAAACGTTGCCCCAGTCCCCCTGCGCAACCCAGGATTGTCTGTGCCTTTTCTGCCTGAACCTGCACCTGCCTCGCGCCGCCGATGTTTTCTTCCTGCCGCTTTCCTCCCGCAGCCCCGTTTGCCATCCCCTCGCCTCTCCCCTTGCCGCTTTTCTGCGCCCCATCGACTACCCTCCAGAGCACTCCTGACCTCCCCGGTTTCCCGCTAAAAACGAACACCGTGACTCTCCCCGTCGACTCCGGGAGAGGAACCCGCTTGTTCATGGAGGAAAAAGATCCTCCCCGCGCGGGGTCGCGCCCAACCATGAAAACCACCGGCTGGGATTGCTCCGCGCCCACGATATTTTTTTTGGAGAACAGCAGCAATGACCCGTTCAGACACTCCGTCCGACGCACACTGGACCATCCTGTTCCTCTGCTGGCTGCTCGCCGGCTCTTCAACGCTGGGAAGCTTGTTTTTCAGCGAAATAATGCAATTTGCTCCGTGTATTTTGTGCTGGTATCAAAGGATCTTTCTCTTTCCCCTGGTTTTCATCTTTACAACCGGGCTCTTCTCCGGCGATAAAAGTGTAGTGTGGTATGCCCTGCCCCTGGTTGCGGCCGGATGGCTGGTAGCCCTGTACCACAACCTGCTCTATTCCGGCATTATCCCGGAAAACATCCAGCCATGCAGCCGGGGTGTTTCCTGCACCGAAGACTACATCTCCCTGTTCGGCTTTTTGACAATTCCTATGCTCTCGCTGCTCTCCTTCTCCGCCATTTTGGCGCTGTTACTCATACTCAACAGGAGGTTTTCTCGATGAAAAAACAACATCTCGTTATATTTTCAGGAATTTTTCTGGTTCTTCTCTTTGTGCTTGGCGGCACTATCTATAAAAATCAGCAGACAAAAAAGCTCGGTTTCCTGGCCCGGGACCATGCGGAAATCTTCATCCGAAAACATTCTCCTACCCTTGGCAGCGACGAGGCAAAGGTCTATCTTATCGAATTCATGGACCCTGCCTGCGAGACCTGCAGCGCCTTCGCCCCATTTGTGAAAAAGCTGATGGCGGACAACCCGGGCAAAATCAAACTTGTGCTCAGGTATGCGCCGTTTCATGACGGCGCGGATTATTTTGTCAGAATTCTTGAGGCCGCGAAAAAACAAGGGAAATACTGGGAGACCCTGGAGGTCATGTATCAATCCCAGCCCTACTGGGCAAGCCACCACAACCCGCAACCTGCGTTGATCTGGCGCTTTCTTCCCGCCGCCGGCCTTGATCTTGAAAAACTTAAAAATGACATGAACGATCCGGCAATCGGGCAGATCATTGCCCAGGACCTTGCCGATGCCAAAACCCTCAACGTCACCAAGACCCCTGGTTTTTTTGTCAATGGCAAGCCGCTGGTAACCTTTGGCGACAGAGAGTTACAACAGTTGCTCGAAGCTGAACTTGAGGCGCAGTACCCGAGATAAAACGCCGGGATAAAAAATACCGCTCGCCGGCGTCAGCATTTTTTTTGCCTGACGTCGGCGAAAAACCTGTTCCCTCTCACACCTCTGACAACTTACGTCATGGGCGTACTGATCTGGAGACCACGGATTATGAAGAGCTTCTTCTCCCCCCTCATGATGCTTTGCCTCGCCTTCCTGCTTGTCGCCTGCGGCCAACGGCCTGAGGTGGCGGAGATCGGCAAGCCGGCCCCGAACTTCACCCTTGTGGACACCAAGGGCAAAACCTGGAACCTTGCCGAACTCAAGGGAAAGGTGGTGTTTCTCAATTTCTGGGCCACCTGGTGCCCGCCTTGCCGGGAAGAAATGCCTTCCATGCAGACGGTTCACACCCTTATGCCGGAGGACTCATTCGTCATGCTGGCAGTACTCAACAATGACGACCCTGTCCTTGCCGATGCCATGGCCGCAAAAATCGGCACCACCTTTCCCATTCTCATTGATCCCAACAGCACGGTGGCCCAAGCTTACGGTCTCACCGGGGTGCCGGAAACCTACATCATCGACAAACAGGGGGTGGTCCGGGAAAAATTCCTCGGCGCGGTCAAGTGGAATTCCATCGAAAACGTGCAAATGCTCAGGAAATACCTGGCCCAGTGACAGACCAGGGGAAGGGGCTCAGAACTCTTCAATCCGCTTGCGAAACCAGCGGAGCACCGCCTCCTTCTTCTCGGCGATGTCGATCTCGTAGATATCCTGCGGGAACAGCAACTGGGCCACCCCGGAATCGAAGATCCGCTTCACCTCATACTCGTCGTGGGAGACCTCCCGCTCATAGATATAGTTGAGGTAGGAGCGGTTGGTGTGGACGATGAACTCCACGCGCATGCCGCCCATGCGGGCGAAGAACTTGAACATCTGGGTCTTGGCCGAGCTGCCGATGCTGCCGCTGTGGTGCCCGCCGCCGGAAAGGGTGTCGCTCACCTCCTCCAGGGTCATCAGGGAGCCCGCCTTGGTGGCGCTCTGGGTCAGGTGTTTCTGGAAGGCTTTGACCTCGGCCACCGAGTCCACCACCCCCATGAGGCCCAGCTCGTCATCCACCGCCACTGCCGGGTTCTCCTCGCCCTTGCGCAGGAGCTTGAGCACCTTGGCCTCGGACTGCTTTTTGCGGATGGAGACGTAGATCGGCACCTCGGCCCCGTTGGCCTGGAAGCGGCGACGCTTGATCAGGGTGAGCTTCTGGTTGGCCTTTCGCTCTACGGCACGGGCCTGCTCCCGGCTGATGACCTCAACCCTGGTGCAGGCAAAGGTCTCCGGGTCGTGGTCGCTCAGGAGATAGACGATCTCCAGCTCGCCGATCCTGCTTTTTCTGCTCCAGACATGCTCGTTCAAAAAATCGAGAAACTGGCCGAACTTGCCCTCCACCTCGGTTTCCCGTTCCCGCTGATCGATGGAACCAGCCAGATTCATGAGAATCAGCTTGCGCTTGGCCTCAAAGCGCGCCTTCTTGTGGTAGCGGTCGTCAAAGAGGATGAGCATGAGATCCACCGGGCTCTTGCAGGAGTCGATCTCGTTGGTCATCTCAATGTAGGAGGCGTAGTTGGCCAGCACCTTGGCCTTGAGATAATTGACCACCCCGTCGGCGGTGCGGGAATAGGTGTTGACCCGCAGGATCACCTCCCGGGCGTTGCCCTCGATGCCGAACATATTGCCCAGCAGCCGGTAGGCCCGCTCGTTGGCCAGTTTTCGCCGGGCCGTGTCATTGATGATCGCCTGGATCCCGGCAAAGGAGCGGACATCGAGAAACTCGAAGATCTGGTTGCGCAAAATCCGGTAGCGGGTGCGCATGCCGGCCTCGGCCAAGCCTTTGGCAAAGAGCCGCGCCTCCGGGGAAAACGGGGCCAGGGATGGAGGCCTGTCGCCGGTGGCAAAAGGGCCGGACCTGGCCAGCAGGGAAAAGATGTTCTCTTGCGTCATGAGTCTTTCGCTCCTTTCTCAAGACCGAAATCATCGGCCCCGGCAACTCGTTTTTTTCCACTGTACGGGCAGGAAAGCCTCGGATCAAGAACTATATTCAGTCACCAGCAGACGCACTTCCCGATCATGGAGCGGCCTGCCCAAGTCGAGGCACCGCCCCCGGAAGGCCTCGGCCAACCGGGCCAGTTGCGCTTCCTGACAGTGCAACCCCAACTGCCGCAACCGCTCGGCCACGCCCTGCCTGCCCACCTTGGCCCCATAGGACCATTGCCGCCGCGCCCCGACCAGGATCGGCTCGTAGGGCTCGTAGGTCCGGGGGTCTTTAGCAAGCCCGGCCAGGTGCAGGCCGGTTTCGCAGGCAAAGATTCCCGCGCCGATCACCGGCTGATGGGCTTCGATCTTCCGGCCCGAGCAATCGGCGGCCAAGCGGGCCAGGTCTGGAAGCAGGGTGGTCGCATAGGGCCTGCCGCCTTGCAGGGCCAGATAGCCGGCCACCTCTTCCAAGCGGCTGTTGCCTGCCCGCTCGCCCAAACCCAATACGGTGACGTCGGCCCAATGGGCGCCTGCCTCCAGGGCAGCAATGGCATTGGCCGTGGCCATGCCGAAGTCATTGTGCATGTGCACCCCGATCTCCACCGCAAAAGTGCTCCGCAGCTCGCGGACGAGAGCACCGATGGAGCCCGGGGTGGCCACGCCCACCGTGTCGGCAATCCGGATACGGTCCACCCCGCTTTCACAGGCAACGGTGACGATCTCGCGCAGGAAGGCGGGCTCTGCCCGGGTCGCATCTTCCAGGCCGAGAGAAACATAGGGGACCGCTGCCCGCGCCCTGGAAACCGCCCTGGCCACCATCTCCGCCACCGCCGAACGTTTCAGATTCAATTTGACCCTAACATGAAGGTCGGAAACCGGCACGGAGAGGGACAGCACATCCGGGGCCAGTTGCAGACCGCAGGCGATGTCCTCCTCACGGCAGCGGCACCAGAGGCCAAGGCGGCGCACCCCAGCCTCCCCGCGGCAGCGGGCAACCAGAGCGGGCAGCTCGCGGTCCAGCGGCGAGGCGATACCCACCTCCACCTCTTCGACCCCGACCCGCACGAGATCCCGGGCAATGGCCACCTTCTGCTCCAGGCTGAAGGCAACGCCCACCGTCTGGCTGCCCTCGCGCAGAGTGCTGTCCACCAAACCTTTCACATGCTCCATAACTGTCACCTCAGAGGCCTGATGATGCCGCACATTTACACGGCGGCAAGCTTTTCATTTTTACACTGCCCTGCGGGAAATCATAACAACACCTCGACCCGACAGGCGATGCAGGCTTATAACGAAACAACGCTACTATTCCAGCAAAGCCACCGTTTTCACCTGAACCCATATCTCTTGCCCCGGCGACACTTCAAGCGCGGCCACCGCGCGTTTCGCCAGGCGAGCAATCAAGACGGACGCCCCAACCTGAATGCGCACCAATGCCAATCCGGGGTGCTCGTCGTTCGCAATGGCGGACACCCTTCCTGGCAAAATATTCTGAATGCTTGTCTGGGCTTGGTGTTTCCTGGTCACACTCACATCCCGGGCCAGAACCCGAACCCGCACCTTGCGGCCCACCACATTTCCCATATCCCGTGTCCACAGGCTGCCGCCAGGGAAATCCATTCGTGCAAGATGCCAGGCCTCGTCTCTTTCTCCCACGACGGCATCGAGCACCACACCGATATCTTCGCCGAGCCGGATCGGCAAATCGATCCGCGCCAGGGTTTCGATCAGAGGGCCGCTGGCCACGACTCTGCCTTCTTCCATGGCGACGAGGTGGTCGGCCAGCCGGGCCACTTCGTCGGGCGAGTGACTGACGTAGAGCACCGGAATCTCCAGTTCGTCGTGCAGACGTTCCAGGTAGGGCAGGATTTCCTGCTTGCGCTTGAGATCGAGCGCCGCCAGAGGCTCATCCATGAGCAGAAGGCGGGGGCTTACCGCCAGCGCCCTGGCAATGGCGACCCGCTGGCGCTCGCCGCCGGAAAGCCGATCCGCTTTCCGGTCAAGCAGATGACCGATGCCCAGGAGTTCCACGGCCTGGTCCAGACTCACCTTGTGTTCCGTGGTGGCCCGCTTGATGCCATAGCGCAGATTACCGAGCGCGGTCAGATGCGGAAACAGGCTGGCTTCCTGGAAGACATACCCCAGGGGCCGTTTATGAGTAGGCAACCAGGTTGTATCGTCCTGCCAGATTTCGCCCTTGAACGAGAGAAATCCTTTCCGGGCGCGTTCGAGCCCGGCGATGCAGCGCAGCAGGGTGGTCTTGCCCGAACCGGAAGGCCCGAACAGCGCGGTCACCCCCCGGTCCGGCAGGACACAATCGACCTCGAGCGAAAAACCCGGCCAGTCAACGTGAAATCGCGCCTCAATCTTCTCCATTGCCTCAAGCCTTTTTTGCATTGGGCCGCCAGGCGTAAAGCGCCAGCAGCACCAGAAAAGCGAAGATCAGCATCACGGCGGCCAGCCGGTGGGCCTGGGCATATTCCAGCGCCTCCACATGGTCATAAATCTGCACCGAAACCACCCGGGTGATACCCGGCAGATTGCCGCCGATCATCAACACCACGCCGAATTCGCCCACGGTGTGGGCGAAGGTCATTATACCTGCGGTGAGAAAACCGGGCCGCGCCAGCGGCAAGACTACGCTGAAAAAAGCATCCAGCGGCGAGGCCCTCAAGGTCGCGGCGACCTCAAGCGGACGGTCGCCGATGGCCTCGAATGCGTTTTGCAAAGGCTGAACCATGAAGGGCAGGGAATAGAACACCGAGGCGAGCACCAACCCCCAGAAGGTAAAGGGCAGCGGGCCGACCCCCAATACCCGGGTGAGATGCCCGACCGGGCCATCCGGCCCCATCACCAGCAGCAGATAAAAGCCCAGCACCGAAGGCGGCAAAACCAGGGGCAAGGCGACCACCGCGCCGATCGGCCCCTTCCACCAGGAACGGCTGCGCACCAGCCACCAGGCGATGGGCGTGCCGACCAGCAACAGGATGGCGGTGACGATGCTCGCCAACTTGACGGTAAGCCAAATGGCTTCAAGGTCGCTGTCTGACAGAAGCATAGTCGTCTCCGGAGTCAATTTACTTACGCCTATTTGCCGGCAACTTCACCGGGCAGCACGAAACCGTACTTGGTCATCACGGCACGGGCCGGCTTGCTGCCCATGTAATCGGCGAAGCGTTTAGCAAGCGCGTTGCTCTCGGCCCGCTTGGTGATGATGTAGCCCTGCTCGAGGGGTTTATGCAGGTTGTCGGGAATCAACCAGTACCCTCCCCTGTTTGCCAACTCGTTATTTACGGCCAGGGACAGGGCGATGATGCCAACCTGGGCATTCCCGGTCTGCACGAACTGGGCGGTATGCGCGATGTTCTCGCCATAGACCAGCTTCGGCTCCAGCTTCTCCCACAGACCAGATGCGCGCAGGGCCTCTTCCGCTCGCTTTCCATAGGGCGCATGCTTGGGATTGGCAATTGCGATGCGGGTAATCTTCGGATCGGTGAGGCTGGCCATGCTCATCTTGGTGGCATCCAGACTTGCACTCCACAAAACGATGCGGCCAAAGGCATAGGGCTTTACTTCCGAGGCCGCGAAACCATTCTTGGCGAGCGCGCGGGGAAAATCGATATCGGCGGAAAAATAGAGGTCGTAGGGCGCGCCCCGCTGAATCTGGGTCTGGAACTTGCCAGATGATCCGTAGATGACGTCAAGCTCCTCGGTGGGGTTATTCTTTTTGAATGCGGTGACGATTTCATCCATGGCGAACTTCAGATCGGCCGCCGCCGCAACTGTGATCTTCTCTGCGTGGGCGGGCATGGCCAGCAGCATAAAGAAAACGAACAACAGGGGTTTGAGGTATTTCATGGACATCTCCTTTCAAATATAAGACTCGAACAACCATCAATCAGGTGCCGCCTTGGCAACCCTC
The DNA here is from genome assembly GCA_002841785.1 of Deltaproteobacteria bacterium HGW-Deltaproteobacteria-3. Taxonomy (GTDB): domain Bacteria; phylum Desulfobacterota; class Desulfobulbia; order Desulfobulbales; family Desulfurivibrionaceae; genus Thiovibrio. Next base: position 7,045 of record PHAW01000013.1, on the reverse strand, counting down.
CGTTTTTCCGGCATCACCCAGCACCTCCCCCAGCTTCGCAGTCATTTCCTGCAAAACATCTTGAAACTGGGCATGGTACTGCCAGAAAACAGCGATTGCCCTCTCGCCCGCCGGTGTCAGCTTGGCCCCGCCGCCGCTCTTGCCGCCCCGGGAGGTCTCCACCAGCTTGCACCCTGCCTGGCGGTTCATGGAATCAAGAAGATCCCAAGCATGCTTGTACGACATCTCCATGGAACGGGCCGCCTGGGAGAGGGAGCCATGCTCCCTGATCCGCTCCAGCAGCACCACCCGGCCATAGCCGAGAAAGGTGCCCTCCTCGCCTTCGAGCCAGAGCCTTCCCCGCCATTGCAGGCCGGGCTTTCCCTTGTTGTGCGATGTATTATTTTTCATTGCGTTATATTTAGAAAAATATAACGATTGCGCAATCTCTTTTTTTACAAAAAAAAAGCCCGTCTGTCTCAGCCAGGGAAGGGCGAGACAGACGGGCCGGGCAGGGAAAAAACGAGAAACCCCTGTTAGAACGCCATGCTCACGGCAACCCCGCCGTAGATAAAATCGTCGTCATTCCCATCCTTGCTGCTTGCCTTCATGAGATCCTTGGCATCGTTGGTCAAAGGAAAGGTATAGCTGAGCTTCGGAGTAACGGTGATGTATTTGTTCACCGGAACGGTGAGACCCACGGACAATACGCCGTCATGGAAATTGCTGTAGGCATCATTGGCGTCATCCGGGTCGGCATAGGTTGACGCCTCATCCGCCGCGAGATAGCTCACCTGGGCACCCAGATCCAGGGTGATATCACCCTGCACCGGGAAGGAATGGGAAATTCCCAGAGTCGTATACCAGCCAGGATAATAATCCGTGTCGCGGTAGACAGTCAGGGTCGGCTTCAAGAGGGTGTCCAGCGTCGCGCTGGCAAAAAACTCCTGGGAATCCTCCGCAGCATCAAGGGCGTAGTAAATATAGCCCACGGAAAAAGCCACCGGCCCCATCTCCCAGCCATAGGCCAGGGTCAGGTCGGTTTCATTCCAGTTATTCGACGCATCCGTGGTGGCGGAATAGGGATCAGTATCAAGGTTCCCCCAGAGATTTGCGGAAAAGCCCTTATATCCCACGGTCATGGACGGCTGCACCACAACGCTGTCCTTGCTCAACTCAAATCCACGCCAGATATACTGGCTATAGGCGCCAACGGTCAGGTTCGCCGTGGGCTTCTCTTCCTCGGCACAGGCCAGACCGGAAAACATGGAAAGACATGCCCCTGTCGCAGCAACTCCAACCAGCAACTTCCTTGCGATTCTACTCATCTCCTTTCTCCTTTCTAAAATAGTGAACGCCATAACGATATTTCTAAAATCCGTACCCTCTGGGGTCGTAGCGAGCGCACAAGCACTCGTACTCCTTGCTTATCAAGTTATGTGCCAACTCAAAAAAAAGATCCAAAAAAAAACAAAACCACTTGAATTCAAAAGAAAAAAACAACCAGACCCCTACTCCAACCGATAGTGCGCGGACGACCTTATCGGACAAAAATGTGATGAAAAACATAGCGAGCTAACACAAATGTAATCAAACTATCCAGCCCCCGGCCCCATGCTACTCCTTTTCCTTGGCGCTACAGGTCCGCACCGAACCGATCTTTGCCCAGTCATAGTAGGTATTGAAACTTTTGCCGTCCTTACCCTCTTCCGTAACCCGGACAAATTCCTCACCGAGAAAGATCACCGCCTTCTCATACACCTTGCCCTCGTTCACCTGCACCGACACGCCCTTGCGCAGCTTGCGGGACATGGTTCCTTGCACCGGCATGGAAGAATACTCGAACACTTTTTCCCAGGTAGCCTTCATTGCATCACCCCATTGAGTTTTTTTAAGAACAACCGCCGCCCGAGCCGACACAACCGCCGGAGGAGCAGGACTTCTTCCGCTTCTGCAGAGGGGCAACATTGCCGCCTTCGTATATCGCCTTCACGCCATCGATGATAAACCCGCCCATCTCCACCGGCTTTACCCCGGCTTTTTCAAGAATCCCACGGGGCGTTTCGCCCACGCCGCTCACCAGGACCGCCCGGCAATCGTTCAAGACCCTGGCCAGCGAGGTCCAGCGCTGCAAGCCGCCATTCACCTTGGGTGCGAGCCGCTCCTCCACAAGCAGATACTCTTCCCCTTCGCGCTGGTAAAGCTGGAAGCGATTGGCTTCGCCCAGATGCTGATTAACCAGAATGCCTTCCATTGTGGCCACTGCCACATAGGGCCGCTCCTCGGCAGGCAGGGGCGGCAACTGGGCGCAGGCGGAGAGACAGCCGCGCATCTCCTCGGTCCGGTCCTGGTCGAGCAGCCCCACGGCATCGGCCCGGCACCGGGTGCAGTGACGCATCTGGGGCAGGAACTTCTCCGCCTCGCTGCGCATCGCCCCAACTTCCTCCTTGGACGGCTCACGGATCGCGCCGAAGGGAGTGCCCACATTGGGGAACATGGCCATGCAGTTGAAGAGATCCGCCCCCAGCTCTTGCATGGCCTCGGCAACCTTGAGGATATGCTGATCGTTGATCCCCGGGATCAGGATGGAATTGATCTTCACCGTAATCCCATGCGCCTTCAAGTCCTTGACTGCCGCCAACTGCCGGGAAAGAAGCAATTCCGCCGCCTGGCGACCGTGATAGGCAACCTTGCCATCCCGCACCCAACTGTAAATTTTTGCCCCCACCTCCGGATCAACGGCATTGATGGTGATGGTCACATGGGAGACATTGAGCTCGGCCAATTCCGGGATATAGGGGCCGATACCCAGACCGTTGCTGGCCAGACAGAGGATCATCTGCGGATACTTTGTATTGATCAACCGCATGGTTTCCATGGTCGCCTCCGCATTGGCAAAGGGGTCGCCGGGTCCGGCAATGCCGGCCACGGTGATGCGCGGCTCCTTTTCCAGAACCTTGCCCATGTAAACCAGGGCCTGCTCCGGGCTCAGGATCGTGCTGGTCACCCCGGGCCGCGACTCGTTGACGCAGTCGTATTTGCGGTCGCAGTAATTGCACTTGATATTGCAGTTCGGGGCCACCGGCAGATGGACGCGGCCGGCCTGCCCTTTCATGGCCGGGTTGAAACAGGGGTGTTTGCTCAGGTCTTTATGCCTCTCGCTCATGATTTTCTCTCCCTTATCTATCTAGGTTAAACCTCTAGCAAAACTTCAAAAACACCCTTCGACAGGCTCAGGGCGAACGGAGAGTAGTGAATGTATACAATCCGTTCGTGCTGAGCCTGTCGAAGCACCTGTCTATTACGAGTCCATCACATATAGCTGTACCCGACCTCGGAGCTGTCCTGCTTGGCCGCGATCATGGCATTGGCGATCAGGTCGAAAAGCTGCTGCGCCCCGTGGTAGCCGACATGCAGAAGCCGCTGGCCGCCCACCCGGTCGTGGAGGGGAAAACCGACGCGAATGAGCGGAAGGCCCAGGCCCCGCGCCAGTCCATAGCCCTTGCTGTGGCCGATGAAGAAATCCGGTTTCAGCTCTCCGGCCAGTTCCCCTATCTCGTGAAAATCCATGCCCTCATGAATCCGGGGCATCTCAACAGCAAAGCCCTCCACCGCTTTTTCAATGGCCTTAACAAAGCTGCCGCTGGTGCCGCCTGAGGCGCAGAGCACCGGCTGCACCCCGATCTCGGCCAGAAAGGAGGTCAGGCCGATAACCAGATCCTCTTCGCCGTAGACCACGGCCCGCTTGCCGAACACATACTTATGCCCGTCCACCAGGCTGTCCACCAAGCGGCCCCTTGCCATGGCGTACTTCTCCGGGGTGGGGTTGCCGGAAAGCTCACTCAGCACCTCGAAGAACCGGTCCGTCTCCCGGATGCCCACCGGCATGCCCAAACGGTGCAGGGGCACGTTGCAGCTCTTTTTAAGATGGATGCCGCCGGAGAGCTGATCCGGCAGGGTATGGCCGAACTCCACCGTTGCCTTGGCCCCGCCCATGGCCTGGATATCGCTGATCTTGGTCCCGCCCTTGGGGATCAGGGGGTAGTCCCGCAGGGCCGGGCCGTCGAGGGTTTCGGAAAAATCAGGCAGCACGGTGGCAGTGAGGCCGCAATCCGTAACAATCTCCTTGAGGCTCCTGAGATCAGCGGCCGAGAGAAAACCGGGCAGGATGTTCACCGTGGAGTTTGGTTCACTCTCCTCGGTCAACTGCTCGACCAAAGCCCGCACCGCCGCATGGAAACCCTCCATGTGGGTGCCAGAATAGCTGGGGGTTGAAACATGCACCAGCAGCGGGCCGCCATCCTGCATGAACTCCTGGCGGTACTCAAAGAGGAGCCTCTTCACATCGTCACCGATGGTTTCAGTGAGACAGGTGGTGGCGATGCCGATGAGGGCCGGGTGGTACTTTTCGGTCACGTTTTTCAACCCGAGCTTGAGATTCGCCCCGCCGCCGTAGACCGCGTTCTTCTCCCCCAGCGAGGAGGAGGCAATGTCGATGGGCTCGTTGAAATGGCTGATGATGTAGCGCCGCATGTAGGTGGCGCACCCCTGGGAGCCGTGGAGAAAGGGCACCGCCCCCTCCACGCCCCGAAAGGCGAGGCTGGCGCCCAGGGGCTTGCACAGCTTGCAGGCATTGGTGGTGGAGACATACTGGGGGGGCATCTTAGTCATTGGGCTCCTCCTGCACGATTTCGCTTTCACTTTTCCGGGGCACAAACCGCCACACCGGGCTCATTACCGAGGAGTACACCTCACGGGCAAAATTGAGCATGCCCGTAAATCCGGCCAACATCTCCTTACGTTCGTGATTATGGTCGCAAAAGGCCACGCCCAGCTTATAGGCGATGGGCCGCTCCTTGACCCCGCCCACGAAGATGTCCACCTCCTTTTCCTGAAGAAACGAGGAAAGCTCCAGGGGGTTGGAATCATCCACGATGATGGTGCCTGGGTCGGTGATCGCTGCCAGCTCCTCATAATCCTCCGGGGTTCCGGTCTGGGAGCCCACCATGACCACCTGCATGCCAATGGTGCGGAAGGCCTTGACCAGGGAAAAAGCCTTAAACGCCCCGCCCACATAGATGGCCGCCCGCTTGCCGGTAAGCGCCTGCCGGTATTTCATGATCTCCGGCATGATCAGCGAAAGTTCCTCCTTGACCAGCTCCCTGGTGCGGCGCATCATCTCCTCGTCCTTGAAAAACGCGGCCACCGCATAGAGCGACTCGGCCATGTCCTCAATGCCGAAATAGGAGACCCTGAGCGAGGGGATGCCATAGTCCTCCTTCATCATCTTGGCCAGGTCCATGGTGGAGCCGGAGCACTGCACCACGTTGAGCGCAGCGCCGTGGGCCCGCTGGATATCCCCGACCCGGCCGTCGCCGGTGATGTTGGCCACCACCTCGACGCCCATCTTGGTAAAATATTCACGGATCAGCCAAATCTCCCCGGCCAGGTTGAAATCGCCCAAAATGTTGAGGCTGTATTTGGAGATCCCGCTGGTGTCGCCCATGCCCACCAACTGGCGCATGGCATTGCAGGCTGCCGCGTAGCCGGCCCGCTTGTTGCCCTTGAACCCTTCCGACTGCACGGGCAGGACCGGGATGGATTTTTCCTCGCTCACCCGGCGGCATACCGCCTGCATGTCATCGCCGATGATCCCCACGATACAGGTCGAATAGACAAAGGCCGCCTTGGGGCGGTGGCGGTCGATGAGCTCGACCAGGGCGTTGTAGAGTTTTTTCTCGCCGCCGAAGATGACATCGGTCTCCTGCATGTCCGTGGAAAAACTCAAGCGGTGCAACTCCGGCCCGGAGGAGAGCGCACCCCGGATATCCCAGGTGTAAACCGCGCAACCGATGGGGCCGTGCGCAGAACACGCAGGCCCGCTGGCTCACCGCCCCGGCCAGGCTGTCCTTGTTGCACTCCATGGCAAAGGGGGCTTCCCCGGTGCGGTGTATCGAATCCTGTCGTTCCTGCAACGCTGCTTCCATGACGTCCGTGCTCCTCGGTAATGATTTGCAAAGGAGTAAGAGCAAGGGGTGTGCCACGCAGGGGAAATAATATTTTTCTCTATAATTACTTGCAGTTAAGCAGCAAAAAGCTCAGGGACTGAAACGGAAGGGGGTAGGCGGCGGGGAGGGTTGTGTAAGCTTTGCGACAAAAAAGAAGGAGCCGGACATTTTTGTCGGCCCCTGCGGGATTGGAGAACAACAAAGCAGGCATAGGGGTGATCTGGATTTCCCCCTGTACAGTGCTCTTGCCAGGTGCTACAATTAGGACTGTTAACAGCCCTTCAAGGAGGACCACGTCATGAATACTAGATTTTCAGAAGATATCATCCCGTTAAGCGATCTGAAAGCAAACCCCGGCAAAGTCATACGGCATATTTCCGAGGCGCATCGACCGGTCTTGTTGACCAGCCGGGGGCGAGGGGTGGCGGTGATGCAGGATCTGCGGGATTTTGAAAAGACCGAAGAGGAATGTTCTTTCATGCGGGCCGTGGTCAAGGGCATGGTGGAACTGGATCAAGGACATGAGACATCCCTTGCCGAGGTAAAAAAACGGTTGGGACTGACATAGAAAATGGCCGGGACGATATCCATAACCTTCGCGGGGTCCGCGGTTCAGGATTTGGAATACATGCTTGCCTATTATGCCGACCAGGCAATGCCGCAGGTTGGCGGCCGATTTGTCGCGGAAATTATCGCTGACATTGAGTTGCTGTCCAGCCAGCCACGCATGGGCCGCATGGTGCCGGAATTTGAGTAGGACTTTCTGCTGGAGCTGATCCGGCCCCCTTTTCGGATTGTCTATCGTGTGGATAGAGATCAAGTGAGGATCGTCAGGGTCTGGCGTAGTGAAAGGTTGCTCAAATTACCACAAGGCGGTTGACCGACAAGACCATATCTACGCGGCTGCGAGGCCGCAAAACTGCGCAGGGAAACAAACATGGTCTGTTGCAAAGCTAATGAGTGTCCATCCGGAAACCCCCGTTTTGTTGTGACGAGGAATGCGAGCAGCCTTGGTGCCGCTCGCTACCGGCTATCCGGATGGTAATTTCAGTTCGTCG
>PHAW01000012.1:870-19068 GCA_002841785.1 Deltaproteobacteria bacterium HGW-Deltaproteobacteria-3 | reverse complement strand
GACCGGTTCATGGGGGGCCTCTTCGGTCTGGTCAAGGCGGGAGTGGTGGTGACCGTTCTCTTCATGGTGATGTCCGGGCTGCTGGCGGACTCCAACCCGTTGATGACCAGTTCCCTGACCTCACCCTATCTGTTCAAAAGTTCGAGCTTCCTGCTTGCCTCTGTCCCCGACCGGAATTTGCAGCGCCATCTACTGCCCAGGGCGCCTGCCATCGGCCGCCCTGACCTTGCCATACCAGCGGGCAAGCCGGTCCGGATTGAACCCGCAGTAAAAACCAAATAAAATAAGCTGATTCACCGCGGTTGTCCGCATCAGTCCCAACCGTTGCCAGCGCCGGGCTGAGGTGAGGGCCGGGCTTGCGAGCAGGGCGATCCGCCCCATTTTCCGCAAGCGGAGCACCAACTCAAGATCTTCCAGCAGGGCAAGCTCCCGAAACCCGCCCATTGCATGAAACCGGGCGGCGGGGAGAAACAGCGCCTGGTCGCCATAGGGGAGCCCCAGCCAACCGGCCCGCCAATTGGCGCACTGTTCAAGGAGTCTGAAGCGCCAGCCTACGGCAGCAACGGCGAAACGGAAGGCGCCGGCCACGACCCCCGGCTGCTCCAGGGCTTCGTGGATGTGCGCGGCAAATCCTTCGGGCAAGGTGGTGTCGGCATGGAGAAAGAGGAGCACCCTGCCGTGCGCCGCCCGTGCCCCTGCGTTCTGCTGACAGCCGCGTCCCCGCGGCGCCTCTATCACTCTGGCCCCGGCGGTCATGGCCAGGGAGGCGGTTGCATCCTGGCTGCCGCCATCGGCGACAATCACCTCCACGCCCGGCTGTCCGGCCAGCCCGGCGAAATGTCGTAGGTCTTCCTGTCGGTCGACATCGGCAAGGGGTTCCAGAAGGTGGGTGGAAAGATTCAGTTCGTGCGCCTGTTTCAGGGTTGCGGCCAAGACCTCTCCGGTGCCCCAGGGGATCCCGGCAAAAAGAGCGGGGGCCGGCCGGCTGAGGCCGACAAGGTAATATCCCCCGTCCATGGCCGGGCCGAGCACCAGCTCCCGGGATTCCAGGGCTCCAAAGGCCTGGGCAAAAAGAGCGGGGCTCAGGCCTGGGCAATCGGCGCCGACAACCACCACCCGGCGGCTGCCCTGGGCAAAGGCCACGGCAAAGGCCCGGCGCAACCGGTCGGCCAAGCCGCCCCCGCCCTGGTCCAGGCAGGGGATGTCGCCGGAAAGCCAGGCCGCCATGGCCTGCCGGTTCCCGTCTGTATAGCGAATCTCCAGGCCAACCGGATATTGGCCCGCAAACCGGACCATCCGGGCGACAATCGTTTCGCTCATCCGCCGCTGCAGGGCGGCCGCGCCCTCGGCTCCCAGGGCCGGGATCAACCGGGTTTTTGCCCGTCCCGGCTTGGGATACCGGGTAAAAAGAATGAGCCGCGCCTGTCTGGCTTTCTCCATTTTGTGTTCACTCTCCGGGCCGGGGGGACTTGCCACCAAGATCCTTCCCCAACAACCCATCACCATACCAGCCATCCCGTGACCGTCAAAAGAAAAAAGAAACGCCCGGACCCATGTTCCTACCGGGAGAGAATCTACCGGAGCCGTATCGCGCATGGCGGGCTGGTCAGTTTCGAGGTGCGGATCCGGGAAACGGATGTGCATATCCTTTCCGGCACAGACCTGCGCGAAGAGGCCACTGCGGCGGTGTTCCGGTATCGCGGCCAATTGGAAGGCTACATTGCCCGTTATCCGGAATTCGCCACCTCCCTGATCCCTCTTGCCGCGGACCCTACCGCCCCGCCCATTGTTAAAACCATGCTCGGTGCGGGCCTGGCAGCGGAGGTCGGCCCCATGGCCGCGGTGGCCGGGGCCATGGCCGAGTATGTCGGGCTGGATCTTCTGGCTGCGGGCGCAGGGGAGGTGGTGGTGGAAAACGGCGGCGATATCTATTTTTGCCGCAACCAGGAAAGCGTGGTCGGGATCTTTGCCGGACCCTCGCCGCTCAGCAATCGGGTGGGGTTGAAGATTCCGGCCAGCCGCATGCCCCTCGGCATCTGCACCTCTTCCGGCACCGTGGGTCACTCCTTGAGTCTGGGCGAGGCCGATGCCGTTACCGTTCTGGCCAAGGATACGGCCCTGGCCGACGCGGTGGCCACCCTGGTCGGCAACATGGTTCAGCCGGGGCAGGGGCTTGAGCCTGCCCTCAGCAAGGGTTCCGCCATAGCGGGGATTTTGGGGGTGGTCATCATCCGGGGCGAGGAGCTGGGCGCCTGGGGGGAGGTGGAGCTGGTGCCGCTGGGTGAATGAACCCTGGGATCTCCGGTGATTTTTATTAGCCGTTCCAGGTTGTCATGGTAAAACCTTTGTCCCTGAAAAGGGAAAGGCACGCCTCCGCAACTCCCTGATCGTAAAATGTGCCTGTGTTCTTTTCAATCTCGGCTAGGGCGAGATCCGTCCCTGGAGCGGGCCGATAAGGGCGGTGGGAAGACATCGCCTCGACCACATCGGCAACGGCAATGATTTTCGCCTCTAACAGTATGTCATCATTATGCAAACGGTTCGGGTACCCGGACCCGTTTATTCTCTCATGATGCTGCAGGATTATTTGCGAGATCGGCCAGGGGAAGTCTATTCCCTTCAGGATATCAAATCCGACTTGGGGGTGCACATGGATCAATTCTCTTTCAATCGGGGATAATTTCCCCGGCTTGTTGAGGATTTCCGCCGGCACATATATTTTCCCCAAATCATGTACTATCCCCGCCAGGTGTATCCCTTCGATGATATCAGCCGGCAGCCGCATCTCCACCGCAATCGCACATGCCAACTCCGCTACCCGTTTCTGGTGTCCAGCGGTATACGGATCTCGCGTTTCAACCGCCATGGCCAGTGCCCTGATAGAACCATCGAGAGCCTGCTCAAGCTTCTTGATCATATCTTCCAACTGCTTCTCTTTCCGCAGAATCTGTTCTGTTTTCTCGCAAACCTTTCCTTCAAGCTGCCGGTTCAGCAGCAAAAGTTCCTCGTTCTGTTTTTGGGTGAGACAGTACAACTTCTTGTTTTCCTGCGATAGGCTGTAATGTTTGAGCGCCTCTCTCGCCGCCAGCAACAGCTCTGAATTGTCAAAAGGCTTGCTGATAAATTTGAAGATGTTGTTTTTGTTGATGGCATCTATCATGATCTCCCGGTCCGCATGGCCGGACATGATGATGCGAATGGCATCAGGCCATCTCGATTTTACTATTTCAAGAAAGTCTGTTCCTTGCATTGCGGGCATCTTCTGATCACTTACAACAACGGCAGCCACATTTTGCTCAAGGCTTTTCAGTGCGTCTTCCGGATTATCGAAGGCAAAAACATGTATCCCTTCCTCCTCGGCAAAAATCCGTTGCACCGCCTTGAGGATGTTTTTTTCATCATCAACGAAAAAAATATTGTCCATTCTCTGCCCTTTTCGGAATGATTTCGGCTTGCCGACTACTTTGTTGCAAGGCGGGTAAGCGCCGGTACGCCGCCTCAATCGTTCTTGTCCTTGCGACAGCAATCAGGAAAAATGCCGCCGAGGGGATGAATTATAGCCCCGCAGGCGGGGTATCGATCACCGGAATCTTGACCGTGAAGGTGGTGCCCTTGCCCACCTCGCTTTCCACCTGAATGTCGCCCTGGTGGTTTTTGACCACGATGTCGTAGACGATGCTCAGTCCGAGACCCGTGCCCTTGCCCACCTCTTTGCTGGTGTAGAACGGCTCGAAGATCCGTTTGATCTTGTCCTGGGGAATCCCGCAGCCGGTATCGCTGATGCGGGTGTAGATAAAATCCTGGTCGGCCCAGGTCTTGATCCTGATTTCGCCCTTGGTTTCAATGGACTGGGCCGCGTTGACCAAGAGGTTCATGAACATCTGGTTGAGCTGCTGCGCATTGCAGACAGTGGGGGGCAGCTCCCCGTATTCCTTTTTCACCTCGCATTTGTATTTCAGTTCGTTCCAGACAATGTTGATGGTGGTGTCCAGGCATTCGTTGATATCGGCGGCCAACCGCTCGGCCTGATCGATCCGGGAGAAATTCTTGAGCCCCTGGACTATTTTTTTGACCCGGCCCGCGCCGTCCAGGGATTCTTCCACCAGATGCACGGCGTCCTCCATGATGTAGTCAATTTTGAGTTTTTTGCGCAGGGCGGCAAGTTCTTCGTCCGGCGGCTGCGGGAGCTTCTCCTCAAGGGTCCGGATAAACCCGGTGAGGCGCTCCAGGTATTTTGCCAGGGAGCCCAGATTGCTTGAGATAAAGCCCATGGGGTTGTTGATTTCGTGGGCCACGCCTGCAGCCAACTGACCCACCGAGGCCATTTTTTCCTGTTGCAGGATCTGGGCCTGGCTCTGCTTGAGGGTGTCGTGGGCCAGGGCAAGTTCGTGTTGCCGGCGGTGGAGCTGGTCGTTGCTGGCGGCCAGTTCTTCGGCAAATTTGTGGGTTTCTTCAAAGGCCTTTTCCATGGCATGTTCGGCTTCAATCTTTTCGGTGATATCCCGATAGCTTTCCAGAATGCCGACGAACTTGCCGTTTGCGTCGTGGAGAGGGACTCCGATAACCCAGCAGTTTATGATCTTGCCGGCCGGGCTTTCCTTGACGGATTCATATTCAACCTGTTTTTTTCCGGCCAGAATCTGGCGCATGGGGCATTTTTCGGTGTTGCAGAGAAGGCTCCAGAACACATCCTGGCATTTTTTCCCCAGGATGTCCTTTTTCTCCATCCCCGTCATGGCGACAAAGGTTTCGTTTGCCTGCACCACGTTGAAATTCTTGTCGATAACCCGCATGCCGTCGGCGGCTACATTCCAGATTTGGGAGAGAAAGAGATTGGCGGATTTGTACTTCTTTTCCGCCTGCTCCCGCTGACGCAAGAACAGCTCCGCCTGCCGGAAAAGATAGATCATTGCGCCGAGGACAAAAAAGGTCATGCCGGCGAGAAGTATTCCGGTCTTGCCGAACAGCGTTTGGAGAAGCTGGGCGTCTATCTGGCCATATTCCTGGAAATAGTTGATCTGCCAGTTCGGCGAGCTGGAGAGGGGGGAACGGTAAAAAAGGTACCCCTTGCCGTCGGGTAGACGGGCTGTGCCCTTGGCTGCATCAAAAGTTATGGGGAGTTGGGTGGGCATTTCGCCCCTGAGGAGCCTTTTTTCGGCAATATCAATGAGATTCTCCGCCGTGGTGGCCCCCAGCACCGAGAAGAGCCAATCCTGTTTGCTGGCGATGAAAACGATGTTGTGTTCGTCGGTCAGGGCGACGACCCCGGTGGAACGGGCAAATATTTCGCCGATATCGGTGAGGGGTACGGTGAGGAGGGCGACGCCGAGGACCATGCCCTCCGAGAAAACCGGATGGCTGAGATTGATGGCCGGTTCCTTGCTTGTGGTTCCTTGAACCAGGGCAGTGTAATGCTCACCAGCCAGTGCTTTCTGAAAAAAAGGGCGTTTGGAATAATCATCGCCGATCCGGACCGGGGATTTTTCCCCGGAACTGGCGGCGATAACAAGCCCCTCTCTGTTGATGAGGCAACAACGCGTGGCATTGTAGGCTTCACGGAAATCGTCCAGCGCGAATTTTACCTCGATCAGGGTCTCCGGGTTTTGCCTGTTGAACAAGTTCTGGACCGACCACATCTCGGCCAGAACCTCCACAGCTTTTTGATTGGTTTTCAGAATGGAAGAAATGCTCTTGTCGAGGATCTCGATGCCGTCCTGGGCCATCTTCCTGGCCTGGTCATGGACCAGGGTGTTGACAGTCTGGAAATAGACGGCTCCGCCGGTGACGCTGGCGGTGAGGGCAAGGAGGCCGAGGGCAAGAAAGATAAAACGGAATTTCATGTGGTGTGGCGGCTCCTTATTTTTCGGGAAGGAAAAGACTCTGGGCACCATAGTAGCACAGGAGTGGAGCACTGTCTAATTACAGTTTTCCTGTGCGTTGGGTGACCGTGCCGCCAGCCCTTTTTTATCTTTTTTGCCAGGCTGATTATGATACCATAATCAGGATACGGGCCGTGATGCGCGGCCCGCGATGGCTTCCCCCCAGCGAAAAGGTTTTTGGCATGCGTGAATTTTTGGAGCAATTTACCCAGTCAACGGATTTTATGCCGCATGGGTATTGCCTTGTCTGGGATCCGGCGCTGCTCTGGCTCCATGTCGGTTCGGATATCGGCACCGGCTTGGCCTATTTTCTCATCGCAGGGGTGCTCTTCTCTCTGGTCGCCAAAAGACGCGATTTGCCATTCTTCTGGATGTTCCTCCTGTTCGGCGCCTTTATTCTTGCCTGCGGCGTCACGCATTTTTTTGCCGCCTGGACGATCTACGTGCCCTCTTACTGGGGAGAGGGGGTTGTCAAGGCGGGTACTGCGCTTATCTCCATCGCCACGGCCCTGTTTTTAATCCCGCTTTTGCCAAAACTGCTGACCTTGCCCAATCTCTCAAGATCCCTGGAGGAAAACAGGCGGCTGAATCGTGAATTGGAGCACCAGGTCGATACCTTGCAGAAATCCGAGGAGCGGTTCCGCTCCCTTATCGAAGCTTCGTATGACGCAATCGTGATCGCGAACTGCCAAGGGGAGATTCTTTCGGTCAACAGAGCAGCGGAAAAGATGTTTGGCTATCGCGAAAAGGAGCTTGAAGGCAAGTCATTAGCCACTCTCATGCCCGAGCGGTATCAGGAGCGGCATTTTGTGGGAATGAAAAATTTTGTTGCTACGGGTGTGTCCCACTATCTTGGCAAGATGTTTGCATTTGAGGGACTGCGGAAGGATGGGAGTGAATTCCCTTTGGAACTTAATATTTCCAGTTGGGTTTCTGCGGGGGAGGTCAATTTTGGCGGGGTCATCAGGGATGTAACCGAACGCGCCTGTTTGGAGAAGGAAACGATCAACGCCCAGCAACGGTTCAAGACCCTGGTGGACAGCATGGACGGCCTTGTCTACGTTGCCGATTTTGAAACCCATGAGCTTCTTTTTGTGAACAGGTATGGCCGGGAGATCTGGGGGGAGATTGCGGGACAAATCTGCTGGCAGGTTCTGCAGGCTGGCCAGACAGGACCGTGTTCCTTCTGCACCAACAACCGGCTGCTGGATGGTGCCGGAAGCCCGACCGGCGTCTATGTCTGGGAGTTTCAGAACACGGTGAACAACCAGTGGTATGAATGCCGGGATCAGGCCATCGAGTGGACCGGGGGCAGGTATGTCCGGCTGGAGATTGCCACCAACATCACGGCGCGCAAACGGGCGGATCAGGAAAAGGCCGACCTGGAGACGCAAATCCGCACCACCCAGAAGATGGAGGCCATCGGCACCCTGGCCGGGGGCATCGCCCACGACTTCAACAATATCCTGGTGCCGATCATTGCCTATACGGACATGGTCATGGCCACCGAGGTTCCGGGCAGCGCAAACTGGCAGAATTTGCAGGAGGTGTACAAGGCCGCCAATCGAGCCAAGGAACTGGTGAAACAGATCCTGACCTTCAGCCGGGAGCGGGAGCATGAGATCTGCCCGGTCCAGATCGTCCCGGTGGTCAAGGAATCCCTCAAGCTGCTGAAGGCCTCGCTGCCCAGCACCATCGAGATCACGCAACGGCTGGAGGCCGAGGGCGTCACCATCCTTGCGGACCCGACCCAGATCCACCAGATCGTCATGAATCTGTGCACCAATGCCTACCATGCCATGCGGGAACAGGGCGGGGTCATGGAGGTGACTTTGTCCCAGGCGGCGATCGGCCCGGGAGATTCCCTGGACCGCAGGCTGCTCCCCGGCTCGTACCTTGTCCTCTCGGTGAGCGATACCGGTCCGGGCATGGACCAGGCGACCATGGAGCGGATCTTTGATCCCTATTTCACCACGCGCAAGCACGGGGAGGGGACCGGACTCGGCCTTGCCGTTGTTCTGGGGATCGTGAAGAAATACGGGGGAAATATCCGGGTGTACAGCGAGCCCGGGCAGGGGGCATCCTTTCAGGTGTATTTCCCCGTACTGGGCAAAGCCGAAGAGGGGTTGAGCTCCATCCTGAGCACCGCGCCGGTCACCGGCGACGAACGGCTTCTGCTGGTGGACGACGAGCCGCAAATTGTCGATTCCATGCAGAAGATGCTCGAATTTCACGGCTACCATGTCACCACGAAAACAAGCAGTGTCGAGGCCTTGGAGGTTTTTCGCCTTGCGTCCGAGGGCTTTGATCTGGTCATCACCGACCAGACCATGCCGTACCTGACCGGCGATCAACTGGTGCTGGAGTTGAAAAAAATCCGGCCGGATATCCCGGTCATTCTCTGCACGGGGTTCAGCAACACGTTGGATGAAATAAAAGCCAAGGCCTTGGGGATTGATGCTTTCCTCATGAAGCCTGTTCTGCGCAAAGAGCTGGTCGAGACAATCAGAACGGTGCTTGATAAAATGCGGGTCAAGGGCATCTGAGGTTGAATGAGTCATTCTGCCTTTTTGGGGGAATGGAAGATTTGGAGAGAGTGAGCATGGGTGATTTCGGCAGCGCATTATGGTCGGTCGAGGAGGCGTTGCGGATTGATGCCGCAATCCTGGCCACCACCCGCGATGCGGTGATCATCACCGACCTTGTGCCCAAGATCCTTGCCGTTAATCCGGCCTTTACGGAGATCACCGGATATGCCGAGGCCGAGGTTATTGGTAAAAGCCCAAGCATTTTGAGCTCCGGGCGTCACGACCGCGCATTTTACCAGGCCATGTGGCTGAGTCTGCGGGAAACCGGATATTGGCAGGGTGAAATCTGGAATCGGCGCAAGGATGGGGAGATGTATCCCGAGTTGCTCACCCTCAGCGCCGTGTGTAACGAACAGGGTGATCCTGTCCATTACGTTGGGGTGGTCACCGACCTCAGCCAACTCAGATTGCACGAAGAGCGGTCCCCGCGCCTGGCCCATTATGACCCGCTCACCGCTCTGCCAAACCGTCTGCTTTTGGAAGCGCGGCTGCAACACACCCTGGAACGGGCCAGCCGGGAGGAGAATCGGGCGGCCGTACTGGTTATCGATCTGGATCAGTTCAAGACCATCAACGACAGCCATGGGCATGCCGCGGGCGATGCCCTGCTGGTCGCGGTCACCCGCAGGCTGCGAACCAGATTGCGGGAGGAGGACACCCTGTCGCGTCTGGCCGGGGACCAGTTCGTTCTGGTGTTGGAAGCGCTGCATGACTACCAGGAAGCGGAGATCATGGCGCGCAGTATCCAGGCGTTACTGGAATCGCCGTTTGTTCTGCCTGATGGCTGCAAGGCCTTTGTGCGGGCCAGCGTCGGCATCAGCGTCTATCCTCAGGATGGAAACACGGCGCAGGCTCTGTTGGTCGGGGCCGATGCGGCTGTGCACCGGGCCAAGGAGTTGGGAGGCAGACAGTTCTGTTACTACACCAGCGAGCTGAATGTCCAGGCCCGCGCCACTCTGGTAATGGAGGAGGCGCTGCGTCGCGCCTTGGATCAGGAGGAGTTTGTCTTGTATTATCAGCCCAAGATCGATCTGCGCAGCGGTCGTATCGTGGGGGCCGAGGCCCTGTTGCGCTGGCAACGGCCTGGGTGCGGCCTGGTGTCGCCGTTGGAGTTTATCCCAGCCGCCGAAAAAAACGGTCTGATCGAGGGCATTGGCGCCTGGGTAATCCGGGATGCCTGTCGGCAGATGCGTGCCTGGCAGGATACAGGGTTGACGGAGATCAAGGTGGCGGTCAATGTTTCGGCCCGCCAGTTTCGCTACGGCGGACTGGAGGAGGAGATCATCCAGGCCCTGACGCAGTATGGTGTCAAGCCTTCGCATCTGATGCTGGAGCTGACCGAGAGCATGCTTATGGACGCGCCGGAAAAAGCGGTGGCGCGCATGACTGCCCTGAAGCGCCTTGGCCTCCGCCTTTCCCTGGATGATTTTGGCACCGGGTATTCCAGCCTTGCCTATTTGGGCCGGTTTCCCATTGACCAGATGAAAATCGACCGTTCTTTTGTTAAAGACATTGTCACCGATCCAGGGGCTGCGACCATTGCCACCTCGGTGATTTCCCTGGCCCATAGGATGCGGGTCGGCGTGGTGGCCGAAGGCGTGGAAACCGAGGCCCAGGCCGGGTATCTGCGGCAAAACGGCTGTGATGAAATACAGGGGTATCTTTTTAGCAAACCCTTGCCTGCCGAGGAGTTTGCCGAGCTGGTGCGGCAGGGCGAAAGCTTGCCGATGCCGGAAGCCCCCCTGCAATCGCGCACCCTGCTCATTGTTGATGATGAACCCCATATCCTTGCCGCGCTCCAGCGGATGCTGGCCGATGAAGGATATGGGATTTTCACCGCGACCAGCGCCCACGAGGGGCTTGAGCTCCTGGCCAAAAATCCGGTGCAGGTGATTCTTTCCGACCAGCGGATGCCGGCAATGAGCGGCGCCGAGTTTCTTGGCTGTGTCAAGGCGCTCTATCCGGACACCGTGCGGATGGTTCTTTCCGGGTATGCCGAGCTGGAAACCGTTGTCCAGGCGGTCAATGAAGGCGCCATCTATAAATTTTTCGTTAAACCCTGGGACGAAGAGCAATTGCGTGCACAGATCCGCGATGCTTTTCTGTATTATGAGGGAGTCATACAGCCGCGGAGGGGAGTGGCTTCGGGACTGTGATCGGTTATACATTGCGATTCGAAGGTGATCGCCGGTGAGAATGCGCGGAGCGAGGGCGTATGCCTGAAGACGGCCAATTGATGGAGCACGAGGCGCTGAAGCTGCTCTTTGCCCAGGTCAAACGGGCCAAAGACGAATGGACCATGGCCATGGACGGGGTTTCCGACCTGGTTCTGCTGGTGGATGCGGCCGGGGAGGTGCAGCGCTGCAACAAGGCGGTGTGCGACTTTTTTGGCAAGTCGTACCCGGAGATTCTTGGCTGGAGCTGGGAAGATCTTTTCCGGGAAGCGGGGTTGCGCCAGGATCCGGGGCAGGTAGGCGTGCACCCGGATGAGTTGTTCCATGACGCCAGCGGCAGGGTATTTCAGGAAACCTGCTACCTCCCTGAAGTCAAGGATGGCGAACCGCTGCGTATTATCACCCTTCAGGATATCTCCGAACGCAAGCGGATTCTGTTCAAAATCGAGCAGGACAGGAAAAAACTCGAGGGCTCCCTGGCGGAGATTTCCTCCATGATCAAGCGGGTGACCAAAGGGGATACGGAAGAGTTTTTGTTCACCCTGCCTCCGGACCATGAACCCTGCTGGAAGATGATGCAATGCGGCCAGGAAGACTGCGTCTGTTTCGGGCGGGAGCCCCTGCAGTGCTGGACCATTGCCGGAACATGCTGCAAGGGGAAGGTGCAGGGCAAGTTCGCCCAAAAATTCAACAACTGCATGGCCTGTGAATTTTATCAGGAGGCTGCCGATGATCCGGTGGTGCGGATCGGCATCCAGTTCAGCCATATGATGCAGATCATAGAAAAAAAGAACAGCGAGCTGCAAAATGCCTTTGATGAACTGAAGGCAACCCAGTCCCAGTTTGTCCAACAGGAGAAAATGGCCTCCATCGGCCAACTGGCAGCAGGCGTGGCGCACGAAATCAACAATCCCATCGGCTTTGTCACCAGCAACCTGGGCACCCTGCAAAAATACCTGGCGCGGGTGGCGGAATTCTTGAAGATGCAGGCGGCGCTCTTTCCCCCGGAAGCGGGCGATGACCGCGCCACACGTCTTGCCGAGATTCGTCGGCAGCTTAAGATAGAATCTATTCTTCAAGATTTGCCTTCCCTGGTTGCCGAATCCCTGGACGGCGTGGAACGGGTTAAGAAGATCGTCCAGAACCTGAAGAGCTTTTCCAGGGTTGATCAGTACGACTACATCCTGACCGATATCAACCAGTGTCTGGACGACACCTTAAATATCATCTGGAATGAACTCAAATACAAGTGCACCGTAAAAAAAGACTATGGCGATCTTCCCCCGACCCGGTGCTATCCGCAGCAGCTCAACCAGGTATTCATGAACTTGCTGGTTAATGCGGCGCAATCCATCGAGACCAAGGGCGAGATCGTGATCACCACCAGTGCGAGCGAAACGGAGATAACCATTGCCATTGCCGACTCAGGTTCCGGCATCCCCCAGGAGAATTTGAACCGGATCTTCGAGCCGTTTTTCACCACCAAGGAGGTGGGCAAGGGAACAGGACTGGGGTTGAGCATAACCTACGATATCGTAACCAAGAAGCATGGCGGCAAGATTAAGGTGACCAGCGAGCCGGGCAAGGGGACGACCTTTGTCGTGACCTTGCCGGTGAAAACGGAGTGAGGGCTGCGGGATGACGGAAAATGTGACAATTCTCTGTGTGGATGACGAGGCGAATGTCTTGAAATCCTTGAGGCGTCTTTTTCTTGATGAGGACTATGAAATCCTCACTGCGGAATCAGGCCAGGAGGGGCTCGTCCTTCTGGGACTGCACCAGCCGGTGCAGGTGGTGATTTCGGATTACCGGATGCCGGAGATGGACGGCGTCGCTTTTTTAAAGCAGGTGCATAAGCGTTTGCCGGACACTGTCCGCATCGTGCTTTCCGGCTATGCCGATACTGCGGCCGTGGTGGCGGCGATCAACGAGGGCCAAATCTACAAGTTCATCCCTAAGCCCTGGAACGACGATGAACTTAAAGTGACCATCGCCAAGGCGGTGGAGCGGTATTTCCTGGTCCAGGCGAATAATCAGCTCAACGAGGAGTTGCGGCAAGCTAATGATGAGCTTTCCCGCATTGCCGTGCAGCTTGAAGAGAAGGTGGCCGAACGCACGGAAGAGCTGTTGTTTCAGAACAAGGTGCTCAGGCACAGCCAGGTCATCCTGAACACCCTGCCCATGGGCGTGGTCGGTTTTGACCGGGAGGGGATGCTGGTGCAGCGGAATCGCTTTGCCGAAGAGGTACTGCGGAAGTTCCGCCACTCCCTCCTGGGCGCGCCGGCGGCGGAGGTGCTGCCTCCGGACTGGGGTGCTCTGCTGGCCGAGGTGCAACCGGGCAAGATTGTCAGCCGGAAGCTTGCTCTTGCCGGGAAGCAGTTTTGTGTGCAGGGGGTCATGATGAATGAACCGGATGGTCAGTCCGGAACGGTGCTGGTTTTTGCCTGCGAAATTTGCGGGGATGCCTGTCGGGTCCTCGACCCGGCCGCCGTTGCCGGGGAAAATGAGGAAAAACGATGAGCGAAACTCCAATCCCTTCCTCCCCGGAAAAGGGGAAGATTCTCTTTGTGGACGATGAGGAAAATATCCTGCGTTCCCTGCAACGGCTTTTCATGGATGAAGAGATCGAAGTGTTCACCGCCTCTTCCGGGGCCAAGGGGCTGGAAATTCTTGCCAGGGAGACGGAGGTTGGCGTCATTGTCTCCGACCAGCGAATGCCGGAGATGACCGGCGTTGATTTTCTTGAAAAATCCAAGGCGATTTCCCCCCAGTCCATCCGAATTCTGCTCACCGGCTATGCCGATGTCAATGCCGCCATCGACGCCATCAACCGGGGCGGCACCTTTCGCTATCTGAACAAGCCCTGGAATGATGACGAGCTTGTCCAGGCGGTTAAGGGCGCCTTGCACATGTATCATTTGCTCACCGAAAACAAGCGGTTGGCCGCCATTGTCAAGAAACAGAACGCCGAGCTGAAGAAGTGGAACACCGAGCTGGAATCCATTGTCCAGGAGCAGACCATGGAGCTCCAGAAGAGTTACGATAGCGTGCGGGCGGTAAACAGCAGGTTGCGGGTCAATTTCAAGAACACCATCGTTGCTTTTTCCGGGCTCATCGAGTTGCGCGATAAACGGATGCGGACCCATTCCCGCAATGTCGCGGAGGTTTCGGTGAATGTCGCCAAGCAGCTCGGTATGGAAAGCGAGGAGCGGGAAACAGTCATGGTGGCCGCCCTGCTCCATGATATAGGGAAAATTGGTATCCCCGACCTCATGCTGGCGCGGGAGACCGAGCAGATGAATTTTGCGGAGCGGGAAGAGTATTTGCAGCATCCGATCCGCGGCCAGGCCGCCATTGACAGGATCGAAGAACTGCGGGAAGCGGGGCGGATTATCCGCGCCCACCATGAAAATTATGACGGTAGCGGGTTTCCCGACGGGCTGAAGAAGGCGGACATCCCGCTGGGCGCCCGGATCATCACCCTGACCGATTACATCGACAAGAAAATCCGTAAAGCCATGGGGGCCACGGGCTTTGAGATCCTGCGCAGGGAGGTGGAGCTTCAGAAGGGGACACTTTTCGACCCCAAGCTTATACCCGTGGTTTTTGCGCAGGCCGAGGCTTTTTACAAAAAGATCCGGCCCAAGACAGACCATGTCGAGATCGAATTGCTGCCCAACGATCTCCAGGAGGGGATGGAGGCGAGCCGGGATGTGTTCAGCGGCACAGGAATTCTGCTGCTCACCAAGGGAACCGTTCTTGCCAAGCCCGGCATCATTTTGCTGAAACGGTATTACGAACTGGATCCGGCAAATCAGGGGGTGTTTGTCAGCGTCAAGGAGTGAGGTGAAGACAGCCAGCAGCAGTTAGCTTTCGGCTGACAGCTAACTGCTTAAAGCTGAAGCTGCTCATTCACATCTCGTATGACCAAGCCTCAAGGCATTGGGCGTACTCATTTCTGGTCTGCTGCACAATCTCGGGCAGGCTCTGATTGCTGATCCTCAGGTTTCTCAGATCCTCCGGCATCACCTTTGCCATGTGTGGGTCCGTGCTTTCTCCCAGATGCAGGGCCTTGGCGATTTTGTTGCCAAGGTAAACAGCCATGATCAGGGCGGCTATTTTGGGATTATCCCCTGCGGGCGCGGCAGAGGGAGCATGATGCATCCGGATGACGGTCTGGTAATCTACCGGGAAGTTCCAGGCGTCTGCCATGGCCTGTCCGGCTTTTTGGTGGTTGAAGCCGAGGATGCTTTTTTCAATTTCGTGTTGAGCGAGATTCCCGCTTCGGGTTTGTTTCAAGATTTCGGCCAGTTCCGTCGGCAGGTTTTGGGCAAAGGCGATCTTGCCGATGTCGTGCAGGATGCCGCAGATAAAGGCTTGCTCCGGCAGGGCTTTATCGCAGGTCAGTATCGGACTGTGCAGGGCAAGATGCTTTGCCGCGAGGCCGACCGCGAGGGAATGATACCAAAGGCCTTTCAGGTCAAAGAGTTGTCCTTCCTGGTTCTTGAAAACATGGAAAACGGAGATGG
Organism: Deltaproteobacteria bacterium HGW-Deltaproteobacteria-3; assembly: GCA_002841785.1. Classification (GTDB taxonomy): domain Bacteria; phylum Desulfobacterota; class Desulfobulbia; order Desulfobulbales; family Desulfurivibrionaceae; genus Thiovibrio. The sequence goes on along the minus strand of PHAW01000012.1, from coordinate 3,898 downwards.
CCAGGGCCAGACTTTTGATGGTGTCAAAGCCCAGGATCGTCACCGCCCGTTCGGTGCTGGTTATCTCTCGGGCCATTCCGTAATAGGCGGAGTTGGCAAGTTTCAGGACGGTTGCGGTGAGAGCGGGATCACGGCTGATGATCGTCCCAAGCGATTTCGCGGTGAGCGAGTCATTCTTGTCGCAGGCGTTGATCTCGTTGGCCACTGCGGAAATGGTGGGCAGGTCTTTGACTTTTTTCAGGAAGTCGCGCAAGTTCATAGACTACAGAGTACGTGAAATGGGGCAAACAGGCAAAGAAAAAGCTCTAACAAGAAAAAGCGGCTGACCATTTTCGTGGTGGTGCGCTCGTCTCTGGATGGGGTGCGACAAGCGCTGGCGGCCTGAAATGTCGCGAAACAGAGGCGTTCGTTGCTGCCAGCATTACCGTTTCTTATTATCTTCAGCCCCAGGGGGCTTGTGATAACAACGCCTGGAGGTTGTGGTGGCCAGAAAAAATATTTTCTATTTGTTCTTTTTCTCTGTATCGAGGCCGCGTTCTTCGGCCTGCTTTCTTTTGGCAAGCAACAGGCCGAAGAGCGTTACATCGGGACCGTACTCGAACAACACCGGCGCGAACGCCGCCATCCTGGATTCCTTCAATCGGCTGGCCCATTTCGTGGCGGGGAGCTGCCTTTTTCCGTTGCCATCAGCTTTGGCGTGGTCCGGCTTGCTCAGGTGGAAATCCTTGGGCAGGTCATGACCCGGGCCGACGGGCTGATGTACGAAAGCAAGGTCAGGAAAAAAAGCGCGGCACGAAACGGCGGGCCAGCCAGCCCTTGCTGCCTGATCGATTGTTAAACTTTTTCTTCCCGGAAGCCGAAACGTATCCTGAAGGGGCACCATCATTTTCCAGGAGGGTTTCGCCATGAAGATTGCCGCCGCAGGAGTCAGTCTGGCAAGCGCGCATGCCTTGCACGAAGAGCAGACCAGGCAAGAGTCCCTCCGGTTCTGGGTGGGCGATGAACGGCCCGTCTTCGCCGGGGAAGAAGAGCCGCCTGCCGTCCGGGTGCGGATCTCCGCCGAGGCCAGGCAGCGTGAACAGGCGGTGTCCCAATCCTTGCCGGGCGGAGATGTTGCTGAAGCTCCGGCTGCGGATGCTTCTCCGCCGGAAGACCCCAAGCTGACAGCCATGCGCCTCATTTTGGAGGCGCTCACCGGCAGGAAGATCCGCATCACCAGTTTTGAGCCCCTCTCCCCTGAATCTCCCGGAACTCCGCAACAGGGCGCCAGCCCGCAAGAATCCCCGCCGGCCCGCCAGGGATGGGGGCTTGAGTACGACCTCGCGGAAACAACGACTGAACGGGAGTCCCTCGATTTTTCCGCAAGGGGCCAGGTTGTAACCGTTGACGGGCAGACCATTGATTTTCAGCTTCAGCTTGCCATGCGCCGGGAGTTCACGGCCACGAACACTGTGCGGATTCGGGGGGGAGACGCCCTGCTGATTGATCCGTTGGTGATCAATTTCAACGGCAAGGCGGCGGCGCTCAGCGATATGCGCTTCGCCTTTGACCTCGATGGGGACGGCACGACCGAGCAGATCTCCGGCCTTGCCCCGGGCAACGGTTTTTTGGCCCTTGACCGCAATGGCGACGGCAGGATCAACAACGGCCTGGAGCTTTTCGGCCCGGCCAGTGGCAACGGCTTTGCCGAATTGGCCCGCCTGGACAGCGACAACAACGGCTGGCTTGATGAAAACGACCCGCTGTATGCCCAGTTGCGGGTATGGATGCGGGACGAGGCCGGAAATGATTCGCTGACCACCCTTGCGCAAAAGAATGTCGGCGCCATTCTGCTCCGCCCGGTGGAAACCCCCTTTGCCCTGAAAAACAGGGAAAACGGTGTGCAGGGACAGCTCCGGGAAACCTCGATTTTTTTGGAGGAAAACGGCGGGGTTGGAGTGGTGCAGGAGATCGATTTTGCGGTGTGATGCTGGCGAGGGATTTGTTTCGCCAAACTAATAAGTAAGCGGCTCCGTTCGGCCTGTCGAAGGCCAGTCGTGGCAATGGAGCGGTTCGACAGGCTCACCGCGAACGGTATTTTATGGAGGAAGGATTCTAGGCTACGGGCAGGCTGAAGGTAAAGCATGAGCCGCTGCCCGGGGTGGATTGCACCGTTATCGCGCCGCGATGGGCCTGGGCCACTGTCTGACTGAGGCTCAATCCCAGGCCGACCCCGGAAACGCCGGATTGCGTGGAGCCTGGCGCGGCCTGGGCGCCTTTGGTGGTGAAAAACGGGTCGAAGATCTTGGGCAGATATTCCTTGGAAATGCCGCAGCCGTTATCCGTGACCCGGACGAAAATATTTTCGCCCTGTTTTCCGGTTTCGATGCGCACGGTGCGCGTCTCTTTTCCCAGAGTGGCATGGGCGGCGTTGCGGATCAGGTTCATGACCAGTTGTTTGACCAGGCCGAAATTGAACACCGCGTTGCACTCGTCGGCAAACTCGGTTTCGATCTGGATGCCTTCCGCGTCCAGCTCCTTGCGGCAGAAGGAAAGGGCTTCGATTACCGTATCCGTCAGGCTGCCACAGGTAAAACCCCATTGGGTGCTCTGGTCGCTGAAGGTGGCCAGCTCCTTGATGATTTCCGTGCCTCGCCTGGCGCAAACCCGCACCTGTTCCAGATGCTCGCGAACCTCGGCGGGCAAATCCTTATGGAGCAGGGACAACTGCACATACCCCAGGATGCCCACATCGATATTGTTGAACTGGTGGGAGATTCCGGCCACGAGATGGCCTAAGGCCGCGAGGCGTTCCGCCCGCTGGAGCTGTTCCGCGGCCAGGCGGTGGAAGGTCATGGCCTCATGGTACTGGAAAGCGTTGCGCACGGCCATGACCAGTTCCCGACTGTCCTGCCACGGCTTGGTGATGTACCGCCAGACCGCTTCCTCACTCACCGCCTGCATGATGCTGTCGATGTCCAGGTAGGCGGTGAAGATCATCCCCACAAAAAACGGGTTTTTCTCGCGGGCCCGGTGGAGAAACTCCAGC
>PHAW01000012.1:0-838 GCA_002841785.1 Deltaproteobacteria bacterium HGW-Deltaproteobacteria-3 | reverse complement strand
CGTTGCCGGCCAGGAGCAGGGTATACTCCTCTTTGGCAAAGGCCAGTTCGATGGTTTTGAGGATCACCGGGTTGTCATCGACAAAGAGCACGGTCTTGGACATAGAGGGTTCCTGTTTGGGTTTTTTGGCTGCGCTTCCTTGGCTCAGGATATAACGGCAACCGAAACCATGTCAAAGAATTCCTGCTCGCCGCATGGCCCGGCCCTTAATGAAGCTCCTCGCCGGTGGTGGTCATGACCAACTGGCCATGCTTGACCCCTTTCACCCCGATGAGTTCGTTGGCGATCCGCTTCACCTCTCCCACCGGCCCCCGCACCACCAGGACCTCCAGGCAGTTATGCGCGTCGAGATGCACATGGAGCGCCGAGATAACCCGGTCGTGGTGGGCATGCTGGTGCTCGGTCAGCTTGTCGGAAAGATCGCGGACATGGTGGTTGTACACCAGGGTGACGGTGCCCACCACTTCCGCGTCTCCGGCCGCCCATTTCTCCTCCACCAGCGCCGCGCGGATCAGGTCGCGGATCGCCTCGGAGCGGTTCATGTAGCCCTTGGCCTCGATGAGCCGGTCATAGCTTTCCAGGAGATTTTCATCGAGCGAGATTCCGAAACGGATGGTTTTTCCCATGTGGCTGCTCCTTAAAATATGTTGACACCTATTCCGAGACATTGTACTTAGATCGTGTTACCATAAAAAATGTCGTGCTACTTCACCTGGGCATGTAACCAAACAAGGAGAAACCCATGCACATGGCAGACGCGTTGCTATCCCCCGCGGTCGGCGGGACCATGTGGGCCGCTTCCGCCGGCGCCATCATATACTGTTCCCGGAAGCTGCGC
>PHAW01000210.1 GCA_002841785.1 Deltaproteobacteria bacterium HGW-Deltaproteobacteria-3 | reverse complement strand
CACCATGCTCCTGCCCCCGGAATTGGAAGCATGGGGCGCTATCCAGACGAGGAATATCGTGGCCGAGGGAATCTGCACAGCATGCCTCAAAAAAGAAAAGAAAAAATAAAGGCGTTTTTTTGTTGCCTTAAATAAGAATAATTCTTAAATAATAGAAGAGCATAACAATGCTCCTCGTCGCTCTACCCTTATAGGGCCAACTTTGACGGCGAAGAGTACGAATTCACTGGCATCTTCCGTCTATGATCGAGGATGCCAAGGCAAAGGCCATCGGCAAGTGTTGCGAGAACCACCAACACGACTTTTATGACAGCATCGAAAATGGGGATTATCCGCGCAGGAACCTTGACGCGCGGGTCATGCCGCAAAAGAACGCAGCCAAGCCCATACAACCCCTTTCTGAGCTTTGCAACCTTCACCCTCAAAGGAGAACGCAGATGAGCGAAAACAGCAAGTGCCCGGTAACAGGCAGAATAAACAGACAAGTAGCCGGTGGCGGCACGTCCAACCGGGACTGGTGGCCGAACCAGTTGAACCTTCATATTCTGCACCAGCATTCCGCCAAATCCAATCCCATGGGCGATGACTTCAACTACGCGGAAGAATTCAAGAAACTCGACCTTGCTGCCGTAAAGAAAGACCTCTACGCGCTGATGACCGACTCGCAGGAGTGGTGGCCCGCCGATTGGGGCCATTACGGCGGGCTCTTCATCCGGATGGCCTGGCACAGCGCAGGCACCTACCGCATGGGCGACGGCCGCGGAGGAGCGGGTTCCGGCAATCAGCGCCTCGCGCCCCTCAACAGTTGGCCGGACAACGTGAACCTTGACAAGGCGCGCCGGCTGCTCTGGCCGGTCAAGCAGAAATACGGCAACAGGATCTCCTGGGCCGACCTGATGATCCTCGCCGGCAACTGCGCCATGGAATCCATGGGATTCAAGACCTTCGGTTTCGGCGGCGGCCGCGAGGACATCTGGGAACCGGAAGAGGACGTCTACTGGGGCTCCGAAGAGGAATGGCTGGCAACGAGCGACAAGCCCCAAAGCCGTTACAGCGGCGACCGGGATCTGGAAAACCCCCTGGCGGCCGTGCAGATGGGATTGATCTACGTGAACCCGGAAGGGCCGGACGGCGAACCGAATGTGCTCGCCTCCGGCAAGGATGTGCGCACAACCTTCGCGCGCATGGCCATGGACGATGAAGAGACCGTGGCGCTCGTTGCGGGCGGGCACACCTTCGGCAAGTGTCACGGCGCCGGCCCGGCGTCGCATGTGGGTCCTGAACCCGAAGCCGCCTCCATCGAAGAGCAGGGACTCGGCTGGAAGAGCAGCTTCGGCAGCGGCAAGGGCGGGGATACGATCAGCAGCGGCCTCGAAGGCGCGTGGACGTCGAATCCGACCCAATGGGATATGGGCTATTTCGATTTGCTGTTCGGCTATGATTGGAATTTGGTAAAAAGCCCAGCCGGTGCATACCAGTGGGTCCCGGTCAATCCGGAGGAAAAGGATCTTGCGCCAGCCGCCCACGATCCGTCAAAAAAGGTTTCAACCATGATGACCACGGCGGACCTTTCCCTGCGAATGGATCCGATCTACAAGCCGATCGCCAAGCGATTCCATGAAAACCCCGAGGCGTTCGCGGACGCCTTTGCCCGGGCGTGGTTCAAACTGACCCACCGCGACATGGGCCCGCGCTCGCGCTATCTCGGCCCGGAGGTCCCGGCGGAGGAACTGATCTGGCAAGACCCGGTGCCCGCGATCGATCATGAGTTGATCGACGCCAAGGACATCGCGGACCTCAAGACCAGGATCCTTGCCTCGGGCCTGTCTGTCTCCCAACTGGTTTCCACCGCCTGGGCCTCGGCAGCCACGTTCCGCGGTTCCGATAAGCGCGGCGGCGCCAACGGGGCGCGCCTTCGTCTTGCCCCGCAAAAGGATTGGGAGGTCAACCAGCCGGCGCACCTTGCCAAGGTGCTGCAAGCCCTTGAGGGGATCCAGAAGGAGTTCAACAGCGCGCAATCGGGCAAGAAGAAGGTTTCGCTTGCCGACCTGATTGTTCTGGGCGGATGCGCAGGTGTCGAGCAGGCTGCGAAAAATGGCGGTTACGAGGTGACCGTTCCCTTCACGCCGGGACGCACGGATGCGTTGCAGGAGCAAACCGATGTGAAGTCCTTCGGTGTCCTTGAGCCGAAAGCGGACGGCTTCCGCAACTACCAGAAAACCAGATACGCCGTATCGGCGGAGGAGATGCTGGTTGACCGGGCGCAACTGCTGACGCTGACCGCCCCCGAGATGACGGTTCTCGTTGGCGGTATGCGCGTATTGAATGCCAATTTCGGACAGTCCCGGCACGGCGTCTTCACCAAACGGCCGGAGACGCTCACCAATGACTTCTTCATGAATCTGCTCGACATGGGCACGACCTGGAAAACAACCCCGGCAGACCAAGAGGTGTTCGAGGGTCGTGATCGCGTGAGCGGCGAACTCAAGTGGACCTCCACCCGCGTGGATCTGGTTTTCGGCGCCAACTCGCAGTTGCGGGCCTTGGCCGAGGTCTATGCCCAGGACGATGCGAAGGAAAAGTTCGTGCGCGACTTCGTCGCAGCCTGGAACAAGGTCATGAACCTGGACCGCTTCGACCGTACCTGACCGTGGCCTCACGGTTTTCCCGGCTCCTGACCGGGAGGAAAACACAGCAAGCGTCAGAATGATATCCTGGTGCGGGCGCCGGGACAGCGGACGGAGTGCCTGCACCCCCCATTTATCCAAACACAGTTTAAGGAAGAGGAAAAAACACCATGGCGAAACTACCGGGCTCACAGACTGAAAAAAACATCCTCACCGCCTTTGCCGGCGAATCCCAGGCGCGCAACCGCTACACCTACTTTGCCTCCAAGGCAAAAAAGGACGGCTTTGTGCAGATTGCCGACATCTTTGAGGAGACTGCCAATCAGGAGAAGGAACACGCCAAGCGGCTCTTCAAGATGCTGCAGGGCGGCGAGGTGATGGTTTCCGCCGCTTTCCCCGCCGGGATGATCGGCCCCACCCTGGACAATCTGAAGGAAGCGGCGGCCGGCGAAAAGCATGAATACTCCATCATGTATCCCGGCTTTGCCACCGTG
>PHAW01000209.1 GCA_002841785.1 Deltaproteobacteria bacterium HGW-Deltaproteobacteria-3 | reverse complement strand
AACCACCGGGAACTCCAAGCCTTTGGCGCCATGCATGGTCATGAGGGCCACGGCTTCGGCCCGTTCATCATATGCGGTGGCCTGGGCGTTTTGCCGGAGGTGTTCGCAAAACCCCTGGAGATCGTTGCCAAAGGCGTTGGCAAGCTGGAGCAACCGCTTGGCCTCCGGCCCTTGGGGATCAATGCCCAGCATGGGCATGGCCTCGGCCAGGGGGAGGGCAAGGCCGTGCTCCGCGGCGCGGCGGAAAGGTGCGAGGGTTTTTCCCATTTCCGCGATGCTTTGTGCCGCACCGGCAGGGAGGGGAAGGGCAAGCGCCGCGCTGTAAAAATCAGGGCAGCGCATGGGGAGTTCTTGTTCCAGGCGGGAGAGGGTTGCCTCTCCGATGCCAGGAAGGCTGGCCATCAACAGGAGATGATCATGCAAGTGCGCGTCTGCCGCATTGGCCAGCAGGAAGTGGTAGGCACTTTTCAGCCCGGGCTTGAGGTAAAAAGGCGTGGCGCCAACAAGCTGAAAGGGGATGCCCTTGCGGTGCAGGGCTTCGGCAATGGGTTCGGCCAGTTGGCTGAGCCGGTAGAGGATGGCGAAATCGGCAAAGCTCCGTGGCGGGGCCTGATCGCCGCGTCTGGCGGTGTACCGGGAAAGGCTGCTTGTGCCGCCCAACCCCTCTTCGATGCAACGCACGATCCACTCCGCCTCGGCCTGGGCGCTTGGAGCCTGATGCCACTCGATGCGCGCCGTGCTGGTGCTTTCGGCAATAAGCTGGGTGTCGCCGCTCTGCCGGTTCCGGCGAATGAGCGCGGCGGCGCCGTCGATGATGGCAGGGGCTGAACGGTAGTTGCGGATCAAGGCCAGGGTGGCGACCCCCTCTCTGTCCCTGAACCGCTGGAACAGGGTGAGGTCGCTGCCGCGAAAGCCGTAAATGGCCTGGTTGGGATCGCCGATGGCGAAAACCCGCGCCTGCGCGCCAAGCAACAGGACCAACCGGTACTGGGGATGGTTGAGATCCTGGAATTCGTCGACAAAAAGATGAGTCGCCCGGCCGATGATGTGTCCGGCAAGGGCGGGCTCGCTGCTGAGGCGCTCCACGCAAAGGGGGATGACCAGATCAAGGTCAATGGCCTTGTTCGGGGCAAGCGAGGCAAGATAGCGCGCAAGAAGTTCCGGCAGGGCTCCACCGGCTGGCAGGGTCCCCCTGTTGAGCTGGTCAACGTAGCCTGCCAGTTGCTTTTTGAGGATATGGTGTTCGGCCCGGGACACCTCCGGGAAAACCTTGCGCAGATAGAGGTCGCGCTCGTCTTCGCCGATGACCAGGAGATCGGGGGTTTCCTTGCGCAGCAGGGCCAGGCAATAGGCATGGAAGGTGCCAACGAAGACGGCCCGGGCTGCTTCGCCAAGCTCCCGGCTAAGACGCTCTTGCATCTCGCGGGCTGCCCGGTTGGTGAAGGTGATGGCCACCATCTCTTCGGCCCGTCCATGCTCCGCGGTCAGCAGATGCTCGATCCTGGCCACCAGGGTAAAGGTCTTGCCGGTGCCCGGTCCGGCAGCCACCAGGATATTCCTCGCCGTGCTGGTGATGGCGGCCAGTTGCTCCGGGTTGGGCTTTCTTGGGGCTTTGGGCGTGTCGGCGGGAGGAAGGGGCTTGCTCTCAAGGGGCAGCGGGGTGCGGGGCAATTTTTTAGCAGGCCGGATCGTCTTTTTGCCGGCAAACAAACCGATCTGGCCGGCCAGCGCTTCGCGTTCTCCTGCAGCAAAAACCCGGATCACCCCGAATTCGCCGTCGTAGCCGGGGGTGCGGATGACCTTGCCCGTGCGGATGCGGGCCACCGCCTCGCCCAGCACCGGAGAGAACTGGTTGATCTCCTCCACCGGCGTGTCGAGCAGCAGGGCGAACTCCGACCCGAAGCGGTCGATGACCTTGGCGTACAGGGCCATCACCCCCTTGGTGGCCGGACCGGCGCCGAGGATCTCGCCCAACACCTCGGGCAGCGGGATAAGGCTGTGGACAACGGGCGAGCCGGGCGGGTAGTACGGCTCGGTCCGCTCGGCCAGCTCCATGACCCGGTGCAGCACCCCCACGGTCAGGGGATTGCCGCAGACCGGGCAGATCGCCCCGATTTTCCGGGTCTCGGCGGGCTCAAGGCAGACTTTGCAGTTCCGGTGGCCGTCGCAATGGTATTTTCCCTCTTCCGGGTAGAATTCGATCGTGGCGGCAAAACCGCCGGTCAGGGGATTTTTCAGGGCTTCGCGCAGATCGGTAAAGCTGAAGCCGGTGTTGAAGATGTTCGCCTCCCTCCCCAGCTTGCCTGGAGAATGGCAATCGGAATTGGAAATCAGGGCGAAGCGGTCCAGGGGTGGGATGAGCCGGTTCATGTCCGGGTCCGAGGAGAGGCCGGTTTCGAGGGCAAAGACATGCGGGCTGAGATCGCCGTAGCATTCCTCGATGGTGTCAAAGCCGGAGCGGGAGCCGAACAGGGAGAACCACGGCGTCCAGATGTGGGCCGGAACCAGAAACCCCTCCGGCGCTTTTTCGAGCAGGATTTCGAGCAGGTCGCGGGAGTCGAGGCCCAGGATGGGGCGGCCGTCGGACTCGATATTGCCGATGCCGGCCAGGACGGAGTTGATCCGTTCCGCCGAGGCGAAATCGGGCACGTAGAGCAGGTTGTGGACCTTGCGCACCGCGCCGTGGCGCTTGTAGATGGAGCTGATCTCGGCGGTGAGCAGGAAGCGGCTGGGAAGGGCAACCGGCGTCGCCTGCGATAAGGCCGGGGGAATCGCCTCGTCCTTGAGTTTATAAAAACCCGGTTCGGCAGGCTCAAGCTGCTCCTTGAGTTGGCTGAACCAGCCGGGGTGGGTGAAGTCGCCGGTGCCGAGCAGATGGATGCCCTTGACCCTGGCCCAGGCGGCAAGGCCCTGCAGGTTTCCGGTCTTGCTGGTTGCCCGGGAGAAGGGGGAGTGGATATGAAGATCAGCGATATAGCGCATTTTTTCGTTACCGTTTGAAAAATCTCTTTCGCTAAAAAACCTTTAAATCCCCCCTCGCCCCCCTTTTTCAAAGGGGGGAATAATATGCACTACCTGCTTTGTAAGTAATCGCTGTGCTCCCCCTTTGAAAAAGGGGGATTGA
>PHAW01000011.1 GCA_002841785.1 Deltaproteobacteria bacterium HGW-Deltaproteobacteria-3 | reverse complement strand
TTCCTGGGTTTTGCCAACGAGCTTGAGGATCTCGCGCTTCTTGAGCAGCAGCTTGCGCTCCCGCACAGGATCCGGCGCATCGTAGGTGGCGTGGCTGTAAGGCGAGATATGCACATGCAGGAGAAAAACCTCTTCGTTTTTGATCCTGGCATACCCGTCGCGCAGATTGGCCTTGCCGGCCCGGAGCGACTTTACCTCCGAGCCCAATAATTGGAGCCCTGCCTCGATTTCCGCTTCAATGGTAAAATCGTGGTAGGCTTTTTTATTGGTGCAGACAACCTTGACAGCCACATGTTCACCCGCAGGCCCCTGCCCGCCAAACTTCAAGAAAAAAACCCTTGCTCCGGAGGAACAAGGGGGATTGTACCAACACTATAATACATCCTGCCCTAAAAAGCGAGGGGCGCGGACGCGGCTAATCTCCACCGGTTACGCGCAAGGCCTCCTCCGGGGTGGTGATCCCGCTTTTCACCTTTTGCCAGGCATCCTCCTTGAGCGTGGTCATGCCTTCCTCCATGGCGGTTTGCCGGATCTCCGTCTCCGAACTTCCCCCGCTGATCTGCTTGCGGATTTTGTCGCTCATCGCGAAGATTTCAAAGATGCCGCTCCGGCCGAGATAGCCGGTACCCCGGCATTGCTGGCACCCCTTGCCCCGCCGCAGTTCGATCTCCCCGTCCTCGGTCACCGGCAACCCGAAGCCGCGCAGCTCGACCGCGGACATGCGGTAGGTTTCGCTGCAATGGGGGCAGATCCGCCGCACCAAGCGCTGGGCCATGGCCCCCAACAAGGTGGAACCGATCATGAACGATTGCACCCCCAGGTCCAGCAACCGGCTGATGGAGGCAACGGCATCGTTGGTATGCAGGGTGGAAAAAACCAGATGCCCGGTGAGCGCAGCCTGCACGGCATTCACCGCCGTGTCCAGATCGCGGATCTCGCCGATCATGATGATGTCCGGGTCCTGGCGCAGGATATTGCGCAGGATGGTGGAAAAGGTCACATCCAGCAGCGGCTGCACCGGAATCTGGTTGAATTCCTCATGCACCATCTCCACCGGATCCTCCACGGTGACCACATTTTTTTCCGGAGTGGCGATCTGCTTGAGGGTGGAATAGAGGGTGGTGGACTTGCCGCTGCCCGTTGGCCCGGTCACGAGAAAAATGCCGTGCGGCGCGGACATGAAACTCTTGTACACCTGCAGATCGCGCGTCGAAAAGCCGATCGTGTCCACATCCTGAAACAGGATATCCGGGTCCAGGATCCGCAGCACCGCCTTTTCGCCAAAGGCCACCGGCACGGTGGAAACACGGATCTCCGCCTCCTGGCCGCCGCGATCCACCTTGATCCTCCCGTCCTGGGGCCGCCTTTTTTCGGCGATATCCAGACGGGCCAGGGATTTGATCCGAGAAACCACCGCAGCATGAACCACCTTGGGCAGCTTGTAGATGGTATGCAGCACCCCGTCGATGCGCAAGCGGACCAGGGCCTGCTCCCGCTTGGGCTCGATGTGGATATCGCTGGCCCGCTGCTCAAAAGCATAGTTGAACATATGGTCCACCGCCGAGGTCACATGCTGGTCCGAGGAGGCCGCCTCCTCGGTGGAGGAGATGCGCACATACTGCTCAAGATTGCCCAGATCCACCAAAGGCCGGGCCAAATGGCTTTCCGCCGCGGTGATGGAGGACTGAAAGCCGAAGAACTCGGCCAGGGTCTTGCGGATGTCGCTCTTGGTGGCCAGATAGGGCTTGACGACAAGCTGGTTGGCCCGCTCGATCTCAGCCAGAACCGTTTTGTTGTCGGGATTGCAGATGGCAACCTCAAGCACCCCGTTGGCAATGGAAAACGGCAGCAACAGGTGCCTGAAGGCAAAGGTGCGGGGGATGGTCTTGGTAACCGTCTTCAGATCAAGCTCAAGGGGGTCGAGCTTTGCAATTCCAGGTTCAGCGAGACAATGATATCAACAAAAGTCAGGCTCTCATCCCGCTCCTTGCCGGTATCGGTTGTCCGGCGGGCGCTGTGCTGCCGCAACAAAAGCTGCCGCTGCTGACTTTTTTTGTCACGTATCAAGCGATCCTGATCGCTATTAATGAGTCCGCTGCGGCTTAATAGTCCTAAAATATAGTCCTCGTTTTCCAGCGGACGCAAACTGTGACGCTTGTCAAAACCCTTGGCATTCTTCGTTTGAGGAGTAGTAGCCAGTGCCCAACCTCATTTTTATTTTGTTATAACTTCGAAACTGGCTTCAAAATTGCATATTACAACCAGCACCACGTACGATACCATACCCAAAAATGGAAACGATTTGTTCTTCTTTTATATTTAATGTTAAAAAAAACGACCCGAGAGGGAAGACTCCATCTAAATCGACCGAATACTTTTGCTAGACAGTCTTCAAGTCTTCACTCTATTATATATAATTAGTCCTTTCCACCGGAGAATTACCAGGTGATTTTCTCAACAACATCTTGTTTTTCTTACAACAAACCTAAAATGGCCGAAAACAATAGACGCTAGTCATTCCGCAAAATTAAGTTCGCCGTGAGGTTCTCACATGAAAAAATGCATCCGAGCCGTTTTCCTATTTCTCTTTTTCGGCGCTATTCCCGTTCACCCTTGCCACGCTGCGAGCGTCAACTCCCCGCCGCCGCCGCTCCGCGGTCATGACCACATTATTTATCGCGGCATAATTCTTCGCCTGGACTCTTCCTCAATTTACATAAAAATTCATGGCCCTGTTTGCGCGGGCCAACGTCAATTCAAGAGAGACGGTTGGGCAGGACAGGGTGCGCATTCTGTCGGGGATAAAATAAATTTTATCCTGTCTGGAGACTGTACGGATGTCAATACAGTATTAACCGTCGAATCAGGAGGAAAATCCGATGTGCAATTTTAGAAAAGCTCTTCTAGCAACTGCTCTTCTTCTCTGCACTCCAGGCAATCTCTTTGCCGCAAACATTTACAACGCGGAACCACCTTTTCTCCCCGCCCCTGTCTCACCAAATGTTCTTATGGTTGTTGACGTCAGTGGCAGCATGAGTTGGTCTGCATATAATCCTAGAACGGACAGAACAGGCTGGTGCAGCACTTCCACTGGCTGTGGCTGGCCTTTTTTGGGCACCGAAGAGGGGAACTGGATTCCAAGCAAGAAATATAAGCAAAATAGCGGAGTCTGGGAAGAAACTGCTGACGCTGCTCTAGCTTGCCCCAATAGGGAGAGTTCAATAGATTCTACAAAAACTTATACTGGCGCCTGTCTCAATTTTCTCCTTATGAGCAGGATGGATCTGTTGCGCTGGGCCATGACCGGAGGAAGGCCCAATATCTGTACCGACGGAGAATACACCAGCACGGATTGCGATACCAGCCTTCAGGCCGCAGCCTCGGCTACTGGCTTCTTAACGATACATACCGCCAACGACGACAAAGTCAAAGTCCCTGTGAGCAGAATACAGGAGGCGGTTATTCCGGGGTTCAGTGCCGCCACAGTAAAACCGCGTTTTGGCCTGTTATTTTACAGTGATTCCATTAAGTCCCAAAAAGTCTATGTGGGGGATTATCCAGAAGGGAACAATGCGGATGCGACCCTTCCCTACACTTATTTTACAAGATATCTCAATGCCAGATCGGTGTCGGGTGGCACCGGCACTGCTGCTGGCATGTGGGAAGCGTATGATTATTTCAAGCAGTCTAATGACCATGCCTTTACCAATGAATTTGCCATGGCTGGCAATAGCACCAAATATCGCGATCCACTGTATGTCTGTGATTACGCAAAAAATAATTGCGGGCTCGTTCCCTGCGCAAAGAATTTTGTCATTCTGGCCACGGATGGGCAATGGAATCTCAGCACATCGTTTAGTAGCACCTGTAGCATTGACACAGGATTTACCAACAACTCCGCAGACCCGGTTGTACCTGCCTACAAAATGCATCACGATGTCTTGCGCAGTGTAACCAGCACTTCCGGCACGACATATAACAAAAAAGTGGATGCGGTGTATGGCCTCGGGCTTTTCATGGCCCCAACAGGAACCGGCACTCTTTCCCTCAAAAATACAGCGATGTACGGCGGATACGATGTCGTCGCCGGCGGGGACTGGCCAGGCAGTCTCACCGGCTATCCGCAAGGCACATGCACCATGGATGATTGCGGCGCAGGCAAAGGCAGCGGCTGCACCGCCTTACCCGCAACCACAACTCCTCCCGCTGTTGCGCCAGACTGGGACAAAGACCAGAACGGCGTGCCCGACACCTTCGTCAATGCCACGAATGGTGCGGAGTTACGAAGTTCACTCAATACCATCTTGAGTGACATTCTGCAGAGAACCTCCGCAGGGTCTTCGATTTCTGTATTGTCTGAGCGGGGCACAGCAGGCTCCGTTATCCACCAGGCTCTGTTTTTCCCGACAAAAACCTTTACTGACGCTACCACAAGCTACTCGCTTGATTGGAGCGGAACCCTCAATGCCTATTGGTTTTTTAATTCAAAAACGGTAAACAACATCCGAGAGGACAATGCGAATTCTCTTTTTCTTGACACCTTTGACGACAACGTCCTCGACTTTCTCATCGACTCTTCCGGTAGCCTGAGCATCGATTATTATCCCACCGATAATTTTGGCGGCCTGAAAACACCAAAACTCGGCACCTATGCCCAGGTAGATCAGATCCACAAGGTGTTTGAATCAGGCGAAAAATTGCGGACCCGGGCAGCCTCCACCCGAACAATATATGGCGTAAATGAATCCGGCACGTTAAGCCAATTTACGGCGGCGAATTATACCAGCTTCGACTCCCTGCTCGACCCGACCGCAGGCACAGACTTTAATGCTTGTTTGGGGAGTACCTCCACAGCCCGAGCGCAAAACATCATCGACTACATCCGCGGCACGGCTGACGCTTTTACGTCCAACACCGGCGTGGGGAATTGCAGGAACCGACAGGTCAACAATGCTGGCGACAAATGGAAGCTTGGCGATATTATCCATTCTTCCCCAACGGTCATAACCCACGCCAATTATTCCATGATCTATGTGTCCTCAAACGATGGCATGCTTCATGCCATTCAAGCTGGCGACATCCGCAAGGATGGCTTATCCGCCAACCAGCAGGTCCGCCTCTGTGAAAAGGCCACAGGAGACTGTTTCAACACCGGGAATAGTGCAACCAGTAATGATATCGGTAAAGAGGCCTGGGCATTTATCCCTAAAAACGCCATGCCCTATCTCAAATACATTGCCGATCCAGCCTACAAACATATCTACACGGTTGATTTGGCCCCCTATCACATCAAGCATGGCAACAAAGAGATTTTGATTGGCGGCATGCGCTTTGGCGGTGGGACGCAAGCCGTGCTCCCTCCCGGGTGCACCGATGTTGCCACCTGCGGACTGGGCCTTTCCTCCTATTTTGCCCTGGATGTAACAGACCCGGCAAACCCCATTTTTTTATGGGAGTTTACCGACCCGGGCCTTGGCTTCAGCTACAGCGGGCCCTCCTATATTACCCGAGGCACAGACCATTACGTGATGTTCGGCAGTGGCCCGACCAACTATAAAGGCGAGGCCGACGGCAAGGATCTGCGCTTGTTTATCTTAAAAGTCGACAGTGATTTCAAGATTCTTGACACCTTTAAGATCGCTGGGTCAAATACCCCCGGCTACGCAGTCGATGCCTCCTTATCCAGCTACAACAACGGCTTTGCCGGTCGGATATTCAACAACGGCATTGATTGGGATAACGACAATAATACGGATCTTGTTTTTTTCGGGGTGAATCAAAAAACCGGTATTGTCTGGTCAGGCAATGTGATGGCGGTTGGACCAAAAACCTCCGTGGACACTGTCACCGGAACCACCTATACCGAGCCAACCGATAAAAACTATGGCAACACCGGCGCAGTTAAGTGGAGCGTCGGTACGGTATTTCAATCCGCCCAGAGTCCAGTAACATCCAAGGTTGTCACCGGTAGCTGTTTTGGCAGCCCCATGCTATATTTCGGGACCGGACGATGGTTTTTCAAGGATGATGAACCAGGTAAAAATGTCAATGACGTTGAATCATTACACGGAGTATCCATTAAGGATTGCCTGGAGGAGCTGCAAAAAGGTAACAACTGCAACTTTAACTTTTCCCACTCCACCACCGATGTCTGTACACACATTGATGACGACCAGATGGGTTTTGAGGTTACGGGGTTGGAGCCCAAGGGGGGATTTTATTATAAGGAACGAACAATTACCGACCCCACAGTTTCCGACTACAACATTGTCTTTTTTACCACCACGCAACCTTCTTCCAATTCCTGTGATTTCGGAGGCAGATCACGGCTTTGGGCAGTGAACTGCAAGTCCGGCCACAATATCTGGACCGGATGTCCCGGCACCAACTATTTTGTGGATGTCCCCCCCGGATCACTTTTGTTGCAGCTCAGTGGCGGCAATATTGAAGATGCAGGCATGGACAAATCGAAATTTTCAGAAGTAGGCAACAAGGCTACTGGCTGGATGACAGGGATACCTCCTGAATCCTCCACTCCGTTTGTCCCCTTTGGCGGCATCCTCAACGGCGAGTTAATTTTATGGATCGAACGTTAATCTCAGATCGCGGGTTTACACTTATCGAACTGATGATAGTTGTCGCGGTTATCGGCATTCTGATGACAATCGCAATGGGCAACTACACACAAACCTCGCGCAGAAGTTCGATCAACCGTGACTTGAATGCCATAGCCTCTTTCCTGCAGGAAAAAAGGCTTGAAGCGTTTTCTCAAAAATTACAGATCACGGTGACTGCCACCGCAACGAACCTTTCCACTCCGGCAAACGGTGCTATCACTATGGAGAATCCCTTTGTTGTTCCTGCAAATTTTGTTGTCAGCACCAGGGGCTTATACACAACGACCGGGACATTGCGGCTGGCAGACATGAGCGCAGGCTCTCCAAACAACTGTGTCACGGTCAGTATCACTCGTGTACGAATGGGGGCCTGGGATGGAGCCAATTGCATTGAAAACTGAAGAAGGTTTTACCCTTATTGAGGCGCTCGTCGCCATGCTGATCCTGTCTGTCATCCTACTTGGCGCACTGCAAGGCCTTATGGTGTCTTACAGAACAAGCTCCACGAATACGTTACGCAATGAAGCGGTCAGCATTGCAGAGGAAACTGGCAACGCTCTCCGGAACACCCCGTATACAGATTTGGTGAACGGCACGACAGTGAACGTTGTTACACGACAGATTGCAAATGCGTCCGCACCATTTACGGTAACGCAGGTAGTTGCCGATTCGGTCGCCAGTGTGGCAAAATCCATCCAAATAACCATTAGCTGGACTCACCAAGGGCAAGCTATTACACACACGGCAACAATAATTGTGGGCAACTCATGAAAGACCGTGGTTTTACCATCATTGAGCTGATCATCGCCATGTTCATTGTGTCCGTACTGCTTGTACTAACCGCAATGAGCTTTGACCGTATCTTGTTTGGCGTCAGATCCGAAACCAGTTCCGCAGAGGGTGGGATCGAGAGATTGGTGGGCCTGCAACTGTTACGGCTCGATCTGGAGCATCTTGGCTTTGGCATTGCCAGGGATACGGCCGATCCCCCGGTAGCCTGGACTGAAGGCGCAGGTCCGGCAAATAGGCTTCTTACTCTGCGGTCGACGTTGAACAACAGCAACCCGGGCACGATAGGCTGGTTCCTGTATGACTGCACGGCTGGTGGGTCATACACTGCCCGGCAAGTTGCCTCCGGAGGCACAGGGCTCAACAATACAATCGTTGTCCTGGACCAAAACCGAGCTTTTGTCGAGAACAACAACCGTGCAACCGGAAATTGCCCGGCAGGCATACAAGTCCTCACAGGTTATCCCTATGACGGCACTGTTGCCAATGGCTGCAGCACGAGCGCTCAGTGGTGCAACCAAACGACCTACCGTCTCAGTGTCGGCCAAGACTTGAGCACTTGCGCCCCCGGCACAAGAAATCTGCTCCGTGCCGTCGGCGCCAGCGCTGGAAATCCTGTGCTAAACTGCGTGGCCGACTTCAAGGTCCGCTTTGATCTTGACAGCGATGAAAACGGAACGGTCGAAACAAATAATACCACCGCACTTCCTGCAACGACAGCGGATATTATAGACCAAGTCAGAAATGTCGATGTATATATCCTCGTGCAGGTCGGACTCAGACGTATAGAGGCCAGCGGCAGTGACAGAGCACTCTTTAGCGGCACCACCACTCTCGACGGGATTGCTTTTGACACTGCCGGCATTCCGGACTTCAACAACTACCAATGGAAAACCATGAAACTATCTGGAAAACCAATGGGTTGGCAATGAAACTATACCGATTGAACGAAAAAGGAGTTGCCCTGGTAACCACCCTGCTCCTTGGCTTCCTTGCCATAGGCTTGGTGGCGACTGCCTATTTTCTCGGCCTCAGGGCAACCAGGATGTCCGGCTTGGGCAAAAGATACATTACCGAGCTTGACGTGGCAAAAGGCACATCCCAATATATCATGGCCACACTTCGTGCCTCCAGCCTGACCTGCAATGGGGGAGGGGCCTGTGTCGGAGATCAAACCTGTGCGAGTGCCGCATCCAATATCGACATTCACCCAAACATTTGCGCATCCTTGGGAAAAGCTGGATGCGCAAACATTGCGGCCTGTTATCTCAGTTCCACCGTCTCAGGCACTGACACGATGACATCTGTCAATGTCCGGTCCAACAATCCTAATACTGGCGAGCAGGCTGTCGTGGATTTTGTCTATAAATTATCACCCTAGGCTCTGTCCCATGAAACAAACCCGAAATTCACGAATTATGACACATTATGCCACAACATTGACAAATTACGTCACAGACGACATGGCCTACTTTCTCCAATATTGGCAACCTACTGAATCTTTTACCTTTTAACCTGGTTTGATACTTTTGCGGAGTGCCTACCATGATGGCATGGTTCATGCTATTTAGCGAAAGTACCTTAGAATTCTGTCTGCCCGTTTTTTTGTAGACTACAAATTCACAACAACCCATGCAGGAAAAAACCAACGGAGGAGAACACACCATGAAGACAAACCAAAAAGGCTTTACCCTGGTTGAGTTAATGATCGTTGTCGCGATCATCGGTATCCTGGCGGCCATCGCCATCCCCCAGTTCGCAGCATATCGGATCAGAGGCTTCAACACTGCCGCGCTTAGTGACGTTAAAAATCTGTCCACCGCTGAGGCGGCCTTCTCTACGGATTGGCAACGTTTTGGCGTTTCAGGTTCGATTGCTGCAGCCCTTGCCGGTGGCGGTCCGGGTGCATTGATCACCGGTGGTGACGCTGTTACAGATGACGGAATCATGGCGAATGACGCAGCTGGCGTCAACAGATCGGTACCCCTCGGCGTCAGTAACGGTGTTTCCTTGGTTGCCAGCACCGATGCAACTTGGACCAGCTATGTCGCTCTCGGCAAACACATCCAGGGCGATACCTATTATGCTGTCGACAGCGATGCCGCGGTCACTTATCAAGATGTTCTTGCCGCTAGTGTTGGTGTAGCGCTGGCTGCTGGCGACGAACCTGCTGCCCCTGCTGCTGGCACTGATGAGCTTGTTGGGCAAAATGGACCTAGTGGCACTGCGTATATCGCGAAATAAACGGCCTCTTTCCCCATGTTAAACAAATAAAAAAGGTGACGGAGCCTCTCCGTCACCTTTTTTTCTCAGATATCCGCAAAACTTGAATCAAAATGAATTCTGTCATTTTTTTTGAGAACGTTTATAAAACCTACGCGAAACAGCTTGGGGAATTATCCAAAATAGCGCTTAGCGATGTATCTTTTTCCCTGGGCTCGGGCGAAACCTTGGGCTTGATCGGCGCCAACGGCGCAGGCAAGTCTACCTGCATCAAGCTGCTCATGGACTTCATCCGCCCGGATAAGGGCGCCATAACGATTTTTGGCAACTCTCCAAGAATGCATGGAATCCGAAAAAGGATCGGCTACCTTCCTGAGACTGCCAACTTTCCCTCGAACCTGACCGTCCTGGACATGCTACGCTTCACAGGCAATGCCGGCAATATGACGCGGTCGGATATTCACGCTGCCTCCGAAAAGTGGCTCCGCCGCCTTGACCTGTGGGATGACCGAAAAAGACCGCTACGCAATTACTCTAAAGGCATGCAGCAGCGGGCCAACTTCGCCATCGCCCTGCTCAATGACCCGGAGCTGTTGATCCTGGACGAGCCCATGAGCGGCCTGGACCCCATTGGCCGAGCCGATATTCTCGCACTCATTGCCGATTTGAAACGCCAGGGCAGATCCATCCTGTTCTGTTCGCACATTTTGGAGGATGTGGACCGGTTGGTGGACCGGGTCCTGGTGCTACACCAGGGCCAAAAGCTCTTTGAAGGCCAGCCCCACTCCCTGGCGGAACAACAGGACTGCTCCGCCTTTGTGGATGGGTATCTCCGCCTCGTAGAACAGGGGCAAAAATGACTGGCGCACTGAAACGCATCGCAGCGCTTGCCCGCCTCGTTTTGCTCGACGGACTCCGCCGTCATGCGCTCCTGGGCCTCATCGTCCTTTCCGTGGTGGCCCAGGCTGGAGCGCTCCTGTTCTTTGATTTTATCCCCAGAGACATCGGCAGAGCCTCCAGTGACTTCATCCTCTCCCTGGCCTGGCTTTCCGGCTTTATCTTTCTTTTTTTCCACGGAGTACAGGTCATCGCCTTGGATGAGGAAAGAAAGGTCATCTATTCCCTGCTGGCCCGGCCGATCTCGCGGGGAGAATATGTGCTCGGCATCTTCTCCGGCCTTGCCGGACTCCTCCTGCTGCTGAACCTGCTCCTGTGCGGACTGGGCTTTGGCACCCTGCTTATCATCAAACAGATGGTGCCGCCGGTATATTTCAGCCAGCTCAACACTCTGCCGTACCTGCTGGCCTGGTTCGGCCTTATTGCCATGGAGCTGATGCTGCTTTCCGTCATTCTCCTGTTCTCTGGTCTGGTACGGGGCAGCTTTCCGGTACTGCTCATTTCGCTTTCCTTTTATGCCATCTGTTCCGGACTGCCGGTGGCACGGGAAGCCGTGAGTCAGAGAGTATTACAAACCGATCCACAACCAATTTTGGAGGGTGTCCTGCGTTTGATGACCGCAGTCTTTCCTGATTTTGACCGGCTGGATTTCAAGAACATGATTGTCTCTTCAGCCCCGCAGCCCGATCCCTCGCTCATGCTGGCCAACTTCGGGCTGACCGTTTCCTATGTCGGTCTGTTCCTCTGGCTTGCCTGTGTGGTCTACCAGCGCCGGGACCTGCAATGAGCGCCAGGCTGCCTCTTTTTTTTCTCCTGCTTTTCTTCTATGGGGCATTCTTTACCCTCCAGGAAACCCGTTTTTCCGAAGGCAACCAGCATCTTTCCCACCCTCTGCCCCCGGCAATTCAAAAAATCGCCCTCGGCTACCTCCGACAACTCGGCGGTGAAATACAGTTCATCAAGGCCAGCGTTTTTTATGGCGGGGTCAAACCCGGCCGTGATCCCCTGGAATATGCAGACCCCATTGCGCAGCACTTTACCGCCGCCGCCACCCTGCATCCGCACTTCATCGACACCTATTTTCTCTGCCAGGCAATTCTGCCCCATATCAACAAAGATTACGCCCGCTATGCAAACACCGTGCTTGCCCGAGGAATGACCGCCCTGCCCGACAACTTTGTGCTGCCATTTTTTGCCGGGTTCAACCATTTCTACTACCTTGACGAACCCTTGGAAGCTGCACGGCTCTTTTATCTTGCCGCGGCAAAGCCCAACGGCCCCCCTGTTTTGGAACACCTCGCCAACATCCTCTCCGCCGAGGGCGGAAATATTTACGCCGCACTGATAGGGTTGCGGGGCATGTACGCTTCCGAAAAAGATGAGCAGATCAAGATGCGGTATGCAGAGGAAATCGCCGCGTTTGAAAAAGCGGTGACGGTTCTTGAGGCCATACGCCGTCACGAAAAAATGAAAGGCGCGCCTCCTGCCGTCTTAAACGATCTCGTCCCGGAGTATCTTCCCGCGATCCCCGATATCGGTCCGATTTTCACGCTCGAATGGAAACCGCCCCATCTTGGCGTTGTACGCATTGCGAAAAAGACCAGCCCGCGCCGATGACCCTTTGCCTGGATTATTGCTCCCCACCCGGCTTTCCCGCCGCGCCTTGCTATTTTGTAAATTGAATTGCCAATTTACAAAATAGCTGCTAACATACCACCATGATTAAAAGAAAAGCCGTCGACACCGTTCTCCGGTTGTGCAAGGGATTTCCCGTTGTGGCCATTACCGGCCCACGTCAATCGGGGAAAACAACCTTGGCGCGGGCGGTTTTTCCCGAAAAGCCCTATGTATCCCTGGAAGATCCCGATACCCGCGCCTTTGCCGATACTGACCCAAGGGCCTTTCTGGGCCGCTATCCCGACGGTGCGATCCTTGACGAGGTTCAGCGCTGTCCGGACCTCTTCTCCTATCTCCAGACCATTGTTGATCAGGACCAGAGGATGGGGCTGTACATTTTGACCGGTTCCCAGCAGTTCGGCCTTCGTTCAAAAATCACCCAATCCCTGGCGGGGCGTGTCGGCATGGTGCAATTGCTGCCATTCAGCCACGGCGAACTCATTGACGCGGGACTGGCCCCTGCCGAGCTTGAGAAGGCGATTTATACCGGTTCCTACCCCCCCCTCTATGACAGGGAGGTTTCCCCGGCCGACTGGCACCCCGGTTACGTCAGCACCTATGTGGAACGGGATCTCCACCAGTTGATTCAGGTTCGGGATTTGAAAAGCTTTCACCTGTTCCTGCGCATGTGTGCGGCCAGAACCGGGCAGTTGCTTAATCTTTCCTCTCTGGCCAACGATTGCGGAATCACCCATAATACAGCGAAAGCCTGGCTCTCCGTGCTCGAAGCAAGCTACATTGTCTTTTTGCTGCAACCCCATTACCGGAATTTCAACAAGCGGTTGATCAAATCGCCCAAGCTCTATTTTTTCGATACCGGCCTTGTTTCGTGGCTGTTGGGGATCCAGGAGCCGAGCCAGATCATGATTCATTCCTTGCGGGGAGCCCTCTTTGAAACCTGGGTCGTGGCCGAGCTTATCAAGGGGAGATTACACCGCGGGCTGCAGCCGAACCTTTATTTCTGGCGAGATAGTACGGGCAATGAGGTTGACGTGCTGGCCGAACAGGGGGAACGTCTGCTTCCCATAGAGATTAAATCCGGACGAACGGTTACCGCCGATTACTTTGCCGGCCTGAACAAGTGGCTTCAACTTGCCGCCGACAGCTCAGGGCCCGCCCACCTTGTCTATGCAGGAGATGATAGCCAGCAAAGGACGCGGGGCAACGTGATCCCGTGGCGGAATATCTCTATCCTGGCGGAGCAGCTTTGATATATCTGCCATTGAAAATGGCGGTTATTGAGGGTGGATTATCCTCTTTAATGCCGGCCACAGACCTTGCTTCTGTGGCCGGCCATCAGGACGAGCACCAGCACTTTTTCGTCCTGAATCTCACAGATGATTCGATATGCCCCAGCCCGGTACTTCCAACGACCAAGCAATTCCCTGCGTAACGGTGCGCCATGCCGACGCGGGTCTTCTTCCGTGGCGATCTTCTCCCGCAGATACCGCATAATTTCAAGCTGTACTTGCCGGTCAAACTTGGCCAACTGTTTTTTAGCGGTGTCCGTGACCTCAATCCGCCAGGCCAAGTTCGCGCTCCAATTCATCGAGAGTATAGGTCCGCTCCTGCCCCGACTCAACTCGCTTCAGTATCTCGTCGGAAAGATAGGCAGCTTCCAGATCGTCCAGATGTTCAAGTATGGCCTCGCGGGCATAAAATGATTTTGATCGGCCGGACCTCTTGGCCAGAGCCGCCAACCGTTGCTCGATTTCTTCCGGTAAACGTAGTGCCAGCATGATATTCTCCTTTTTGCTATACATGTATATATACCATACCCTCACAAAACTTCAATGCCCGGGATATTTTCCTTTGCAAACGCACTGAAAAGCAGGTTGCCCTCGAGTGCAGAAAAGTATATATTGAATGTATATATAATAGAGAGGTGCTGACATGGAAACCGCTAAACTTTTTCAGAATGGAAACTCGCAGGCAGTAAGGCTTCCGAAAGAATTCAGGATGCCTGGGGACATGGTTAAAATTTCACAAAAAGGCAACCAGGTCATTTTGGAGCCGCTGGAAACCACCTGGGATTCGTTGTTCGACTCACTCGGCGATTTCCCCGAAGACTTCATGGCCGAAGGAAGAAATCAACCAGGCATGCAGAAAAGAGAATCTTTCTGATGCACTATTTGCTCGATACCAACATCTGCATTTATCTTATCAAGAAACGTCCCCCGGAAGCGCTGGCGCAATTCAAGCGGCACTCGCCGCAGGATGTTGCAATCTCCACAATCACGCTCTTCGAGCTTGAGTATGGGGTAGAAAAAAGCCAATACCGCCAGCGCTCCCAAGATGCCCTTGCCAAATTTCTTCTGCCGTTCAACCTCCTTGAGCTGGACCGTTCTGCCGCTACCGACGCCGCAGCCATTCGAGCAGAACTCGAAAAAAAAGGCCTGCCCATCGGCCCCTACGACCTACTTATTGCGGGATTGGCTCGATCACAAAACATGACCCTGGTGACCAACAATACCAAAGAATTCGAAAGAGTTGACGGCCTGCGCCTGGAAAATTGGGTGCAATAACCGCCGGGATATCCTCAAGAAGAGACTCCTGTGAAAGTCGTCACTCCGGCGAAGGCCGGGTCCAGCCTTATTGCGACTGTCCGTAAACACTGGATTCCGGCCTTCGCCGGAATGACGGCAGCAATACATACGGTTTCTTTTGCAAGAGGCTCAGAAAACAGGAAATTCAAACATCTCCTTATGTGCGGGTTCACAACATTTCCCCACAAAAAAACTTGCATATGACCATGGTGATGACTATAGTCACAATATCTGCCACGATAAGGGAGGGGGAAAGATATGCAAACAGTTAAAGCTTCGGAATTCAAGGCAAAATGCTTGCATTTCATGGATGAAGTGAACCAGACGGGTGAAGAAATCGTGATCACCAAGAATGGAAAACCTGTCTCCATCCTGAAGCCGTATCGAACAGCGCCGACAACCCTCTTCGGGCTGCATAAAGGCGTAATACAGAGCAAGGATGATCTGATCGCTCCGCTGGGCCTTACCTGGGATGCGGAATAATGCTGCTTCTTGATACCCATGTTCTTGTCTGGCTAGATGAAGGCAATCCGCGTCTGGGAAAAACCGCACTGCAAACAATCAACGAATCCCTGGCAAACAGCCAGCTTGGCGTCGCGACCATCAGTTTTTGGGAGGTTGCCATGCTGATTGAAAAACAACGGTTGACCCTACAGGCAGAACTTGCAGGGTGGCGTTTTGAGCTACTACAAGCGGGCTTACTTGAACTCCCCCTGCGCGGCACAACGGCAATTTACGCCGGACAATTGCCGTTGTTTCACGGTGATCCCGCCGATCGCATGATTGTTGCCACAGCCATTGAGAATGGGGCAACGCTCATGACGGCTGACGAGAAAATTCTCTCATGGGGACAATTAAACCGGAAAATTGACGCCCGCCTGTAACAAGGCGTTATACTTTGCTCTTTAATACCTGTTCCTGAGTCAATAACTCCCAAAATATTTGGCCTACCCATTTACAACCCCCCATGACAACAGCCAACAAAAACATCCAAATAAAAGAGATTACAGACGGCCAGGCAGTACACGACCTTTTTCTGGTCCGAGAAATGAGCCGGGGCGAAACCAAGGCCGGCAAGCCCTACCTGAGCCTGGTTCTAATGGACGCCAGCGGGGAGATTTCGGGCCGGATTTGGGAGAATGCCGAACAGCTCATGGGCGAATGCCCGACCGGGGCCGTTGTTTCCGTTACCGCACAGGCCCAGGCCTATAAAGGAATCCTCCAGCTCCGAATCGACACTCTCAGCCGGGTGGCGGACAGCGAGGTTGATCTGGCCCTATTTGTCCCCAGCGTCCAGGGCAACGTCACCGCCATGGCCAAGGAGCTTATCAAGCTGGCGGGCAGCGTGGAGAACCCTTTTCTCAAAGAGCTGCTCCTAGCCCTGTTCGGCGAACGCCGACTCATGCAGGCCTTCAAAAAAGCGCCGGCCGCCAAGATGATGCACCATGCCTATGTGGGCGGCTTGCTGGAACACACCCTGGCCGTGGCCCGGTTGGCAGACAGTATCAGCAGTCTCTACCCGAGCCTGGACCGCTCCCTGCTCCTGGCCGGGGCGCTTCTCCACGACATCGGCAAGCTCAAGGAATTCAGCTTCGACTCCTTCCCCTTCGAGTACTCGGACCGGGGCCGGCTGGTGGGGCACATGGTTCTGGGGATCGAAATGATTCAGGAAAAAATCAGAGGAATATCCGGGTTTCCGGAAGAGCTGGGGGACCGGCTCAAACATCTTATCTTAAGCCATCACGGCCGGCATGAGTTCGGCTCCCCCTCCCTGCCCATGATGCAGGAGGCGTTTGCCCTGAACTTTCTCGACGACCTGGACGCCAAGATCAACTACCTGGATCGGTTGGCCGGACAGGTGAAAGGCGAAGGCTATCAGTGGACGGAGTTCCAGCGCAACCTGGAACGGTTCCTCTTTGTCAAAGGGCATCGGGGCGAGGAGGGCTCGGCTCCCCTCGATCCAGGGCAGGACAACGGGGTGGACCCGCGCCAGCGCACGCTGTTCGGGTTGTAACCCCTATCCCCTACTTCACGCACCACGCATAGGCATTCTGGAACATCCGCAGCCAGGGTGAAACCTCAAGCCCCTTCATCTCCTCGGGCAACCAGTGGCATTGCCAGGACAGAAAGGCCCGTTCCGGGTGCGGCATCATGGCCAGATGGCGGCCGTCCGGCGAACAGAGGCCGGTGAGGCCGCCGGGGGAGCCGTTGGGGTTGAAGGGATACGCCTCGGTGGGCTGGCCCGCGTCGTCCACATAGGCCAGAGTGGCCAGATTGCCCGCCAGCACCTCTGCCTTGATGGCCGGGTCGGGAAAATGGAGAAACCCTTCGCCGTGGTCCACATGGATGCCGAAGGTCAGATCCTCCATGCCCGCAAGCATCATGGCCGGACTTTTCAGCACCTTGACCGTGACCCAGCGCGACTCGAACCGACCGGAAAGATTGTGGATGAAGCGGGGCTGCTGCTCAGCCGGGAGCCTCCCCTGCCAGGGCACCAACCCCAGCAACCCGAAGAGCTGGCAGCCGTTGCAGATGCCCAGGGTAAAGGTGTCGGGCCGGTCGTAAAAGGCCTGGAACATCCCCTTGAGCCGGTCGTTGAAGAGGATGGTGGCGGCCCAGCCCTTGGCGGACTCGGGCACGTCGGCGTAGGAAAAGCCCCCCACCGCGGCCAACCCCCGGAAGCCGTCAAGGGTAATGCGACCGTCCAGCAGGTCGGTCATGGTCACGTCCCAGGGCTCAAACCCGGCGGCGTAAAAGGCCGAGCTCATCTCCCGGTCGGAGTTGGAGCCCTCGTCGCGCAGGATGGCGACCTTGGGTTTGTTGGTTTTCGCCAACAGTTCGGGTGCGGTCTTGACCGGGGCGAAGCTCAACTGGTAGGCCGGCCCCTTGCGGTCATAGATATTCTGCTTCTCCTCGTCGGCGCATCCCGGCTTGATCTGGAGCCGCTCCAGTTGATAGCTGGTCTCCTCCCACCACTGGCGCAGAACCCGCATATCCTCGGCAAGGACTATTGTGCCGTTATGGCTGATGCGAATCTCCTTGGCCGTGGTGGTTGTCCCGAGCACTGTGCAGGGCACCCCGTATTCGGCAAGAACCTTTTGCACCGCCTCTTCCTGGCCAGCTACACATTCCAGCACCAGCCCCAGCTCTTCGCTGAACAGGGCTTCGATGGCGGTGGCCTTGCCGACCATGGCCAGGTCCAGGCCGCAGTTGCCGGAAAAAGCCATCTCCAGCACGGTGGTGATGAGTCCTCCGTCGCTGCGGTCGTGGCCCGCGGCGATCAGCCCCTGGTCGATCAGCTCCTGCACCGCGCAAAAAGCCTTTTTCACCAGGGGAGGGTTGTCCATATCCGGCGACTCGTTGCCGAGTTTTCCCAGGGTCTGGGCCAGGGCTGTGCCGCCAAGGCGGTTCTTGCCCTCGCCCAGATCGATAAACAGCAGGGTGGAGTCGGGCTGTTTGATGTCCGGGCTCACCACCTTACCGATATCCGCCACGGCGCCGTACACCGAGATCACCAGCTCCCTTGGCGACTTGACCGTTTCCTTGCCCACCTTGGTGGCCATGGACAGGCTGTCCTTGCCGCCGTCCACGGCAATGCCCACCCCGATCATGGCCTCGCGCATGGCCAGGGCCGCGTCGTACATGGCCGCGCCCTCGCCTGCGAGCTTGGGGGCCCACATCCAGTTGGCCGAGCATTTCACCTGCGCAAGCTCTACCACCTTGGCCCAGACCAGATTGGTCAACGCCTCGCCCACGGCCATCCGCGCCCCGGCAGCCGGGTTGACCAGCATCTTGATGGGCTGCTCGCCAATGGCCGTGGCCACCCCGGACCTGGAAAAATGACTCTGGGCCAGCACGGCCACATCGCTCACCGGCAACTGCAGCGGGCCGCAGCATTGCTGCCGCACGATCAGGCCGGTTACGGCCCGGTCCACCTTGTTGGTGAGAAAACGCTTGGAGCCCACGGAAACCAGGCGCAGGACATTGTGCAGCGCCTCTTTTACGCTGAGATCCTGCACGACAAGAGGGGCAAGATCCGGCTGACGCCGGTCGTCGCTGAAGGTCTTGACCGGCACATTGCCCAGCAGCTCGTTGAGTTCGATATCCACCGGGGTGGAGCCGTCCTGCGCATCATGCACCACAAAGCGGAGATCGCCGGTCACCTCGCCCAGCACCTCGCAGGCCACCTTTTCCCGCAAGCAGATCCCCTGGAATCTGGCGATATTCTCGGGCCGGATCAGGAAACCGTTGCGCTCCTGGTACTCGGCCACGTAGATCTCCACTGGTCGTGGATCACGTCGATCAGGGTCTTGTCGCCCATCTCGTTGCAGGCCCGGATCACCCGGTTCATCTTCTGCTCCATCTCGGCGTCGCCGCGCTGGACCGCATCGAAATCAAGCTCGGAAACATTCTCGCCCTGGAGCATGCTGGAGGCGGCCCCGCCGCCAAAGCCCACCCGGTAGGCCGGGCCGCCCACCTGGACGATGAGCATGCCCTTTTCCTCCTTGGCCTTGGCGGTGTGCCTCGCGTCGATCTGCCCCACGCCTGCGGTGAACATGATGGGCTTTAAAAAGCCCCAGCGCTCGCCATTATCCAGCCGCAGGTCAAAGGAGCGGGTGAAG
Organism: Deltaproteobacteria bacterium HGW-Deltaproteobacteria-3; assembly: GCA_002841785.1. Taxonomy (GTDB): domain Bacteria; phylum Desulfobacterota; class Desulfobulbia; order Desulfobulbales; family Desulfurivibrionaceae; genus Thiovibrio. Next base: position 3,575 of record PHAW01000011.1, on the reverse strand, counting down.
CCCAGGACCAGGGGCTCGCCGAACTTGTTGCCGTAATCCGAGGCGCCGTTACTGGCCTCGATCTCGATGGTCAGGGCGCTGGCCAGGTTGTCCGGGCAGTCGTAGCGAGACTCCCAAGGCAGGTCGTAGCCGGGGATGTGGAGATTGGCCACGCAGTAGCCCGCGGTTCCGGCCATGACAAAACCGCCCTTGCCGGTGCCCTGCACGTCGCGAATTCTGCCGCCGGTGCCGGTCTCGGCGCCGGGAAACGGGGCGACCCCGGTGGGGAAGTTGTGGGTCTCGGCGGTGAGCAGCACATGGTAGACCACCTCCTGGGCGGAGAGCCTGGACGGCGCCCCGGGCTCATCCGGGATGAGGGTGGTAAGCTTATGACCCGCAACGGCGCTGGAGTTGTCCTTGAAGGCGATGACGCTGCCCTTGGGGTGGGCGGTGAGGGTGTCGGTGACCAGTTGGAAAAGGTTCTTTTCCTGCTCCACGCCGTCGATGATCTGCCTGCCTCGGAAAAAGCCGTGCCGGGAATGCTCGGAATTGGCGTTGTTAAGATCCATGATCTCAACGATGGTGGGGTTGCGCTTGTGCTTGGTGACAAAATAGTCGTAGTAGAAATTCCGGTCCCACTCGTCCATGGAGATGCCGGGTATGGCCAGCAGCCCGTCCGGCCCCTGGCTGATGAGGTCGATCTCGTACACCGGCTCCGGGGTCACCCCGGTTTCAAAGGTGGTGAGCGGCGCCTTGTAAGGGCACTCGGTCATCCGGTCGTGGTTGGCGGCGACAAAGGCGGCAAGATCCTCGCCCGCTGGCACCAGAAAGCGGCGGGAGCGCTCCACCCGGGTCACCGCACCCAGGCCGATGGCCCGGCATATGGAGACCAGGTTCGACGACCAGGCCGTGGCGAAATTGAGCCGCGGCCCCAGCTCCACCACCCGCTCTCCGGCGAGATTGGGGGTGGCGGTGACCGTTGCGGCCAAAAAGCCGTCGGCCAGCACCAGCCGGAGCCGGTCCAGCTCGGCTGCGGCAAGGGGGGTGGTGCTTTCGATATTGAAACAATATTCACAATTGCCGTCAATGGCGCGGTATAACTGACTGACTGTCGTTCCCATGGTCGTATCCTAAAATTGTGTATGCACACGTAGCGGCGAAAATAAACAAGGATTCAACCTATCATTAAACCACACTTTTTTCCGCAGGAAATTGCGCTCCCCCGGCAAAAAGACTTTTTTCCCCCACCCGTCTCTGCTCAAGCCCTGCAACGGCTTGCCTTGCTCTCTTGCAGCCTTTCATCCCCCAGCCTTTCATCTTGCGCCTTTCTCCGTGCGCCTTTATGATACGGCCATGAAACAGCACCAGGAAAACAGCCCCCTTTCTTTTGCCGAAATCATCGGCCAGGACAAGGCTAAAAAAATGCTGCGCCGCGCCGTGGCACAAGGCAGGTTGACCCACGCCTTACTCTTCAAAGGCCCCACGGGAGTGGGCAAAAAGACCTTTGCCCGGACCTTTGCCGCCGCCCTCAACTGCCGCAAGGCGGAAGGGATCGAGCCCTGCGGCCGGTGTTCCTCCTGCCTCAAATTTCACGCCGGCAGCCACCCGGACTTCCTGGTGCTCGAGCCGGATGGGGCAGCCATCAAGATCAATCAGGTGCGCGAGCTGAAAAAAACCTTGGCCTTCCCTCCCCTTGAGGCGGAAATCCGGGTGGCGCTGCTCTGCGAGATCCACACCATGCGGCGGGAGGCGGCCAACAGCCTGCTCAAGACCCTGGAAGAGCCGCCCGATCAGACCATGCTGATCCTCACCGGTGACGAAGCGGGGGGTATCCTGCCCACCATCCTCTCCCGCTGCCAGACCGTGCCTTTTTTCCCGCTCCCCCAGGAGGAGGTGGCCAAAATCCTGTGCCAGGAGGCGGACCTCGAGCCGGAGAGCGCCACCGCCTTGGCAGCCATGGCAGAAGGCAGCCTGGGCCGGGCCAGACTCCTGTTGGCCAAGGATCTGCTGGGGTTGCGCCGGGAGATTGTCGACACCCTGCTGCAGCTTGAGCCGGACACCCCGGCCGCGGTCCAAGCCCTGAGCAAACTGGCCGAATCAGCGGCCACGCTCAAGGAGGATCTGGGCGAACTCCTGGAATTGCTCACCACCTGGCTCCATGATCTTCTCCTCTTCAGCCGCGGCGCGCCGGGGTCGATCATCAACCACGATCTGAGCCCGACTTTTCCCGCAGCCTGCCGCCGCTGGTCCGGCGGCCAGCTCTCCGGCCGGCTGCGGCTCGTGGAAACGGCCCGAAAACAACTGGCCCGCAACTGCAACCCCACTGCGGTATGCGAAGTACTTTTCTTTGGGCTTCTTTAATGGTATGATCGCCTTTTGTAAGTGTTCCGCAGCACCACATCTGCTTCGCCGCTGCGCTGCTGTCATCGGCTTGGCTCATGTGCAACAGCACACTTCGCAGTCCTCTTCCTCGCAGATGCGGCAGCAGCGAAGCGGCGCTAGGAAACACTTACATTCCATGAATATTACTATACTATTTTTCAGCTTGAGGGCTGTTTGAGCGCGACACATGAACGAAACACCGGAAACACCTCCTGCTGAAGAGCTGGTGCATGAAGACCAGCACAATGCGCCGGAAACCTGCTACACCATTCATTTTCGGCCGAGGGACCAATTTTTCTCCGCCGTCTCCCGCATCCAGAACCTCAAGGTGGGTGAGCTGGTCATGGTCCAAACCGAACACGGCCTGGAGCCGGCCACGGTCCGGGCCCGGACCTTGCCCTGCCCCGGTCGCACCGCGCCGGAAGGGTTGGGCAGCCACCTGATCGTCCGGCGGGGAACCAGGGACGAAATCGAGAAATTCGCCCGCCTCCTTGAGCGCGAACGGGAGGCATTTGAGGTCTGCACCCGCTTCATCGGGACCCATGGCTTGCCCATGAAGCTCATCAAGGTGGAGCGTTTTTTAAACGGCAGCAAGATCATCTTCTTCTTCACCGCCGACACCAGAGTTGACTTTCGCGAGCTGGTCAAGGATCTGGTCCAGGAGTTCCGCACCCGGGTGGAGATCCGCCAGGTCGGAGTCCGCCACGAAACCAAGATGATCGGCGGGTTGGGCTGCTGCGGCAGGGAGCTCTGCTGCTCCTCCTACCTCAAGAACTTTGCCCCCGTTTCCATCAAGATGGCCAAGGAACAGGGATTGCCGCTCAATCCGGCCAAGATCTCCGGCATCTGCAACCGGTTGCTCTGCTGCCTCACCTACGAGTACGAAACCTACCACGCCATGCGGAAAAAAATGCCCAAACCGGGCAAGATCATCACCATCGGCGAGAAAAATTACAAGATCATCAAGGTCAACGCTCTGGAGGAGACCCTGGAGGTCTCCTGGCTGGAGGGTCAGGAAAGAAATATCCTGCTCACCAAGGAGGAATGGAGCCAGGCCAAAACGACGCAACCCGCCTTGAGCCAGCCCCAGCCCCGCGCCCAAACCCCGGAAGCGGAAGCCCCGCCCAGAAGAAAAAAACCCAAACAGCACAAAGCCCCGGAAACGCCAGAGCAATGAACGCCTATTACCTCACCACCCCGATCTTTTACGTCAA
>PHAW01000208.1 GCA_002841785.1 Deltaproteobacteria bacterium HGW-Deltaproteobacteria-3 | reverse complement strand
ATTCCCGGATATTCCCCTGGCCTTCGACACGGATGTGAACGGCGCCGCCCTCGGCGAATTTTACTGGGGCAACGGCGAAGGCCTGCACGATTTCATCTATATCACGATCGGCACGGGCATCGGCGGGGGAGTCATGGTGGGAGGAGAGCTCCTGCACGGGCTTGTCCATTCCGAGATGGGGCACCTGCGGCTGCCCCGCATACCGGGTGACACCTTTGCCGGGGTGTGCCCGTTTCACGGCGACTGCTGGGAAGGATTGTGCTCCGGCCCGGCGCTTTTGGCGCGGGCGAATATGGCGGCGGAAGCGATTCCGCCGGAACATGAAGCCTGGGACAGGGAGACGCAGTACATTGCCTACGCCGTTGCCAACCTGGTGTGCGTTTTATCCCCCCAACGGGTGATCATCGGCGGAAGCGTCAGAAAAGGCGGGCAGCTTGGCCAGGACCGGTTTTTCCGGATGGTCCGCGCGCGGGTGCGAATCGCCCTGAACGACTACCTCGTTTCCCCGGCATTGCAAGAGGATATCGGCCGTTTCATCGTGCCGCCGCTTCTTGGGGACGACGCCGGCATCTGCGGAGCCATTGCCCTGGCCCGGCGAGAAATCGCCTGAGCTTCTGCTTCCGGCGGCGCGCAGGCGGCTCCCCCATTCGCAGGGGGGCTGGGCGTCAGGCTGCCGGCCCCCTTTCGAGCCGGTCATCCAGCTCACCGATGTAGGCGCTGAGCGTGTTTCCCGACTCTTCTATCGCAGAATGCAAATCCCGGTCGAGCTGATCGAGCCGTGCCAGCACGGTTGCCCTCGCCTCGGCGTCCGCATCGGCCTGATTTTTCAACGCCGCCTCCAGAAACCCGCGCAGTTCGGTGAACCGCGAAGCCTCGGCCTGGTCGGCAAGCTCGTGACAGGCCTGCAATTCCCGTGCGTTCCGGCGCGTGTCGAACAGCAGCGAGGTCTGCAAATACACCGCAAACACCAGGAACAGCACCACGAGAAAGACCGTGAGCCCAAGCATGACCAGGCCGAGCGGCGCCTGAATATTCGCAACCCCCAAGGAAAGCGTGGCCGGCGCCACGAAGGCGCTCCAGTTGAGAGCGGCAAAAGAAGCAATTGCAACCAGGACAACCAGCAAAAACAGTGTACGCACCTTCATTGTGACCACGCTCCTTTTTTACGTTGTCGCCCAGCCTCGATCTCGCCGGGGATCCCCGGATTCAGGGGATGACATCTTTCCGCTGTTTGCCTCTCTCTTTTCCCGCTCAAGCAGATCCACCGCAAACGGCTTGCTCGCCTCGCCGAAGTAAATGGTCTGATGCGGAAAAGGAATCTCGATGCCCCTGGCGTCAAAAGCAAGCTTGACCCGGCGCAGGAACTCGCGGCCCACTTTCCACTGCTCGATTGGCACGGTTTTGATCCTGCCCTTGATAACCACGGCCGAATTACCCAGCTTGTCCACCCCGAAGATCTCGGGCTCCTCCAGAATCATCGGGCCGAGGACCGGATCCTGTTTGAGCTCCCTGCCCACCTCCGCCAGGACCGTGACCACCGCATCGGTATTTTCCCTGTAGGCCACCCCGATCTCGAAGACATAGGCCGACCATTCCTTGGTGAGGTTGCTGAGGGTATTGATCGTGCCATTGGGAAAGATATGCACCACGCCGCCGAGATCCCGGAGAATGATGGTGCGGAAATTGATCTCTTCCACCAACCCGCCGGTGTTGTTGATGATCGCCACGTCGCCCACCCGGACCTGGTCTTCCAGGATGATGAAAAACCCGGCAATAACATCCCGGACCAGGTTCTGGCCGCCGAACCCTATGGCCAGGCCGACAATTCCGGCGCTTGCCAGGATGGGAGCTATTTCCACCCCCACTTCCTTCAAAAACACCAGGCCGACAACCAGCCAGAGGACAACGATACCCCCCTGCCGGACCAGGAGGATCAGGGTTTCGACCCGCTTCGCATACTCGGTTCGCGGTTCATGGGCGGCCTGGGCCCGCTCATCGAGGCGGTTTTTCAGCCTGCCCAGCAGCTTGTCGAGAAGCGACCGGAAAAACCAGGCGGCAACCACAATGAACAGCAGCCGGAAACTGGTCTTGGCAAGGAGTTTCCAGTCAAAAATTCCCAGATATTCGTTGAGTAAATCCATGGCACCGTATCCGTTGGTCCGGTTGCCCCAAGACGGAGAAGCATCCGGACGGGTTTCCAGGCTCACATTGCGGCCCTCCCCTCTTCAGGGGTGGGCAATCGCGGCTGAGCGCTCCTTGATGTAGAGATGGTAGAGATGATTCCAGCATTGCCGCATGCGCGCCTTGGCATGTTCCGACTGGGAATACCGCCAAAACCCGTGCACCTTGGCAAGCCTGGTCAACTGCCGGCAATAGAGCTCCCAGGTGAAATTGGTCTGGGCTCTTTTCAATCCGGCCTTGGAAATCGCTTGCCAGTGCTTGGGATTTTCCGCGCAGCCCGCAAAAAAATCAGCCAGCAGAGCGGTCATTGCCTCAGGGTTGGTCGGGTTGACGAGAAAACCCGACTTGCCGTGCTCGACGATCTCCACCGGCCCGCCGAACATGGTGACGAATACCGGCAAGCCCGAATGCATGGCTTCCAGAATGGTCAGGCCGAAGGCCTCGAACAGGGCGGGCTGCACAAAAATCCCCTTCCGATCCGCCATGAGCCGGTAGGCTTCGCCGGTGGCTTCCTTGCCCAGCAACTTGCCGATCCAGCGGACGCTGGAGTGGAGGTCGTACTGCTCAAGCAGCCGGTGCATCTTGCGGATCTCCTCCGCCTCTTCTCCGTCCCGGGAACGCTCCGGGTCCAGGACGCTGGCGATGATGATCAGGTTGGCCCGCGCCCGCAGCTCCCGGTCCTTGCCGTAGGCCTCGACCAGGCCGGTCAGGTTCTTGATCCGGTCCAGCCGGGCAATGGAGAAGATGGGCGGCAGGTCCGGGCGGGCCAGACGCCCGAGGCACTCCGCATCCTCCCGACTGAAAAGGAGGGCCTCGAGCTCCCGACGTTGAAGCGGGGATGAAACAGGTTGATGCCGCTGGTCACATTGAGCAGGCCGGGCATGGTGAAAAACTGGTACGACTCATATTGGCCGATGACCTGGTCCGTGCCGACGATCTCTTGGGAGGTGCTGGAAATAATGAAGTCCGCGCAATTCATGACCATGAGGTCCGCCATGAACTGCACGGAAAAATGGTATTCCGTCTCGAAATTTCCCCAATGGAGATCACTGAAGAGATATTTCGATTTTTCCAGGGCATGGGCGATGTTGCCCTGGGTAACCCCCATGTTCCTGGAAAGCAGCGTGGCCACCAGATTGCCGTCCGAATAGTTGCCCACGATGAGGTCGGGACGGCCGCCGAATTCCCGGCGCAGCTCCGCTTCGACATCGATGGCGAACTGGTCCAGGTACGGCCACACCGTGAAGCGGGAAAGCCAGTGGTTCAGCACCTCGTTGTTCGGTGTGCGGAAGGGAACCCGCAGAATCCAGACATTCCTGGTCTGGTGCACCTTTTCCAGCCGCTGGTTTACGGTGGTGCCCTCGTTGTCCGGGATGAGCCTGGTGACAATGAGAATCATCGGATCGATATCCAGACCGGCATGCCTCAGATCATCGGCAAGAAATCGCTCCAGGGCCTTGGCCTGGTCAAGGACATACACAACCTGCCCGCCGGTATCCGGACGGCCAAGGACATTTTCCTGGGCAAACCAGCCGTGCGGCGAGATCAGGGCCACCTTGGAAACCATGGGGATTCTGGCCAGAAACTCCTCCAGGGTTTCCCCGTTGGGCTGCTCGAGAATATCCTGCAGCAGATTCATGGTCTCCAGAATCCGGGCCGGGCTGCTGCCCCACCCGTCCAGAAATCCGAGGGGCCGCAGCTTGTTCTGCAACCGGACCATATCGTCGCGGCCGCTGCTTCGCTCCACCGCATCCATCGCGTATTCCAGGGCGGTTTCCAGTTCCCCCACGTTGCGGATGACACCGCCGTCCAGCAGGAGCTGCACCCCGTGCAGTTGGTGGAGCTTGAGGAATTCATACAGGGCCTTTTGCCATTTTTCCGGCTGGCTGGCCAGATTGGCGGAAAGGTAGCGGTTGAGATGCCGGATGCCGTGCCCGATGGTATTGGGATCCTTCAGGCTCGGCCCGTAATCGTAAAACGGCGCGAGATTCAACTCCATGGTTCTCTGCTGCGCCGGCAACCCCGGATTGACCAGCCGCTCCTTGACGGCAAGAAATTCCCGGGCGTTCAGAGGCGACAATGCCTCGCTCTCTTTTTTCATGGCAAAAAACCGGCAACTGGCTTTCCGGTGGCGGTAGACCGCGATCCGCTCCTCCGGCAGGCAGAGAATCTCCTGAACCTTGCGCAAAAACCGCCAGGAACCGGGGAGCGTTTCCGCCTTGCCCTGCTCCGTGGCCCAGGCCTCAAAGGCGAGCAGGATGTCGTTGCGCAGCAGGATGGAGGTTTCCGGCACGGGAATGGAAAAAATGAACTCCAGCAGAAAGGGCGCTTCCTGTTCGTCGATGAAATTGCTCAGTGCATCAGCCATCGCTTGGTCCTCCGATGAAATCGTAATGACGCATCCCGTCGATGATTCCGGCCGCATATTCTTTCTTGCTGAAAAAGATCCGCCGCATTCCCCGGAGTTCTTCCAACTCCTTGCTGTAATTGGCCACCACCAGGCCGTTGGTGTCCCCCCGGAGCATGGAGGCGTCGTTGCCGGAATCCCCGCAGACCATGACCTCGGCCAGGGGGATATTCCATTTGTAGCTGAGATAGCGGATCGCCTTGCCCTTGGAAGCCCGGTAGGGAAGGATATCGAGAAACTGGCCGTGGGAATAGACGAGATGGTAGCGGATTTTTTTGGTCTGGAGGGCCTGGTGCACCATGGCAAGCAATTCCGGGTCATCCTCCAGGTAGTAGCTGATTTTGAAAGGCTTCTGCTTTTCCGGTTCCTGTATTTCCAGAAAATCCAGGGTTTTCAATCTTTCCCTGATCTCCTCCGGCCGCCAGCGATAGGCGATATGGCGGTGCCAGCCCTTGTCCGGGGCAAGGGTTGCGCCATAATAGATTTCCGTGCCCACCGAACAGATGAGGATATCCGGCCGATCCACAGCATGTTCTTCAAGGATATGCATGGTTTTTGCCAGACAGCGGCCCGTGGCCACGCCCCAGCAGATATTTCCGGCATTGGCCTTGAGCAGGGCAAGAAGCTCCTTCAGGGAATCGTCATCGCCGATCAGGGTGTTGTCGATGTCGCTGATCAGCATGCGGTTTACCGCGGCGAGCCGTTTGCCGATGGCGGTTTTCCTCCCGCTTGCTTCGGATTGCTGGACAGCCGGCATCTCGGTGAGCACTTTTGCAATGGCCGCAAGGGAGCGCTTGCAATGCGAGGGCCAGGAATAATGGCGCTGCACCCGGTTGATGCCGTTTTGCGAATACCGCTGCCAGAGGTCCTTGTCCACCAGGATGCTTTTGCAGGCGGCGCCGATCTCCCGGCTGTTGGTGGGGTCGATCAGAATCCCGTTGTCACAGTTGGCAATGATGTCGGTCGGCCCGCCATCCCGGGTGGCGACAATGGGCAGGCCGCAGGAAGCGGCCTCGATCAGGGTCAGGCCGAAGGGCTCCACCAG
>PHAW01000207.1 GCA_002841785.1 Deltaproteobacteria bacterium HGW-Deltaproteobacteria-3 | reverse complement strand
TTCTTCCAGCACACTGATCCCGTTGGTTTTTTTCAGATTGATGTCCAGGATGGCCAGATCCACATGGTTTTTCCTGGCATACTGCACAGCTTCCCGTTCTTCGGTGAAAATCGCCACCTGGTGCCCTTTTCTGGTCAGAATTCGCTGGGTCAGTACGGCGGCATCCAGGACATCATCCAAGACGAAAATGTGAGCCATGCTGTACCCTCTTTTTGCTTCGCAGGGTGGCTGGCCCAAGGCTTATTCCCCAGGCCGGAGCCTGGTCCGGCTCCACGGCGGGTAAGGGAGGAGTGCGCCGCGGAACCGGACCAGGACGGATGGTTTTTTAATAAACGCCCAGCAGGTTCAGGGCGAGCAGCAGCAAGCCGGCGCAAGCAACGCGTTTCACCACCTGCGGGCTGACCCGTTTGGCGATCTGCGGGCCGAGGTAACCGCCCAGCAGGGCGGCGGGAAACATGGCCAGAAAGAGCAGCAGGTCGAAGTTGCCGAACTGCATGTGCCGGACAGTGCCCATGGCCGTGTTGAAAAAGATGGCCAAGAGCGAGCTGCCGACCACGATGTACATGGGCAGCCCCAGGGCGACGGTCATCAGCGGCACCATGAACGGGCCGCCGCCGAAGCCGAACATCGAGGACATAATGGCGATGAGAAAGCCGCCGAGGCAGCCGACCCACATGTTGACTTCAAATTCATGACCCCAGAAATCTACTTTCATAACGGATTCCTCCTGATGGTATTATTAGTTGCCTTTGGCCGCCGCTTCTTCCGCCCGCTTCTTGAACTCCTTCAGGATGGCCTGTTCCTTCTTGTTCTTCTCAAGATAGCCGGGGGTGGTCTGCCAGAACATCAGGCCGGCCAGGACGATCAGGATCCAGCCGAAGGCGAACTTGAACTGGTCCAGGGTGATCATCTCGGTGAGCTTGGGGCCGATGAAACCGCCCAGCAGCATGGCGCAGCCGATGCCGACGCCCAGCTTCCAGTTGATGAATTTGATCTTTGAGTAGTTGTAGATGCCGGATCCCTGGGAGAACAGCACGGTGGGCATGACCGTGCCTGCCACGATGGTATGGGGCAGGGGGAAGAGCGTCACCAGGATGGGGTTTAAAATGAAGCCGCCGCCAGCGCCCATGAGCACGCCGAAGATGGAGATACACAGGCAGAGGATAAAGGGGTAGATGAGATTGATGCTGGTGCCTGCGGAAGCCAGGTACACGGTGGGGAAGGACACCTTGTTTTCAAAGCTGGCGGACTCGCTCTTGACCTTCTTGACCGTTTCCTTGTCCCCGTCCTTGATGCGTTCGGTGACAGCGGTGACGGTGACGTTATACTTGCCCGGGGCTTGACCTGCCGGCAGCGTGACCTTGGCGGTATAGGCACCGGTGGGCGTGGTCTCGACATTGGCTCCCAGCAGTTTGCCGACGCCGCGGAAGCGGCCTTTCACCAGCTTCATCGACTCACTCTTGGTCGCTTTTTCGTCCATGGCGTCCAGCAGTTTGCCGCGGGAACCGATGATGCTGGCCATGATGGTGGCCTGGTAGCTGTCAATCATGATCTTGGCCGGGGCGCTGTAGGCGGCGTCCGCGCCGGTTTTCTTCAGCACCTCGGAATATTTCCAGTCTTTGCCCGCGGCCTTGGCCTTGTCCAATTCGGGCGCCATGTCCTTGGGCACTAAAATCTTGTAGAAGGCGGGCATCTCATGGGTCAGGTAAAACTTGTAGGGGATCTTGCCGGTTTTCGGGTCCTTCTTGCCGTCGAAGCGGTTGGCCCGCACCTTCTTGTCCGCGGCATAGACCTCGACATACACCTGGGCGCCCGCCGGGGCCTGGCCGCTGACGGTGATCTCGCCGCCGTTGGCAAGCGAAGTTTTATCGAGCGTTATGGTTGGGGCAGAGGCCGTTTCCTGGGCCTGTGCCTGCGGGATGATGGGCAAAACCATCATCACCAGGGCGAGTAACGGCAACACACTGAACTTGACTTTCATACCATCCACCTCCTGTCTGAGATAAAATGTCTTAAAAGACGGCTTGTTCCCTAAGTCCCCCCTCTTGTGCCGTTGCACCTCCTTTGTTTTGTTCACAGGTTGAGAGGCGCGGACGGTTGTTGGGCAGAACATTCGCGCCTGATGCGTAGTGGGTGATGTCGGGGAGGGTTGCAGATTTCTCCCATTCATTATGCTAAAGCAATAACAGTGCCAATTCTGGAAAGGCTTGGGTGGTTTTTTGTATCCCTTTGACTGTGCGTGGATATTGCTGTTTTGTGGCGGGCGGGGCAGGACGGGAAATGGCCGGAAAACGGGCCGGATGGTGCCGCAAAAAATATGCACCGCCTCTTTTTTGCGGCGCATATTTTTTTTCCGGAGGGGTGGCGTGTCTTGCTGGCTGGTTACCGGAAGGCCTCGGCGACGAGACCAAAGCGGTGCAGCAATTTTTGAAAGGCCTGGCGGTTCATGCCGCTTGCCTGGGCCGCGGCCGTGACATTGCCGCCGTTGTGTTGCAGGGCCTCGGCCAGGTAAGCGGCGGAGAAATCCTCCACCAGCCGCTGTTTGGCGAGATTGTAGGGCAATTCGTGCAGGTTTTCCGGTATCGGCCGGGGGGAGGGAATCTCCGTTCCGGGTTCCGTAAGGGATCGGGCGGAGATGGGGGTGTCATCGGCAAGCAGCACCGCCCGTTTGACAACATTCTGGAGTTCGCGGACATTGCCTTTCCAGGATCGTTTCACCAGGGCGGGGAGTGCGTCCGGCGCAAAGACAAGGCCCGGCCGGTCGTATTCCTCTTGGCGGATTTTTTCCTCCAGATCCTGGTTGGTCGAGGCCAGCACCCGGACATCCACCCGGATGGTCTTGGTCTGGCCCAAGGGCATGATCTCCTTTTCCTGGAGAACCCGGAGCAGCTTGGTCTGGAGAGCAATGGGGAGGTCGCCGATTTCGTCCAGCAGAATGGTGGAGGTGTTGGCTTCGAGAAACAACCCTTTTTTGTCGTGGGTCGCCCCGGAAAAGGCGCCCCTGGCATAGCCGAAGAGTTCGCTTTCCAGGATCTGCTCCGGCAGGGCGGGGCAGTTCACCGTGACCATCGGGCGCGAATGCCGGCCGCTCAACCCATGCAGGGCGCGGGCGGCCAGCTCCTTGCCCGTGCCGGATTCGCCCCGGATCAGCACGGTGACATCGGTATCTGCAAGCCTGCCGATCAGCCCGGAGACCTCCTTGATCGCCGGAGAGGTGCCGATGAACCCGGGGCAGGCTTCCTGCTCGGCGAGCCGGCTCTGAAGCCGCCGGTTTTTTTCGAGCAGGCAGAGGCGTTCCAGGCAGCGCCGCAGGGTGTGCAGCAGGTGCTCGTTGTCAAAGGGCTTCTGGATAAAGTCGTAGGCCCCGTTTTTCAGGGCGGCGATGGCCGACTCCACCGTGCCGTGGCCGGTCATCATAATTACGGCAATGGCCGGATACGCTTCCTTGATCTTTGCAAGGAGCGCCAGCCCGTCCATCCCCGGCATCTTGACATCCGTCAGCACCATGTCCGGCCGCCAGTCCGCGATGATCTGCCAGGCACCCTCCGCGGATGGCGCGGTTTTCACTTCGCAGCGGAATTTCTTGCGGATGAGCCGTTCCAGCATGGAGAGCATGTCGCGGTCGTCGTCGACGAGGAGGACCGAGGCGGAAAAATCCGCGTCGGGGCAGGGAGAAAGGGGCTGATCAGAGGTCACGGACATGTCTCCGGAAAGCGCGGGCGTTTGGCGGATTTTTTTTCAATAACTCCCAATTGATGCACCATTTCCGAAAAACAAGCAACATCTTCTTGGCGGGAATCCGAACACTGATATGGCTTGCGTCCCTGCAGGCAACCTGCTATTTCTGGAAAAGGCACAATTTTTCCGGCGCGGGTTGTGGGGGAAACGGATGAAAAAATACAGTGTTCTGCCGGGTTTTGTTTTCCTGCTTTTGTGGAGCTGCCCGGCTTGGGCGGTGCAGGGGCATGGAGTGGCGGAAGGCCCGGTGGTCCATTTGATGGCCCATCTCCTGCTTGGGGTGGCCTTGCTGCTCTTTCTCTATGTTTTGCACACCAAGCCGCCGGATACCGGGTATTCCTGGCGGTCACTCAAGCTCTCCCTGCTGTTTTTTCTCCTCTGGGACCTGGACCATCTGTTCGTGCACTGGTTTGCCGGCCAGATGTATCCCGATATCAGGGATTCCGGCGCCCGGCTGGTGGACGATTATTTTACCGGGCCGCGCACCCTGCTCAGCGGCTTTTATTATCTGGGCCGTTTTGATCATCTGCTCTGCGTTCCGGCTCTCTGGTTTTTCACCACCGCCCTGCGGGACTTCTGCGAGGCCATCGCCACGCGGCGGCAGGGCTCAAGCGGCCAGGGGGGGTGATGGAAGAGCCCCTTGTCCTGCCCCTGTTTCCTGTGTATCTGGTGGATTATCTCGGCGCCGCCGTGATGGTCATCCTTGCCCTCTTTGCGCTTTCCTATGCCCGTCGTCTCACAAAGCTTGAACCCAAGAATATCCTCTGGGCGTATTTTTTCTGGTTTTCCCTGGTCATGGTGGTGTTTTCCCTTTCCCGGGGCGTGGGGCATCTGCTGCCCTATGCTCTCAGGCTTGCCGGGATGCCGCAGCTCTGGGACGAGCTCGATCCGTACAGCGGAGGGCTGAACACCATCGCGCTCTGCGGGGTGGCCATCCTCACCCTCCACTACCACAACACGGCGGTGCTTATCGAGCGGGCCAAGGGCGATGCGCTCTCGCTGGAATTGGCCAACGAACGGCTTAAAACAGCGCATGCGGACCTGTCCCGGTTGAATCAGACCCTGGAGCAGCAGGTGGAGGAGCAAACCCACGACCTGCGGCTGTCCGAGGAGAAATTTCGAGGCTTCTTCGAAGGCTCCAAGGATATGATCTATTTTTGCGACGCGGAAGGCAAAATCTGCGACATCAATGAGAGCGGCCTGCAGTTGCTCGGGGTTGGCCAACGGCAGGATATTCTCGGCCAGCCCCTGGCCGAGTTTTTTTCCGACCCGGAGCGATGTGCCCAATACCGCGCCCTGCTTGATTCGGACGGCCAGGTCAAGGATTTCGAGGCGGAGTTTGTCGGCAGGGAGGACGGCCCATTGTATCTGATGATCACCGCCTCGGCCATTACGGACCGGGGTGGGGCGCCCCAGGGGTATCAGGGGATTGCCAAGGATCTCACCCATTTCAAGAAGATGATGGAGCAGTTGGTGCACTCCGAGAAGATGACCTCGGTGGGCCAGCTCGCCGCCGGCGTTGCCCACGAAATCAATACCCCGCTCGGCATCATCCTTGGATATGCCCAGTTGCTGGAGGAGGATTTTCCGGAACAGAGCGAGGTGCATGAGACCCTGGGGATCATCGAGAAGCAGGCGAAGATCTGCCGGCGCATTGTTGCCGACCTGCTCAATTTCTCGCGGCAGACCCAGGAGCATAATAAATTGTGCGGCGATCTCAACCAGTGTCTGGAAGAGGTCCTGGCCATTGTCAACCACACCCTGAACATGGACCATATCTTCATCCACCGTTGCCTGGCCGAAAACCTGCCCAGCACCTGCTTCGACAACGAGCGGATGCGCCAGGTGTTTGTCAACCTGCTGACCAACGCCCACCATGCCATCGGCAGCGAAGGGATTATCGGGGTGTGGAGCCGCTGGCATGAGGAAAGCGGGCAGATCGAAATCATCATCGGCGATTCCGGGTCCGGCATTCCCCCGGAGCAAATAGGGAGGATCTTCGACCCCTTTTACACCACCAAGGGGGTCGGCAAGGGCACCGGGCTCGGGTTGTCCGTTTCCTTCGGCATCATCCAGGACCACAACGGCAGGATCGAGGTCAAATCCCCGCCGGTGGAGCCGGAGCTTGTCGCCCTGGACATGCATACGACCTTTCATCTTTTCCTGCCGGTTATTGCCGCGGGTCAGGAAGAG
>PHAW01000206.1 GCA_002841785.1 Deltaproteobacteria bacterium HGW-Deltaproteobacteria-3 | reverse complement strand
CTATTGATAAGAACGAACTCCCCCACAAGGTGTGGAGTGACTGTATCCAGTGTCCGAAATTTCCGGACTGCAACGAAGAAGCCCTGATCTGGGAAAGATGAAAAATGTTCCAAAAAAATACTGATCGCGCCGGGCTGTGCCGTACCGCATGCCTTCGGCGTTGACCTTCTGGGGTGGAAATATGCTTGCTTCTGTTTTGAAAAAGGTTTTTGGCTCCAAAAACGAACGGGTTCTCAAGTCCATTCAACCGCTGGTGGCGGCGATCAACCAATTGGAGCCGGAGATCCAGAAGCTCGATGACGCTTCCCTGGTGGCGAAGACCGTGCTCTTTAAGGAGCGGCTCGCCGCCGGAGTCCCCTTGGACAGCCTGTTGCCCGAGGCCTTTGCCGTCTGCCGGGAAGCGGCTTGGCGGGTTTTGGGCATGCGGCATTTTGATGTGCAGCTCGTCGGCGGCATCATCCTCCATCAGGGCAAGATCGCCGAGATGAAAACCGGCGAGGGAAAAACCCTGGCCGCCACCCTGCCGGTATATCTCAATGCCCTTACCGGGCGCGGCGTGCATGTGGTCACGGTCAATGATTATCTGGCCCGGCGCGATGCCGAATGGATGGGAAAACTCTACCGCTTTCTCGGGCTTTCCGTCGGCTCCATTCTGCATGAGATGGATGACGCGGCCCGGAAGGAGGCCTATGGCGCCGATATTACCTACGGAACCAACAACGAGTTCGGCTTCGATTATCTGCGCGACAACATGAAGTTCGACCTCAAGGATTTCTGTCAGCGCGAGTTCCATTACGCCATTGTCGACGAGGTGGACTCCATTTTGATCGACGAGGCCCGCACCCCGCTGATCATCTCCGGCCCGGCCGAGATGTCCACCGAGCTCTACGAGCGCGCCGACCGGATCATTCCCAACTTCAAGGTTGGCGAACATTACACCCTGGATGAAAAGGCCCGGTCAGTCTCGCTCACCGAGGAAGGCGTGGCCCTGGGCGAGAAGCTCGTCGGGGTGGACAACCTCTACGACCCCCGGAACATCGAATGGCTGCATCATCTGAACCAGGCCTTGAAGGCCAATGTCCTCTTCAAGCGGGATGTGGATTATCTGGTGCGGGACGGCCAGGTGGTGATCGTGGACGAATTCACCGGCCGGGCCATGCAGGGCCGCCGGTTCAGCGACGGCCTGCACCAGGCCCTGGAGGCCAAGGAGCGGGTCAAGGTGGAGCGGGAGAACCAGACCCTGGCCTCCATCACCTTCCAGAACTACTTCCACAACACCATGATCCGCAAGGATTATGCCGATGTCATCTATAAAAACGCCAAGGCCAAGGATCGCGCCATCATCCGGGAGATCCAGGAGCTGCACAAGAAGGGCCAGCCCGTGCTGGTCGGCACCATCAGCATCGATGTTTCCGAGAAGATTTCCGCCATGCTGAAGAAAGCGGGCGTGCCCCACGCGGTGCTCAACGCCAAGCAGCATGAAAAGGAGGCCGAGATCGTCGCCGATGCCGGACAGAAGGGCAAGGTGACCATCGCCACCAACATGGCCGGCCGCGGTACCGACATCAAGCTGGGCGAGGGGGTCACCGAGCTGGGCGGGCTGCACATTTTGGGCACCAGCCGCCACGAGAGCCGTCGGATCGACAACCAGTTACGCGGCCGTTCCGGCCGTCAGGGCGATCCCGGCTCCTCCCGTTTCTACCTCTCCTTGGAGGACGACCTGCTGCGGATCTTCGGCTCCGACCGGATTTCGGGCATCATGGACAAGCTGGGCATGGAAGAGGACGAGCCCATCGAGCACACCATGATCAGCCGGGCCATTGAAAACGCCCAGCGCAAGGTGGAAGGGCATAACTTCGGATGTCCACGAGGTGATCACCGACATGTTCCCGGAACTGGCCGAAATGGTGGCGGGCGAGTTCGCCGAGGCGAGAATCCCCTCGGAGGAGTGGGATTGGAATGGGGTTGCCGAGAGGATGTTCGCCCTGTTCGGCTTTGCCGGGGAGTGGAGCGAGGAAGAGAAAAAGGATCTCGAGCCTGCCGCCTGTGCCGACCTGATCCTCGCCGCCTTGACAGACCGTTTTGCCAAGCGGGAGCAGGAGATCGGCGAATTGAACATGCGGCACCTGGAACGGGTTGTCCTGCTGCAGATCGTGGATCACCTCTGGAAAGAACACCTGCTCAACATGGATCACCTCAAGGAAGGCATCGGTCTTCGGGGCTATGGCCAGAAGAATCCGTTGGATGAGTACAAGAAGGAAGGCTTCAACATGTTCGGCGAGATGATCAACGCCGTAAAAACCCAGACCGTCAGCACCCTGTTTCGCCTTCAACTGGTGCGGGACGAGGAGGTGGCCGAACTGGAGCGCGAGCAGCGGGAGCAGCAGCAGCCCATGCAGCTCAGTCGCGGCGCCGAGGGAGAGGACGAGCACAAGCCTTTTTCCCGCGAAGGCGACAAGGTTGGGCGCAACGCCGACTGTCCCTGCGGCAGCGGCTTGAAATACAAACGGTGCTGCGGCAAGAGCAGCGGGAAGAAGTGAGATGGCGGCGGAAAAGTTTTCAGTTCAGGGGTTCAGGGCGGCGGCGGTCAACTCCGGCATTCGCGGCAAGGATCGGCTCGATCTTGCCCTGATAGTGAGCGACAAGCCGGCCGTGGTGGCCGGGGTCTTCACCCGCAGCCTGGTCAAGGCGGCGCCGGTGCTTCTCGACATGGAGCGGTGCAAGTCCGGCAAGGGGCAGGCCATTCTGGTCAATTCCGGCATCGCCAACGCCTGCACCGGCGAGGAGGGCATGCGTCTGGCCCGGCTGACCACGGCCATGGCGGCGGATGCCTTGAATATCGCCCCGGAGCTGGTGCAGGTCTGCTCCACCGGCATCATCGGCCAGCAACTGGAGCTCGCCTGCTTTCAGCGCGGGATTCCCAAGGCGGTCCAGGCCCTTGCCGTTGACGGCCTTGTTGATGTGGCCCAGGCGATCCGACGGCAAGCCGGTCAAGCTCCTCGGGATGGCCAAGGGCGCGGGCATGATCATGCCCAACATGGCCACCATGCTTTCCTTTATCCTCACCGATGCCAAAATCGACCACGACCTGCTGCACAGTGTGCTGAAAAAGGTGGCGGCAAAAACCTTCAACGCCATCACCGTGGACGGCGACACCAGCACCAACGACACGGTGCTGGTGCTGGCCAACGGCCTGGCCCAGCATCCGCCCATTGCCGAGGACCGTCCCGAGGCGTTGCACGCCTTTGGCGCCGCCTTGGAGGATCTGTGCAAGGAGCTGGCCCTGATGATCGTCCGGGACGGGGAGGGCGCGACCAAGCTGGTGACCATCCGGGTCCGGGGCGCGGCCTCCGAGGTCCAGGCCGATCAGGCGGCCCGGACCGTGGCCAATTCCAATCTGGTTAAAACCGCCTTCTTCGGCGAGGATGCCAACTGGGGCAGGATCATCGCCGCCCTGGGCCGTTCCGGCGCGCAATTCGACCAGCAGCAGGTGGATATCGCCTTCGATGAGGTGGTCATGGTGAAGCAGGGGCTGGGCCAGGGCAGCGAGGTGGAGCAACGCGCCACCGAGGTGCTCAAAAGGCCGGAGTTCGTGGTGACCATCGACCTGCATGCCGGCGAGGGGAGCAAGGATATCCATACCTGCGATTTTTCCCTGGATTATGTGAAGATCAACGCAGATTACCGTTCCTAGGCGGCATGCGCAAGCCGTTGTTCATAAACAGCCTCGATGTGAAAATGACACGGGCGGCATACGGGGCTGTTTATGAATAAACTGAAAAGCGCAAGGTATTCATCAACAGCCCCGAAATTTCTTTTTCCGGCCCTGCTCGCCGCCGTTGTAGCCATCGGGTTGCTCCATCTTTTCACCCCCGGCGATCTGCACTTCTATCACAACACCTACCGGCGGCTCAGTTATTTTCCCATTGTGCTGGGCGGTCTCTGGTTCGGCGTGCGCGGCGGCCTGGGTCTGGCCCTGCTCTCCTCCATTGCCTTCATCCCCCATGTTCTCCTCTATGTCGGGCACGGCTCGCAGGCCGTGAGCGAGCTGATGGAGATCGTTCTCTATCTGGCGGCCGGTCTGCTGGTCGGGGTGATCTCCGGGCGGCAGACCCGGTTGCGTGAACGCTACCGGCAGTTGTCCGAGAGACTGCAGGCCTCCTATGCCCGGCTCCATGAGGAAACCGTTCAGCTCCTCGAAGCGGAGGCCCGGCTGGCCGCAGCCCAGAAATTCTCCGCCCTTGGCAAATTGTCCGCCTCCCTGGCCCATGAGATAAAAAAGCCTCCATCAAGGGCACGGCGGAAATTCTCCGCGATGAATTTCCCGGGGATCATCCGAAGCGGGAATTCGTGGATATCCTGTTCAAGGAAACAGGGCGGTTGCACGACACGGTGGAGGAAATCCTCCGTTATGCCAAAGGGCGGCCCCAGGAAAGAGAAGAGGCCTTGGAGCCGCTTGCTGCGGTGGCGCACCATGTCGGCGCGTTGCTGGAAAGGCAACTGCGGGAAAAACAGGTGCATTTTTTCCTGCCGGAGAACGATGAGGCCCGGCATCTGCTGGTGGAAAGCGCCAAGTTCTCCCAGATTCTCTTGAATCTTGGCCTCAACGCCCTGGAAGCGGTCGATCCTGGCGGCCGGATCTGGCTTCTGGCCGAAAACGGTGCGGACGGAGGGTGGCGGATTGCTGTCTGCGACGACGGACCGGGTGTGCCGGAGGCGGAAAAGGAACGGATATTTGAGCCGTTTTATTCGGGAAAGGGGGACGGCACCGGGCTTGGCCTGCTGATCAGCAGGAAAATAGTGGAGAGCTACGGCGGCAGCCTTCGGGCCACGGACCGTCCGGGGGGCGGGGCGTGCTTCGAGATTCTGCTCCCCCCGAAAAACGGCGCGGACCTTGGACAGGCAGGCTAAGGGCGGAGGCGAGGCGATGAAACCCCGGATACTGTTGATTGATGATGATGCAAGCCTGCGGCGGGTTACGGAGTACAACCTGAGCAGCGGTGGTTTCACCGTGCTTGGCGCAGCCTCGGGCCGGGAAGGACTGGCGCTTTTTCATCGGCACCACCCGGATCTGGTGATCACCGATGTGCAGCTTGGTGACCTGGACGGCTTGCAGGTCCTGGCCGCGGTGAAAGAGGAGTCGCCCCACACTCCGGTGCTGGTGATTACGGCCTTCGGCTCCATCGAGCTGGCGGTCAAGGCCATGCAGGAAGGGGCCTTCACCTTTCTGGCCAAGCCATTCGACCGGGAGGCTCTGCGGCTTTCCTGCCGGAAAGCCCTGGAGATGCGGCAACTGCACGAGCAGAAACAGCAGCTCAGCGGCGAGGTCAACCGGCTCACCGGCACCGAGGGGATGGAAACCGCCAATTCTGCCATGGCCGAATTGCTCGACACCGCAAGGCGGGCGGCCAACAGCGAGGCCACCGTCCTCATCGCCGGGGAATCCGGCACCGGCAAGGAGGTGCTGGCCAGGCTCATCCATCAGCACAGCCCCAGGGCGCAGGGTCCCATGGTGGCGGTGAACTGTGCGGCCATCCCGGAAAACCTGCTGGAAAGCGAACTTTTCGGCCATGTCAAAGGCGCCTTTACCGGGGCGGTGAGCAACCGCACAGGGAGGTTTCAAGCCGCAGCCGGCGGCACCCTGTTTTTGGACGAAATCGGCGAGCTGCGGCTGGACCTGCAGGCCAAGCTGCTCCGCGCCATCCAGGAAAGAGTGGTCTCCCCGGTCGGCGCGGATGCGCCGGAAGCGGTGGATGTCCGGCTGATTGCCGCTTCCAACCGGGATCTTTATGCAGCCATCGGCCAGGGAACCTTTCGGGAGGATCTCTATTACCGGCTGGGGGTAATTCTTTTGCATCTTCCGCCTCTGCGGGAACGGCGGGAGGATATTCCAGGGCTGGTGACGCATTTTCTCCTGAAAGTGGGAGCTCCCGCCGGGGTGCGCTTTTCCGCCGAAGCCTTGGCCAGGCTCAAGGCGCATTTCTGGCCCGGCAATATCCGGGAGCTGCAAAATATTGTCGAGCGGGCGGTTATCCTGCGCAGGGGGGTGCTCATCGAGGCCGATGAACTTCAGCTTGCTGCCTGCCCCCAGCCTGCAATGGGAAACGGGATTCCGGAAATCCCGGATGAGGGGCTTTCCCTGGAAGCGGTTGAGCAGGGCTTGATTAGAAAAGCTCTGGCCAAGGCCAACGGCAATCGCTCCGAGGCTGCCCGACTGCTGAAGATTCCCCGCCATGTCCTGATCTATCGTCTGGAAAAATTCAAAATCTGATTGTCCTTGTTCAGTGGAGAATATTCTGTAGGCGTCTTGGCGAATATTCTCCATATCTTCACTGTCTCCATCGCTTTCATTTTCGAGTCACGCCTGTAAAACCTGCCGGGAAAAGGGCTGCCGTTTTCTGTGTCGCGGTGGCATGGGCCTTGCTTTGTCTGTGGATGGCATTGAAAGGAGGCAGGCTGCGGGAATGGGTGCAAGAACCGGGCGCGGGAAGCGATACATCTTTGGAACAGTGGGGTTGCTTGGCATCCTGGCCGGGATCTGGTGGGGGATTGGCAATGCCCATTTTACTGTCTGGAAGTCCAAAAACACCACGCTTGTGGTGCGGGCGCACACTGGAATGACCGGCGGAGAGCCAAGGGCGCAGGCCTGTTCCGAGTGCGATCAAAACGTCTGTTCTGCAACGGCGGCGTCCTGGCGGGAGCTGTTCAGGAAAAGGTTTGGCGGTACTGATGCCGAAAAATGGAAACAGGGAGAGGCGCGGTGAAAAAAACGGCTGGAGTGATTGTGGCGGTTACGATGTCCGTGGTGCTGGCCGGTGCGGCCATGGCCGGTTTGTGGGGAAGCAAGGTAAAGACCCTGACCCCGGCCAAGGGGAGGCTGGAAATCCCCGTGGCGTCCATTGATGACGGCAAAGCCCACCATTTCAAGGTGCAGGCCGGCGACGGGGTGATGGTGACTTTTTTTGTGCTGAAAAGCAAAGACGGCGTTATCCGGTCGGCCATAGACGCCTGCGATGTTTGTTACCGTGCGGGCAAGGGCTACGAGCAGAGCGGTGATGAGATGGTCTGTCTCAACTGCGGCATGCGTTTTGCCTCGGCCAGGATCAACGAGGTGAAAGGAGGCTGCAATCCGGCTCCCCTGAACAGAACCATTGAAGGGAACATGCTGGTGATTGCCATGGCCGATATCGACCGGAACAGTTGGTATTGCACATATAAAAAGTAAGGAGCAACACTGCTGATGGCGTACGATCTTGAAAAGTACCGGGAAAAGCGGGAGCGGGTTCTGGGGGTGAAAAAACGGGGGATGGGGTTCGGCCGCGTGGCCACCCTCGTCTCCCTCGCCATTCTGCTTGGCCTGGGAATGGTTGTCATCCCCAGGTCCATCGCCTTTTTGAAAAATCGCCAGCTTGAGGACGCAATTTACAAATTGTCCGGAGAGCGGGCCGCATCG
>PHAW01000205.1 GCA_002841785.1 Deltaproteobacteria bacterium HGW-Deltaproteobacteria-3 | reverse complement strand
TTGCAGGAGCATGAGATCCAACGGGTTGGAGGACAGGAAACCATTGCCGTTGATGTGCGCGTCCTGGCGGCCAGCAACCGGAACCTGGAGGAAGAGGTGACAATGGGCACCTTCCGGGAGGATTTGTACTACCGGATCAACGTGGTTCCCCTGCATGTTCCCCCCCTCAAGGAACGGCGCGAAGACATCTCCCCTTTGGCCGAATATTTCGTGGAAAAATTTGCCAAGAAAAACAACCGCCAGGTTTCCGGCATTACGCCGCGCTGCATGGCGTTGCTTCTCAACTATCCCTGGCCCGGCAATGTGCGGGAACTTGAAAACGCCATTGAGCGGGGCATTATCCTCATGCGCGGCGACTACCTGGATGAAGAATCCCTGCCCATCCCGGTACAGCGTTTCGCCATGAAAAACGGGACGCCGCCGCCATTCGCCTCTGCCGCAACTTCCCCCGGCTCTCTTGAAGAGGCGGAACAGATCGTCATCACTAACATCCTGGCGGAAACAGGGGGTAACAAAAGTGAAGCATCACGCCGCCTGAACATCACCCGCAAAACCCTGCTCAGCAAAATGCATAAATACGGCCTGGCCTGATCCTCTCCCGCCTACAGCGACCACGCCTGAAAAAGTGCATCGGCGAGCGGCTCCGCAACCAGAAATAGCTCTTCTCCCCTCGAAGCAAACAGCACCGTTGCCGCAGATGATGCGCCGGCCATTTTTTTCCCGAAGCGCACCACCAATCCCGCAGCCGCGGCAAAATCGTCCGGATGGACCGCCCCGTGCAAAACCCCCATCGGCCCGGACCGCTCCGGCATGTGCACCAGATAGTCGCCCGGATCATGCAAAACCTCAAGCCGCGCATTCTCGGCTGCATCGCGGCCAAGGACGAACCAACCGCCATGGGGCAACTGGAAATGGCGGCCGAAGAGGAGCAGGCGGATGTCATTGAGCCTGATCTCGGGATAGCGGGCATAATACCAGGCAATCCGTTTTGCCTGGTCCGCTTCGGTGAGAACACAACCTCCGGCGGGACGGGGATAATCCGTGATGCCAAATTGCCCGGCCAGTTGCATCTGCGGCTGGCGCCCCCTGCCGTTGAAATCCAGAAGAAGCTCCCGATCCACCAACCCATCCCGTTCCGCCCTGGTCGGCTCTTGGGTTTTGGCGCACAGCGGCCGCAGGAGAATCCCCTCACAGCCGCTGTCCCGCTCAATCACTCGCAGGGTATCGCGGCGCTGGGACATGGGGCGTTGGCCGAGCACCTCGCCGGTAATGAGAAACGAGGCGGCAAATTCCTCCATCAATCTTTTTGCCTCCCTGAGCAGAAGGATCTTGCAATCGATGCAGGGGTTGAAATTCTTCCCATAGCCATGGGGAGGATTGCGGAGCATGGCAAAATAGGGTTCGCTCACATCGCGGAGGACAACCTCGATGCCATAGCTTTCCCGGACCATTCGGGCATAGTGCTCCTCCTTGGCCAGGAGCTCGTACCCGAAAAATGGCGTAACGAACTTGACCGCCTGTACCGCAATACCCTGCGCCGCCACTACCCGGCAGGCGAGGATGCTGTCCAGCCCGCCGGAAAAAAGAGCCAGGGCCCGGGTCATAATGCACCCTTCCGCTCCATGAGCGTACGCACATAGGCCAGGGTCTGCTCGCTGACGGAATCGCCATCCAGCATCCGGGCAAGCTCCTGCTCCCGTTTTTCCGGAGAAAGGGGAATGATCGTGGTTTTGGTGCGTGCATCGACCACGGATTTTTGCACCAGGAAATGCTCGTCGGCCAGGGAAGCAATCTGCGGGAGATGGGTAATGCAAAAAACCTGGTGATGCCCGGACAGCTCCCGGATCTTCCTGGCCACGGCCTCTGCCGCCTTGCCGCTGATCCCGGCATCGATTTCGTCGAAAATAACCGTGTCTACCTGATCTTTCTGGGCCAGAAGCGTCTTTAATGCCAGCATCAACCGCGACAGCTCCCCGCCCGAGGCAACCTTGGCCAGGGGCTTCGGCTCCTCGCCCTGGTTGGCGGAAAACATGAACTCAGGACGATCCCAGCCAAGCCTGGAAATGCCCCCCATCCCGCGGGCCGGTTCCTTAAAGAAGATCTCGAAAACAGCCTGCTCAAAACAGAGCGCGGCCAGAGCAGCGCGAATCTTGCCGGCCAGCTCCTGCGCCGCTGCCTGACGGCCCTCGGAAAGCAAGGCCGCCGCCTCGGCAAGGGCGGTTTCGTTGTGCCGCACTTCTTTCTCCAGACAAGCCAGCCGTTCATCCAGCGCCTCAAGTTCCGCCAGCTCCTGCTTGGCCTCCCGGCCAAAAGCAATGACCGCATCAAGCTCGCCGCCATATTTTCTTTTAAGCCGCTGCAACAGGTCAAGACGCGCCGTCACGACATCGAGACGCGCCGGGTCGCTGGCAAGGGTCTCCACATAGTTGCGGATTGCCTGGACATGGTCTTCCAGTTGAAAACAATTTCCAGCCACCTCTTCGGCCAATCCTGCAAGGCTAGGATCAAAGGCAGCCATCTGCGCCAGGTTTTTACGCACCACGGAAAGCGGAGTGTTGACCGCCTCGGCCAAAAGATGCCAACTTTTTTTCCCAAGCCCGATCAAATCATCGGAGGCCCGCAACCGGTCACGCTCAAGCACCAGGGCCGCATCTTCGCCGGGACTGGCCGCAGACTCCTCAATCTCCTTGACCTGGAAGGCGAGAAAGTCCCTCCGCTGCTCCTTGTCCCTCTCCTTGGCCGCAAGGGCCTGGTATGACTCCCTGGCTTCCACCCATTTGTCATAGCGCTGGGAAACGGCGAGCCGCTGGGGCCAGAGGCCGCCAACCGCGTCAATGCAATCAAGATGGCTGCGGGGCTGCAGCAGTTGCTGGTGATCGTGCTGGCTGGCAACGCTGAGCAGGTTCTCCATCACCTCGCTCACTGCCTTGGCCGTGGCCAGGCTGCCATTCATGAAATACCGGCTGGCGCCCTTCAGGGAAACAACCCGCTTGACCACCAACCGTTGCCGTCTCCGCCCCGCTTCTGATCCAGGTGGCAGCGGCCTTTCCGCCTCCCAGCAGATGAATGGCCTGCAGGATGATGGATTTTCCCGCCCCGGTCTCCCCGGTAAGCACCGTAAGCCCTTCGGTAAAAGAAACATGCAGTTTCTCGATGAGGGCAAGATTGGTGATGATGAGTTCCTTCAGCATATGGCTCTCTATACAGGATTAGGGGCCGTTACGGAACACTCTTTCCGCTTCCGGCTCTTTCGTGACGGCCCGTTATGGCGGTCACACCATTTCAATTGTGCGTTTTTTGAGCAAAGGGTTGTCCGAGTATTGCATTGATCGAGCTGCCCAAAGGGGAGAACGGAACAAATGGTGGCGTGAACGGCCGTTCGTCATTATACTATCAACAGTATGTGGAAATGGACCCCAAACACTCCCTTTATCACAGGTCGGCCGAATATTTCACATGACTCATAACACCACCTTCCAACGCCTCACCGCATACATCGTCTGCGCTGTTTTCCTGCTCGGCAATCTGCCGCTGACCCCTTTTTCCCCGCCTCCTGCGCAGGCTTTCAGCATTGGCGAGGAACGGGAGGTGGGCGAAAAGCTCCTCTCCATCGTCCGCAAGGAATTTACCCTTCTTGACGATCCGGACCTGACCGAATATGTCACCAACCTCGGACAACAGACCCTGCAACTCGCCGGGCCACAGTTCTTTGATTATCATTTTTTCATCATCGACAACAAGGAATTCAATGCCTTTGCCGCCCCGTCCGGACTGATTTTTTTCCATTCAGGCCTCATTGATCTGTGTGACACGGAAGGCGAACTGGTCAGCGTTCTTGCCCACGAAATCGGCCATGCGGCAAGCCGGCATATCGCCGACCGGATCAGCAAATCGGGAAAACTCAATGCCGGCACCACAGCTCTGATGCTGGCAGGACTGCTCCTCGGCCAGGGCGCCCTTTCTCAGGCCATTGTCACCGGCTCCATGGCCGGCGGCCTTACCGCAAACCTCCAATTCAGCCGCGCGGACGAAGAAGAAGCGGATCGCCTGTCCTACAAATGGATGCAAGAAGAACAACGCGATCCGGCGGACATGGTGAACATGCTCAAAAAAATGCGCCGGGTCAGCCGTTATCACCGCAAACAGGTTCCGACCTACCTCCTCACCCATCCGGAGCCGGAACACAGAATCGGCTACATTGAAGACCTCATCCTACAGGATCCGGAGAAAAAAATCCAAGCACGGGACGAGTTCGCCTACCAACGATTCAAATACAGGGTGCAAACCCTTACCCGGCAAACGCAATCGATCCTGCCCATTCTGAAAAACAGAGCGGAAGAGCCGGGCATCCTCCAGGACGACCCCATGGTTTTCTTCGGCCTCTCCCAAGCCTATCTGGCAAACCGGGACTACCAAAAGGCTGAAGAGGCGCTCCAAAAGGTCATTGTCCGGTACCCGGACAAGCAGATCCTTAAAACAGATCTCGGCAGATTAAAGCTTGAAGCAGGAGAAACAAAAGCCGCCCTGGAAATCTTCCAGGAAATACACAGGCAGGATCCCGGCGGGGCATACAACGCCTATTATCTTGCCAAGGCCCTGCAACAGGGGGGAGAATTGGCCCAGGCAGTGCTCATCTATGAAAACTTAAGCGAACGCATGCCGACCTATGCAAAACTCTATCAGGAGATCGGCAGGATCAGGGCTGCCCTTGGCAACAAAGCCCTGGGCCACTACAATCTCGGCCTGTATCATTACTATGAAGGATCAAGCCGCACGGCCCGCTTCCACATCGCCGAGGCGCTTAAAGGCCTCCCGGAAAAGGATCCTCTCTACACCAAGGTACAGGATCTGAAAAATAAAATCGCCCGCATAGAGAAGATGTGAGAACCGGAAACTGTTCTGCGTGACGCCGGGAATGAAGCGGTGGGACAGAGCGATGATTATTGCTTGCGGCTGCGGAGTTTGCGGATCGCCATCACCGCGAAATCACGGAATAACCGGGTGGCCTTGATCCGGTTTGAATCGAGTTTTGGCCGGCCCTTTTTCCGATCAAGATAGATCAGGCCGATGGGCTTGTCATCGAGGCAGATGGGGAAAAGATATACGGTCCGATCTTTCACAAAGAACTTAAGGCTCTCGGGAAAAGCATCCGGAGCATTGGGGGGAATGGCCATATCCTTGCATGTCTTGAGAGACTTGGGAATGATATACTCACTCGGGGCAAGATCATGCTCGAATCGAGCGATTCCGGCCGGATCGATATCACCCAAGCCAAAGCGGCCGACCAAAACCCGGCGCGTCGGTTGCACGCTGATCACGGCGAGAAGCACCCGATCAAAGCCAATGCCTCGGTAGAGCCCCTCCAGCAGGTTGATGTAAAAATCATTGAGATTGAAAGGACCCATCAGCGTTTCGGTGATATCATGGATAAAATCGTTGATGGATTTATCCGGGCTGACCGGCAATTCATCCAGCTCTTGAATGCCTTGCTCTTCCGGGACTTCCCCTCCTGCTCTGACGGGCTCCTCCCCACCCTCCGCTTTTTCGCTTTGCGCTTTTTTCTTCCGTGCGGCCTTTGGATCTTTGATCGCCTCTTCAAGGCCCCGCAACCGGCTGCGCATTTTCAGCTTGGAAAGCCCGTAGCGAATGGACTCGGAGATGTCCTCCGAGGCATCAACCGTTCTGTTGACCCGCTCCACAGCCTCTTCCGTGCTTAAGGACAGCACCTCGCCGAACTGGCGAATGAGCCCTCCGATATCCCTTTCGTCACAGACATACTCAATGAGCTTGTTGGAAAAATTCGCTACATTCTTCAGATAGCCCAGGGTATCGTAAGTGTTCTGAGGCTCCGAGGGGTTGGGGTTCATGGCGGCGCACACCTTGTCGGACAAATTCCAGAAGGTTGCCACTTCGACCCCTATCTGGTCAAAGGTCAACCCCTCGAGA
>PHAW01000204.1 GCA_002841785.1 Deltaproteobacteria bacterium HGW-Deltaproteobacteria-3 | reverse complement strand
GGGCGCCCTGGCCGGCATGCTGAAAAGTGCAGGTTTTACCGTGACCGGCTCGGATCAGCAGGTCTATCCCCCCATGAGTGATTTTCTGGCCGGGCAGGGTATCGTTGTCCAGCCCGGGTATTCCCCGGACAATCTTGCGCCGCGCCCGGATCTGGTGGTGGTCGGCAATGTCATCCGGCGGGAAAACCCGGAAGCGTTGGCCCTGGCCGAACGCGGCATCCCCTATGTCTCTTTTCCCCAGGCCCTGAGCCACTTCTTTATCCGTGACAAGACCTCCCTGGTGGTTGCCGGAACCCATGGCAAGACCACGACTTCCTCCCTTTTGGCCAGCCTGCTCCGTGAAATCGGGGCGGAGCCGAGTTTCATGATCGGCGGTCTGGTGCAGGCCTTTGGCCGGAACTTCAATGTGGCGGAGGGGAGATATTTTGTCGCCGAAGGCGATGAGTACGACACGGCCTTTTTCGACAAGGGTCCCAAGTTTCTCCATTACCGGCCGCAGATCGCCATTCTGACCAGCATTGAGTTTGACCATGCGGACATCTATGATGATCTTGCGGCCATAAAGGTCTCCTTTGCCAAGCTCGTCGCCGCCATGCCTCCGGACGGGTTTCTGGTGGCATGCTGGGACGACCCGGTTGTCCGGGAGGTATGCCGGGGGGCACGGTGCACGGTGATCGGCTATGGCTGTTCCGAAGAGTGCGAATGGCGGGTCACGGATCTGCTGGTCCGCCCGGAAGCCACCTCCTTTCAGGTCAGCAGGCGCGGTGTTGCCTTCGGCGGTTACGAAAACGTGCTGCCCGGCCGGCACAATGCCTTGAATGCTCTGGCGGTGATCGCGGTCCTTGATATTCTGGGCTTTGGCCGACAGGAGGTTGCCCGGGGGTTGCGCAAATTTCAAGGGGTGCGGCGGCGACAGGAAATTCGCGGCGTGGCGCGGGGGGTGACGGTGATCGACGATTTCGCCCATCATCCGACCGCGGTTCGGGAAACCTTGGCCGCTCTGGCCGCCGCCTATGCCGGACGCCGTCTGGTGGCTGTTTTCGAACCCCGGACAAACTCCAGCAGGCGCAAGGTTTTTCAGGAGGCTTACGCCTCCGCCTTTGACGCCGCGGCAGAGGTCCTGGTGCGCGAGCCTGCGCCCCTTGCCAATATCCCGGAGGCCGAACGGTTTTCCTCCCGCCGGTTGGTTGACGACTTGGCAAGCCGAGGTCTGGCAGCAGGATATTTCTCCACTACCGAAGACGTTCTCTCCTATCTTGATGGCAGCGCCCGTCCGGGCGATGTGGTGGCCATCATGTCCAATGGCGGGTTTGATAACATCCATCAACGGCTTCTCGAGTTGCTGGGTCGAACAGCCGCCGCACCGATGTAAAAAAAACGATAAAAAAACAGCAGGCTAGGTAGTTGCCGCCACAGTACTTGTACCGTGGGTAACACCTTGAATTTGTGGTAAATTATTTTCCTCTTCCTCCTCGGATGCAGGGGGAATGCCGGTTGGGCTCTGTGCTTTTAACTTCCTGAAAATTTTTGGGGGGCGCTTTTTCTGAATACCCATTCAGTATTTGCTTGACATCGATTTTTGATGGGGCTATTTAGGTCGGAAGCTATTCGTATAATGCGCTTCAACCTAAGGAGCATACAGTCGTGGAACAGCAGGCAACTCTTGATCTTCTCTATGTGGCGGCTTTTTTCTTGGGTGGCCTGGGTTTTGCGGTGGGTCCGTTCATCATTGCCCTCCTCCTGGCTCCCCGCTCCACCAGAAACACCAAGGAAAAAACAAAGCAACTCATTGAATGCGGCATGGAGCCCATCGGCGACGCCTGGATCCGTTTCGGCATCGTCTATTATCTCTATGCCCTGATGTTTGTGGCCTTTGCCGTGGATATCCTCTTTTTGTTCCCGGTGGCCCTTGTCTATAACCAAACAGGACAGGCCGGGCTCAATATCGGTGATCTCCGGGCCTTTGTCGAGATCCTGATCTTTGTCGGAATTCTGTCACTGATAATCATCTATGCTTGGAAAAAGGGAGTGTTCAAGTGGGAACGCAGTTTGCCCAGCTTGACAAGCTGCTTGCCTTGGGAAGGGCCAACTCTCTCTGGCCCATGACCTTCGGCCTTGCCTGCTGCGCCATCGAGATGATGGCCACAGGCGCCTCCCGCTTCGATCTGGCCCGCTTCGGCGCCGAGGTGTTCCGGCCCTCCCCCCGCCAGTGCGATGTGATGATCGTCGCCGGCACCATCAGTAAGAAGATGGCCCCTGCCGTGGAAACCCTCTACGACCAGATGCCCGAACCCAAATGGGTCATCGCCATGGGCAACTGCGCCATCTCCGGCGGACCCTTTGTTTTTGAAGGCCAGTACGGCATTGTCGAGGGCGCCGAGAAGCTGTTCCCGGTGGATGTCTTCATCCCAGGCTGCCCGCCCCGGCCGGAGGCCTTGATCGAGGGAATTCTGGAGCTGGAGGAAAAGGTGACGGGTTCCCGCAGGTGGCCAAGAGTGGAGGTGGGCTGATCATGAATTGTGCCGCGATCAAACAGAAACTGGCCGCCATCGGGGCCGGAGCCGTAAGCGAAACGGATTACGCCCGCAAGGGTTTTGCCTTGGACGTGCAGGTTGCCCCGGAGCAGCTTGTCGCCGCCGTTTCGGCGCTGGATGCGGAGGGATTTTTCATCGAGGCGGTCACCGGCGTGGATTGGCTGGGAGAGCAGGCTGCCCTGCGCAAGGCAGCGGAGGCGAAAGTTGCCGCCGAAGCCAAGGCCAAGGCCGAGGCTGCTGCCGCGGCGGGAGAGGAAGCTCCCCCTGCCGAGTCGGCCGCAGAACCGGGAGAGCTTCCCGAAGACGCGCTGGAGGCGGTGTACGACTTCAACCATTACGAATCGCTCTGCCGGGTGACGATCAGAACCCGGGTGCCCCGCAGCAAGCCCGAGGTCCCCACCATTTCGCAGATCTATCCCGGCGCCGACTGGCATGAGCGGGAAACCCATGATTTCTTCGGCATTACCTTTGTCGGCCACCCCTATCTCGTGCCGTTGCTGTTGCCGGAAGATGCCGATTATCATCCTTTGCTGAAGGATTTCCGCCCATGAGCGCCTTTGCCGAAAGTGAAGCCAAAGAAACATTTGTCCTAAACCTCGGGCCCCAGCATCCTGCCACCCATGGCGTACTGCGCGTCAAGCTGACCATGGACGGCGAGTATATCGCCGAGGCGGAGCCGGTTCTGGGCTACATCCATCGCATGCACGAAAAGATGGGCGAGAACCGGACCTGGGCCCAGTTCTTGCCCAACACCGGGCGGATGGATTATCTCCACGCCCTGGCGTACAACCATGGCTATGTCTCCGTGGTGGAGCGGGCCGCAGGCATCGAGGTGCCGGAGCGGGCCGAATACCTGCGGGTGATCACCGCCGAGCTGAACCGGGTTTCCAGCCATCTTCTCTGGTTCGGCGCTTTTATCCTGGATCTGGGCGGGTTTTCTCCGTTGCTCTATGCCTTTGACGACAGGGAGCATATCCTCGATCTGCTGGAGTCCGTGACCGGCTCGCGCCTCACCTACTGCTATTTCCGCTTCGGCGGGGTGTACAACGACATCGACGACAACTTTGTTCCCGGGACCAGGGCCTTCATCAAGCGGTTGCGCGAGCGGATGCCCATGTACCACAATCTGGTCACCAAGAACATCATCCTGATGAAGCGGCTCCAGGAGGTCGGCCCGATTTCCGCGGAAATGTGCCGCAAATACGGGGCAACCGGCCCGGTGTGCCGTGGCTCCGGCATCAATTTTGATGTGCGCAAGCATGAGCCGTATTCCATCTATCCGGAATTCGACTTCGAGGTCCCGGTGTACGACCAATGCGACTCCATGGCCCGCTACATGGTGCGGATGGATGAGATCGAACAGAGTCTGCGCATTATCGAGCAGGCGCTGGATAAGCTCCCCGAAGGCCCGGTCATGGCGGAGAAGGTTCCCAAGATCCTCAAGCCATCCAAGGGCGATTATTACCATGCCGTGGAAACGGCGCGCGGTTCGTTCGGCGTGCGGGTGGTCAGCGACGGGAGCAACACCCCGTACCGGTTGAAACTCCGTTCCCCAACCTTTTCCAATTTGAGCCTCTTCGGCGAGGCCTGTCAGGGCATGTTGCTGCCCGACGCCCTCGCCCTGATGGGAAGCCTGGATTTGGTCATCCCCGAGATAGACAGATAAGCGGTGTTTGTTTGATTATGGAAGTTCCCAAGGAGTTTCGTTATGACTGTGGATCCTGAAATAATACGGCTGCTGGCATTCCTCGTTGGTGTCATCGCCTTCGCCGCCCTGAACGCCGCCTATCTGGTCTGGCTGGAACGCAAAGAAGCCGCGCATATCCAACGCCGGATCGGGCCCAAGGAGGTCGGCCCCTTCGGCTTGCTCCAGCCCCTGGTCGACGGCATCAAGCTGATGACCAAGCAGCTCATCGTGCCGGCCGGGGTTGATCCGGTCCTGTTCAAGATCGCCCCGATCCTGGTCATGGTCCCCGCGATCATGAGCTTTGTCACCATCCCCTTCAGCGACACGCTGGTGGCGAGGGAGCTTGATCTCGGCTTGCTGGTCATCTTTGCCTTTGCCTCGGTGAACGTCCTCGGGCTTCTCCTCGGCGCCTGGGGCTCGCGCAACAAATACGCGGTTATCTCCGCGGCCCGTGTGGTTTCCCAGAACGTGGCCTACGAGATTCCCATGCTGGTCACGGTGGTGACCCTGGTGATGATCAGCGGCACCATGAATCTTTCCAAGATCGTCGGGTTGCAGATGGGCGGCTTCTGGAACTGGAACATCCTCAACCTTTCCGCCAGCCCCCTGATGCCCATTGCCTTTCTGATCTTCTTTGTCTGTATGCTGGCCGAAACCAACCGCGCCCCCTTCGACATGGCCGAGGCGGAGAGCGAGCTGGTGGCCGGCGCTTTTACCGAGTATTCCGGCATGGGCTTCGGCGTCTTTTTCATGGGCGAGTATGCCAATATCGTCATCGGCGCCAGTGTGGCCACCATCCTCTTTCTGGGCGGCTGGGATTGCCCCTTCGGGCTTTTTCCCGGGGTGCACTGGTTCCTGATCAAGATGTATTTCCTGATCTTCACCGTCATCTGGATCCGCTGGACCTTTCCGAGAACAACCTTTTACGGGCTGCTCAATCTTTCCTGGAAGATTTTGATCCCGATCTCCTTTGTTAACCTGATTCTTACCAGTGCCATGTTGAAGGTGTTTTAA
>PHAW01000010.1 GCA_002841785.1 Deltaproteobacteria bacterium HGW-Deltaproteobacteria-3 | reverse complement strand
ATAGGCCGGGGTCGTGCCGTAGATGGCGTTGGGCACCCAGTTGCGGTTGCCGTACACCACCTGGGTGCGGGCCCGGACCATGGGCGCGGCGTTGCGCACCGAGGGGCATTCCCGCAGGATGGCCTGGCAATCTTCCGGGGTCAGGGTGGTGGTGGTGCCCGCGCCGAAGGAGACTCCGCCGCTGGAGGCGGTGCCGGGCCGGATCACCAGGACGTTGGCTCCCATGCTGGCGATGGTTTTTTTCAGAGCGCCCGAGGCGCCGGCGCCGATCTCCATCATGGCGATGACCGCGGCCACGCCGATGACAATGCCCAGGGTGGTGAGCATGGCCCGCATGGGATTGCGGCGCAAGGTGCGGAAGGCGGTGCGGGCGGTGGTGTAGATCATCATGGCGCGCCTTCCGGGGTTTTCGGGTTTGGCTCGGCCGCAGGGGGTGCATCGCCCTGGATCACCCCGTCGTCCATGCGGATCACCCGATTGGCATGGCCGGCCACCTTGGGATCGTGGGTCACCATGATGATGGTGATGTGGTCCTCGGTGTTGAGCCGCTCGAACATCTGCAGCACCTCTTCGCTGGTTTTGGAATCCAGGTTGCCGGTGGGCTCGTCGGCAAAAAGCACCGGCGGGCGGTTGATCAGGGCCCGGGCGATGGCCACCCGCTGCTGCTGGCCGCCGGAAAGCTGGGAGGGATGATGGTCCAGCCGGTCGGCCAATCCCACCCGGCTCAGCATTTCCGCAGCCCGTTCCCTGGCCTCCCGTTCGCTCAAGTTTTCGGCGGAATAGGTGAGCGGCATGGCCACGTTTTCGAGAGCGCTGGTTCTGGCCAGCAGGTTGAAGCTCTGGAAGACAAAACCCAGCTTGCGGTTGCGGAGCAGGGCCCGCTCGTCGGCGGAGAGCTGGGAGACCTCCTGGCCCTCCAGCCAGTATTCGCCCGCATTCGGTCGGTCCAGGCAGCCCAGGATATTCATCAGGGTGGACTTGCCGGATCCGGACGAGCCGGTGAGCGCGACCAGCTCCCCCTGCCGGATGGACAGGGAGATGCCTTTCAGCACGGGCACCGCGATGTCGCCCATCTGATAGGTTTTTTCAATGGAGCGCAGGGTGATGAGTTCCATGGCGGCCCTACTTCTCTCCCTTGGCCTTCTTGCCGGCGCCGAACTTGGGGGTGAAGGGGTTGCCGCCCCCGCTCCCGTTCCTGTCGGCCTCGGACATCCGTATCCCGGTGATGACCTGCATGTCCTCGCGCAGCTCCGCGCTCTCCACCGCGGTATTGATCCCGTCGCTGGGCCCGGCTTGGACCTCGATCCTGCGGGGCGTCCGCTTCTCGTCCAGCACCCAGAGGCTGCCGCCGGCCGGAGTCTTTGCCGAGGCCGGCCCCTTGCCTTCCTTGACAGGCGGGCTCCAGCGCAGGGCCGCGTTGGGCGCCTGCAGAACATTTTCCAGCTTTTGCAATTGGAACAGGACATTGGCGGTGAGGTAGGGCAGGAGCCGGCCGTCAGCGTTATCGGTGGTGATCTCCACCGTGTAGGTCACCACGTTCTGGGTCATGGCGGCGTTGAGCCGGATCTTGCCCACCTCGCCCCGGAAGGTTTCATTGGGGAAGGCGTCCACCGTGAAGGTCACCGGCTGGCCCGGGCGGATTTTGCCGATATCCGCCTCGTTCACCGCCACCCAGACCTGGATGCGGGTAAGATCCTTGGCCAGCAGAAAGAGGCTCGGCGCATTGAGGCTCGCCACCACGGTCTGGCCGATGTTGACCCTTCGGTCGATGATGATGCCCTTGACCGGCGAGGTGATGGTGCAGTAGCCGAGGTTGCGTTGGGCGCGCTTGAGCGCCGCCTCGGCCTGGCGGATTGAGGCCTCGCTCACCGCCACTTGGGCCAGTGCGTTTTTATGCGCCGATTCGTACCCCTCATAACTCGATTGCGACAGGGCTTCGGATGGGCCGAGGAGTTGCGCCCGCTTCCACTCCTGTTCGGTTCTGAAGAGATCCGCCTTGGCCTTTTGCAACCCGGCCTTGTTGGAGAGGAGCTGGGCCTCGGCCTGGGCCACGTCCGCGGCGTAGAGCGAATCGTCGATCCGGGCCAGCACCGTGCCAGCCTCAACCAGCGAGCCGTAGTCCACGGTTTTCTCCTTGGCGTCCTTGCCGAAGGAGACGATCCGTCCGGCCACCTGGGCGCCGACATCGATGACCTCTTCCGGTTCCACGGTGCCGGTGGCGTTGATGGTAACCACCAGATCCCCGCGTTTGAGCTCGGCGGTCCGGTAGGCCAGGCTGTTTTCCTGGCTCCGGGTAAGCTGCCAGGCGGCCAGGCTGCCGAGGAACAGCACGGCGATGAGGGCGATGAGGGATTTTTTGCCTGGGTGTTTCATGGGCCAACCTCATTGTGGGATTGTTGCGGATGCCGGGGACGGAGCGCCCGGATTCCTGCCAGGCTGAAGCGGGTGACATGGTCCGCCAGTTGCTCCACATCTTCGAGCAGGGGTTCAAGGCCGGTGGTGGGCAAACCCTGCACACTCTTACGGCACCGGGCGTGGAGCAAAGGGCCGAAGCACTGGGCCCGGATGGACATGGCGCAGAGCTGCACCTCGTGTGCGCCGGGCTTTTGGTCCAGCAATTCGCAGACCAGGCGATTGAGCCCTGTGAATATCTGCTCCATCGATTCTTGCATGGCCGTGGCCAGGAGCCCGGTGGGATTTGCCATCTCCTTGTGGAAGATGTCGAAATCATGGCTTTGCGGGTCGATGATCCGCCGCATGATTGCGCGGATCCGCCCGTGCAGACGCTCTTCCGCCGGGGCCTCGGCCTTGACGCCGCCGTCCGGGGGATAGATGCTTAAGGAGCGGGTGAAGGCATGGCGCCAGCTCTCCACATACAGGGCTTCCTTGCTGCCGAAATGGTAGCTGACCGCGGCGGTGTTGGCTTCCGCCTGCTTGCAGATCTCGGCGATGGTCGTCTCCCGGAAGCCTTTGGCGGCAAAGATTTCGCCTGCGGCCGCCAGCAGATTCTGGCGGGTTTCCTGGCCGTCGCTTCGTTGTTTTCGCACGGGATAGGTCCTTTGAAATAAGTTAAATGTATATTTGATTTATTTGTCCGGCTGCGTCAAGGGTTTTCGAGCGGGGGGGGCTGTGGCGTACCGGTGATCGTGCGCCATTGTGTGCGAGGGTATCATTTTTTGAAACAGGGAGGGAAATATGGTACAGAGGGTGCATGGATAAGGAGCACAAAAAACAGAGTGCGCACAGGCTGGAGACTGCCTCCCCGCAGGGCGGGCCAACCGATCTGCGCGATCTCAGCCTGGAGCAACTGGCCGGGTTTGTCGCGGGATTGGGGCTGCCCGTCAAGCGGGCCAAGCAGATTTTTGCCCGGTTGCACCGTCCCGGGGTTCTTGATTTTTCCCACCTCGGGATCAGCCGGGAGGTGACAGCGCTGCTGGCCGAGCATGCCGCCATGAGCAGCCTTTCCCCGGTTGCCGTGGAAAAATCGGTGGACACCACCGAGAAATTCGCCTTTCGGCTCGAAGACGGCGCCATGGTCGAGAGCGTGCTCATCCCCGAGGACGGTCGCCATACCCTGTGCGTTTCCTCCCAGGCGGGCTGTGCCATGGGTTGCCGCTTTTGCCTTACCGGGGGGTTGGGCTTTATCCGCAACCTGCGTCCCGCCGAAATCGTGGGCCAGGTGCTGGCCGTGATGACCCACATGGTTGCGGGCGGCATCAACCGGGCCACCCCGCGGGAGCTGCTCAACAACCTGGTTTTCATGGGCATGGGGGAACCCCTGGCCAACTACGACAATCTCCTGGCCGCACTGACGATCCTCATGGATGACCATGGCCTCGGCTTTTCCGAGCGGCGGATCACGGTCTCCACCTGCGGCATCGTGCCGAGGATGGACGATCTGGGCAGGGATATCCGGGTCAATCTGGCCGTGTCGCTACACAGTGCCGATGACGCGGTCCGCAGCAGTCTGATGCCGGTGAATACAACTTACGGGCTGGAAGCGTTGCTCGCGGCCTGCCGCAGGTATCCGCTGGGAAAAAAGAAGGTGATTTTGTTCGAGTACATCATGCTCAAGGGGATCAACGATTCGCTGGCCGATGCGAGGCTGCTGGCGGAAAAGCTGCAAGGGATCCCAAGCCGGATCAATCTGCTGCCCTACAACGGCTCCGGGGAAACGGAATTCGCCTGCCCGGACGGAGCCCAGACCCTGGCCTTTCAGAAGGTGCTGCGCGACGCGGGGTTCAACACCTTTATCCGGCAGAGCCGGGGCGCGGATATCTCCGCGGCCTGCGGGCAGTTGGCGGGAAAGATTTAGAAGGATTGCCGGAAGGTGCAGCGGCGGCAGAGGGATTCTGTAAGGCGGCGTTGGGAAAAGCCGGTGCGCATGGCCTCGCCGCGGGAACCGGCGAGGATCTCGGCAAGGGATTGCGCGTGGATGTTGCCCAAGGGGATATCCGCCTGGGCATCGAGACAGCAGGGCACCACGGTGCCGTCCACCAGAATGGCAATATGATTCTTGAGCCCCCGGCAGGTTCCCTTGTCGCCCAGATCCGGGGCCGGAGCATGGGGCCAGGTGAAGCGGGGGTTCTGGCTCAGGAAAACCTTGGAGGCCAGGGTGATGCCGTGGCCCGGGGTGAGTCTGTCGGCAAGCGGTTCGGGCAGCTCGAAATTATCCTCAAGCGCCTTCAGGATGGTTTCGTTGGGAGAGGGAAGGGTGGTGTTCGCTGGGAACAGATTCCAGAGCCGCAGGCTGATCAGCAGCCCGGTTGCCTCGGCTTCCCGGATAAAACTCAGGATTCCGTGGAGATAGCCGGAAAGGGCTGGATCACCATCCTGTTCGCTGAAGCTGTGCAGGGAGATATTGACCTGGCGCAGGGCCGGACTGGCCAGTAAAAGTTCCCGGCGCTGGGACAGCAGAGTGCCGTTGGTGGTCAGATTGATCTTGAGGGCGTGTTCCTGGCAGAGGGCGAGGATCTCGTCAAGTTCCGGGTGCAATAACGGTTCGCCCAGCACATGCAGGGCAAGGTGATCGGTGTGATCCTTGATTCTGCCCAGAATGGCGCGGAAATTTTCCGGCCGCATGAAGGCTTTGGCCCGGTTGCTTCGAAGGCAGAAGCTGCAGGCAAGATTGCAGCGGTTGGTGATCTCGATATATATTTTCTTGAATTTTTTCAAGGACAGCGGGATCAATCAAAGATCTCGATATCGCCATGTTTGCATTCGGAGCAGCGGAGCATGGGGTCGATTTTTGAAAAGGCCACCCGCCACCCCTCGTTGGTGATGGTCTCGGCGAACTCCTTTTCACATTCGGAGCAAAGCCAACGGTCGCCCTTGGGCGTAACAAAGAGTTTCATTCTTTTCCCCTGGTTGCAAAGGTAATGGGCGCATCGCCATTTGCGGCTTTGCGACGATGGTGTATTCTTGCTTGGGCAACATAGTTGAAATTGGGGAATGGGGCAAGAGGGAGTGCGGGGTTTGGCTGTCGCATTGTGATGAAATAGTGGAGTGATGGGGTTTTCGGAGAAAGTGACGATAGC
Organism: Deltaproteobacteria bacterium HGW-Deltaproteobacteria-3; assembly: GCA_002841785.1. Lineage (GTDB taxonomy): Bacteria > Desulfobacterota > Desulfobulbia > Desulfobulbales > Desulfurivibrionaceae > Thiovibrio. Next base: position 50,870 of record PHAW01000010.1, on the reverse strand, counting down.
CTTTCTGCCGGGTTCTTTTTCTTCTTTTGCTTGCCCAAAAGAAGAAACAAGAAAAAGGCACCCCGCCACTTGTCCCGCCGCTGGCGGGATTCCCGGAGTTTATGCCCCGCATGGGGTACTCCTCGATGCTGCCGGGGCTTTGCAAACTCGGCTGCGCCTCAAACAGTGCAAAGCCCTTTTTCGGCAGCCTCTCCGGTGCTCGGCTGCGTGACAATGGGATTTAAGGACCAAAAACCTGTTGGGATTGCTTGATAATCAGTAAAAAAGGACAACTCAGAAATGGCAGCAAAGAAATTTTACGCAATCCTGGCTGGGCGGGTGCCTGGCATCTACGATAACTGGCCCAAGGCCCAGGCCCAGGTCATCGGCTTTCAGGGCGCCAGATTCAAGGGTTTTGCCACCCGGGCCGAGGCTGAGGCGTGGCTGAAGAATCCCACCTCGGGCCAGGGCGGTCCGGGCAGCGTCAAAACCGCGACGAAAACTACTCCGCAGGCAGGGGATACCTCCCCCAAGGACGGTGTGGTCTCCATCTACACCGACGGCGGCGCCCGTTACAATCCCGGGCCGGGCGGCTACGGCATTGTGCAGGTCTACAACGGTGAGCGCAAGGAGCTGTCCGGCGGCTTCCGTCTGACCACCAATAACCGGATGGAGCTGATGGGCTGCATCGTGGCCCTGCGCGAGCTGGAATACCGCGACAAGCCGGTGGCGCTCTATTCCGATTCCAGCTATGTGGTGAACGGGATCAGCAAGGGGTGGGCCAAGGGGTGGCGGAAACGGGATTGGGTCAAGGCTGACAAACAGCCCGCGGTCAATCCCGATCTCTGGGGGCAGTTGCTGGACCTCATCGAGGGGCTGGACATCACCTTCAACTGGGTCAAGGGCCACAACGGCAATCCCTTTAACGAGCGCTGCGACGAGCTGGCCGTGGCCTCGGCCCGCCAGCCGGATCTGCCGGTGGATACCGGGTACAAGGGCTGAAGCGGTGAGCGAAAAAGAGAATCGCCTCATGGAGGGTTGGCGCAGGCAGTTGGCCCAGGAATACCGCCATTTGTGCTGGCTGTACCGGGTGCAGCTCAGGCCGCCGCTCTTTGAGATCCGGGAGGGCCAGAGCCGGGCCGGCGCCTGGTCGCCGGGGCTGGACACCCTCAGCCTGGCCTCCTGGCTGATCCGGGATTATTCCTGGGATGTGGTGCTGGAGGTGTTGAAGCATGAGATGAGCCACCAGTATGTCCAGCAGGTTCTGGGCCGTGGGGATGAGCTGCCGCACGGCCCGGCCTTTCAGGAGGCGTGCGACCGGCTGGGGGTGCATCCCGAATTCCGCGCCGCCCAAGGGGTAATCCCGCGGCTGCTTAGCGGGGAGGGCCAGAAGTCCGGAGCCATGCTGGCCAGGGTGGAGAAGCTTTTCGCCCTGGCCCAGAGCGCCAACGAGCACGAGGCTGCCCTGGCCATGGCCAAGGCCAACGCCATCCTGCGCCGATACAACCTGGAGCGGCTCGACCGCCAGGCGGCAACGGATTATGATTATCTGATCATCCACCCCGGTGCCAAGCGGATCGCCGCCCACCAGCGGCTCATTGCCGCAATCCTCAAGGATTTTTTTTACGTCAACGTGGTCATCGCCCGGCAGTTTGAGGCGAAAAGCGGCGAAACCCTGCGGGTGATCGAACTGACCGGAGCCAAGGAAAACCTGGCCGTGGCCGACCACGTCTATCATTTTCTCATCCACCGGCTGGAGTATCTCTGGCAGGAGTATCGGAAAAACACGGGGGCCACGGGCCGGGAGAAGAATTCCTATCGGCTCGGGGTGCTTGGCGGCTTTCGGGAAAAGCTCACGCGCCAGGATCGAGAGGTCATGCACACCACCGGCGACAACACTTCCTCCAGCCTGGTCTGCGCCTCGGATCCGGGGCTGATCCGCTACTACCGGGCCCGCTATCCCCGCCTGCGCACCGTGCAGCATGCCGGACCCCGGGTGTATGGAGATCCCTACCAGGCCGGGCAGCAGGAGGGGACGCAGTTGGTCATCCACAAGGGGGTCGGCACCGAGGCTGCCGGCGCCAGCAGGGGTTTGTTGCTGGTCGAGGGCTAACAGCGAGTTCTAACTCGTTGAAATTGTGAGATCGGACAGAATTCACTTCTGGCCGATCGTGGTTGAAAAAAGCCAGGACGGCTTTTTTCAACATCCTGCTAGCAGCGGGGTGGCGGTCTACTTTTTTTCCTTCAGCAAGGCGCCGAGGGCGGCAAAGGGGTTCGAGGTGGCGATCGCTTCCTGTTTTTCCCCCGGCTGCAGTGCGCCATAGGCGTCGGCAACGCTCTGGCGGTCATGCTCGTTGTCATGGCAGTAGATGCACAACAGCTCCCAGTTGCTGCCGTCCGGCGGGTTGTTTTCGTGGTTGTGGTCCTTGTGGTGGACCGTGAGGTCGCGCAATGCTTTGCCGCTGAATTCCCGCCCGCACCTGCCGCAGATCCAGGGATACATCTTGAGCGCTTTTTCCCGGTAGGTCTGCGCCCGTTTCTCCTGCGCGCGCCGGGCCTCGGACAGCAGCCGGTTTTGGGTATCGTTTTTGTCCGGTGGCGTCATGGGTTTTGGTCCTGTATTGAAAAAGGGGCTTCCTGGCGCAAGTCCCTTTGGCTGGGTGAATTTTCGCGCTGCCCGGGGTGATTGTTTCCCCGGCCCGGCATCAGAGTGCCGGTGGCCCGCCCAGCAAGGAAAACAGCAGCACCAGGATCAGGGTCTGGATGATCCAGCCGATGACGCACACTGTCACGGCCCGCCAGGTGGCGGTGTAGTCAAGGGCTTGCCGGACCGCGATTACCATGGCCACCAGCATCCAGACGGATGCCACGACGAAAACCACCGTGCCCAGTCCCGGAATGAGCCCCAATATCCGGATCAGGCCGGGAGAACTGGAAAAACCGGTGGTGCGCAGCAACTGGCCAAGATCGGCTTCGGTTTGCGGTTCCGGCAGGAATTTGGTGCCGATGAAATAGGCGAGATAGGCCCAGACATACCATCCGCCAAGGGCGCCCACCGTACCGAGCAAGATCCCGGCGATCCCCAGGTTGGAGATACTGCCTATCCCGGCGGCGAGGCTGGAAAGAACCACCACCGCCATGGCCTGGCGCATTGTGCCTTTGTCCGCCTCGACCTCTTCATAGAGGTGGATATCCAGTTTTGCCGCGCGAATCAGCCGATTGGTAAAAGTGTTCATCGTAGCTCCTTACAAGTATTGAATATTCAGGTGGGAATGATGGGCGCAAACCCGTGGTTGCAATTGCGGCGCACGACGGAAGGATCAAGAAGTCAAGCCAGCCTCCCGGAAATTTCGGGGAGAGCGCGTACTCCATTGCCAGCCAAACCGGGGAAGCACGGTCATCCCCCAGCAATCATAAAAAACATCCCATACGTCTAAGAGATTGTCAATACTTGAAAAATATTGGGATGGCCAGGCTTTCCGGCGCAGTTCTTTTAAGCGGGGGGAGCCGGCCGCGGATAATGATACCCAGGTGCCTCGGCACACGGAACAATCGAGACAGTCGGGACTCTCCTCTTCGCTAAAAGCCTGCCAAGACGGAAAGAGCGCGCGGCTATTTCCGCCTTGCTCCCTTGCAGTGGGGGATGATCTCCGACTCTCACCGGTGCGGGTCTTGGGAAAGAGGAGGGGGTAAAAAATGACGGGAGCAGGCCGCCTTTTCTGTTACACTTGCCTTGTGGCAGGAAGGTTTTTTTGACTCTGGGCGAACCGGAAAGGAGTTGCATGGTGAAACGGCTTGGGTGGGCTCTGGGCGGAGGGGCTGTGGCGCTGCTGGCCCTTGGGGCTCTGCTGTGGCTGAGCCTCCCTTTGCTGGTGGAAAAAAGCATGGAGTATCTGGTGGCCAGATCCCTGCCGGGTCAGCCCTTTTCCTGCACGGTGCGCCGGGTCGGAATTTCCGGGGCCGCTCTTGAGGCGATTGTTCTGGGGAACCCCGGCAAGCCGGCACTGCGCCTCGATTCCCTGCAGCTCAGCTATTCCCTGTCAGGCCTTTTTGCCCGCCACATAGACCGCCTGGCCCTGGAGGGGGTGGTGGTGCAAGGGGAGTGGCGGGATGGCCGCTTTGTCCTTGAGGGGTTTTCCGGAAACGAAGCGGGGGCCGGGAAGAAATCGGGAGAGACGGATTTTTCCTTGCCCGGCACCATCGGGCAGCTCACGGTCAAGAACGGCCTGCTCCGCAGCGGGGTGCGCGGCCGCATGGCGCAATTGCCTTTTCAACTGCAGTTTGTCCAGGGAAACCGCCAAGGGATGGGGGATGGCAGTGCGCCGCTGGCTGGTTCGCTCACCCTCTATCCGGAAGGCCAGGAGCTTGCCCTCGTCCTGACGGGAGAAGTGGCGGAGGGGGTGCTCAGCTTCAAGGTGGGAGCCAGGGATTTTCCGCTTGCCTCCCTGGCTGGTGTTCTGGGACAGGATCTCGCGGGGAGTCTGCAATTTGCCGCGGAGGGCAGGCTCGGGTTGAAGCCGCTGGCAGTCAGGTTTTTTGCGCTGCATTGCGCGATTGAACGATTCTTCCTCAGGGGCGAGGGCAACATCTGGCGGATCAATGGAGCAGGGGGAGCAGGGGGAGCAGGGGGAGCAGCCGGGGAAGAGGGGCCGCCTTTTGTTTTTTCGCTCGTCGCTGCCGAGGACAAATTTCATTTTACAAGCAATGGCTTGGTGGTGCACTCCCCGGTTGAATTGACCGTTGCCGAGCTTGCGGGGGCAGGAGTGCTTACCGGCGACGGAGGCAGTGGCGCCGGTTCCCTGCTTCTTTCCGTGCGGCCTGCCGGGCAAAAAGAGGAGGGAATCCGCGCAAAAGGGGCGTTTGAGGCAGGATTCAGCAAGCAGTCTGGGTGGCATTTTTCGCTCAAGGGAGCTTCGCAGGCAGGCAAAAACCTCCGTCCCCCCCTTGCCTGTAAAGCCTTCGGCCTGGAGTTGAAAAAGGAGGGGTCCGCAGCGCTTACGCTCGCGGCAAGCATCTCCTCCCTTGTCCTGCGCCAGGATAAAGGGGGGGAACTGCTGCTGCCGGAGCTCAACATTGCTGCGGTTATGCCGGGGGGGCCTCTGGGCAAGGGGAGGCAGGCGGAGCTGCATGTGCCCGAGGTGACGGTGCGGGATGGTCAGACGGAGCTGCGCCTGACAGGGGTTGCCGCAACCCTGCCGCTGCCCGGGGGAAAAAAGGGGGGAGCGGAAGCGGGGAAGGTGCGGCTTGCCCGGATCAGGCTCAACGGTCAGGACCTGGGCGGGCTTGTGCTTGCGACAGAGCAGCGGGCAGAGGGTATTGGCTTTGTCGGCAGCCACACAAGCAAGGCCTTGGACGGGGTTGCCATCAAGATCACGGGAGAGGTGTCCATCTCGACCGTGGGCGGACTGCACGGCGCCCTGCGCCTTTCCGCACCCCGGCAGAAGTTCACGGCCTTTAATCTGGGGAGGTTTGTCAAGGCAAAGCAGGAGATAACCCTTGCCGGCGAGTTCGGACTGCAGGCTGGGGGATCCTTCAAAAAGGGCGGACAGAGCGGGAACCTGCGCCTGCAGCTTGACAATGCGCGCCTGGAACTGCCCAAGCGTGGGATTGCGGTTTCCGGCCTCAGCCTTTCGCTGGTAATGCCTGATCTTTTCCTGAAAAAGAGCCTGCCGGCCCAGCCCCTTACCTTTGCCGCAGCCAAGGTTGGTGATCTTGCCCTTACCGATGGGAAATTTGCCTTCCAGATAGAATCCCTCACCGCTCTCCTGCTGGAGAGCGGCCGCTTTGCCTGGTGCGGCGGCCATGTTTCCTCCCGGGGAGTGCGATTGAGTACAGCCCGCAACGATTATGCGCTGACCTTGTTCTGTGACCGTCTGAGTCTTGCCAGCCTCCTTGCCCAGTTTGGCATGAAGGGGGCGGAGGGGGAAGGCACCCTGAACGGCAGGATTCCCCTTTCGGTTGTCGACGGCAGGGTGCGGTTTGTCGATGGTTTTCTCAACTCCCCCCCAGGTGAGGGCGGCACTATCCGAATGAGGGATAGCGGTCTGTTGACCGCGGGGATTCCCAAGGAGACGCCGCAGTTTTCCCAGCTTGATTTTGCCGGTGAGGCCCTGAAAAATTTCCGTTACAATTGGGCCAAGGTGCGGCTGAACAGCGAGGGTGATGCGCTTCTGCTGCAAATAAAACTTGACGGTCAGCCGGCCCAGCCTATACCTTTCAGGTACAATAGCCAGCTCGGCGGCTTCACCCGTCTGCCGGAGGGGGAAGCCGGGGGAGTCACCCATCCCATTCGTCTTGATCTGAACCTGCGGTTGCCATTTGAGAAGATCCTGGAGTACGGTGGCGGCATGCAGAAGTTGTATAAAATGACCCAGTGAGGAAAGAGGAGTAGTGATGAAGAGAAAAAGAAGATTGGCACTGCTGGGGGCGTTGGCCCTTTTGCTGCTGTCGGGCTGCACCCGCCATGCGGTGCAGGTGGCGCCCATCGAGATAAAACCCATCCACATCACCATCGATGTCAACATCAAGGTGGATCGGGCCCTGGATGACTTCTTCGGCGATCTGGACAAGGCTGCCACGGAGCAGCAGAAATAAAAAAATAGACACAGTGGTGATGAAGATGCAAAGACAACGGGTTTTTTCCCTGCTCTTAGGTTTGATTTTTCTCCTGGTTTTCTGCTCTGTGGCAAGCGCCGCTGCCAACGGCATCAAGGAACGCATGGCCGCAAGGCTGCCGGAGATCGTGGGCCTGAAGGACAAGGGCGTAATCGGCGAAGACAATCTGGGCTATCTGCAGTTTGTTGGGGCAACCAAGGAAAAGGCGGAGCTGGTGCAGGCGGAAAACGATGACCGCCTGCAGGTTTACCAGGCCATTGCCAAGCAGCAGGGCACCACCGCCGATCTGGTAGGACGGCGGCGGGCCCAGCAGATTACGGAGATTGCCCTGCCCACCCATTGGCTGCAGGATGCAAACGGGCGCTGGTATAAGAAATAGCAGTAACGACCTTGGCGATAGCGAAAATCCCTGTCCGGTCATGCCCGGGCAGGGATTTTTTATTCATGCTGCCACGGATGATCTCGGCGGCGCCCAGGGCAAGGCCGGTCTTGACGGCCAGACCCCGACAGGGTATGCACCGAGATTCTGAGATTTTTACACTGTGGGGGTCATTGTTGATGGGCGAGATGCATGCCAATACCAAACTGCCGTGGGCGGAGGGAAGCCTGCCCCTGATGCTGGCCCCGATGCAGGGGTTGACCAACCGTGCCCTGCGCGCTTTGTTCATTGAGCGGGTCCGCCCTGATGTGGTTTTTACCGAATTTGTCCGGGTCAAGGCCAGCACCAAGAAGAATATAACTGCCAACGACCGGCAGGAAGTGGCCGGCACTCACGGCGGGGTGCCGCTGGTGGTGCAGCTCATCGGCACCGACACCGAGGCGTTGCTGGCTGCGGCCAACACCGTGCAGGAGCTGGGGGCCGAACATCTCAATATCAATCTCGGCTGCCCCTATGGCCGGATGACCAGCCAGACCGCGGGCGGCGCCCTGTTGCGCGAGCCGCTGGCCCTGGCGCGGATGCTCGAAGCCTTGCGCCGGGAGATCCGGGGCAGTTTTTCCGTCAAGGTGCGCTCCGGCTTTGACGACCCGGCCCAGATTTTTTCCCTGCTGACGCTCTTTGCCGAGAGCGGTATCGATTTTCTCGTGGTCCATCCGCGCACCGTGAAGCAGATGTACAGCGGGGCGGCGGACCATGGGATCACCGGGGAGGTGGTGCGGCAGACCTCCTTGCCGGTGATCGCCAACGGAGATATCTTCAGCGCGGCCATTGGCCGGCGGGTTTTGGCCGAGACCGGGGCGGCCGGATTGATGCTGGGGAGGGGCGCCATTGCCGACCCCCTGCTTTTTGAACGGCTGCGGGGCAGATGCCCCAGCGAATCGACCCCGGCCGCCAAGGTTAATGAGCTGCGCGACTATCTGCAAGAGCTGCTGGGTCGCTATCAGCCCCTTTTCTGCGGCGAGCACCAGATCCTCTGCAAGATGAAGGAGGTGCTCTGCCATGTCCACGACCCCGAGGTGGCGCCCCTGGCGCGGCAGCTTAAACGGAGTAAAAGTCTGGCCCAGTTTGGGGAGTTGCTTATTTCGTCATGAAGAGGTTGTGGCGGGCAGCTTCTAAAATTGCCGCTACGGCCGGATGCTTGATGATCCGTTCCACCGAGATGGCGTAGTAGCGTTCCTTCACCGCCTGGGTCCGGCCAACAACCTGCACCTTGTGCTGGCGCAACATCTCGGGCTCAATGACCGTGGGCGCCACAAAGACGCCGTCGCCTTCCTGGCCGAAGACATTGAGCAGGGCGCTGTCGTCAAATTCCCCGGCAATGGCCGGCCGGATGGAGAGGGTGGTAAACCACCGCTCCAACGCGCCCCTGAGTGCGGTCATCTTCATGGGCAGCAGCATGGGTGCTTCGTGGAGCGAAAGGGGAAATTTTTCCCGCAGATTTCCGGCCAGCTTCTCCACCGCGAAAAAGGTGATACCGCACTCGCCGAGCAGATGGCTGTACGCCTTGACGCTCAATCCCGCCCGCAAGGGCGCATCGCTCAGCACCACATCCAGGGAGTGCATGGCCAGTTCCGCCAGCAGGGCATCCTCCTTGTCTTCCAGACAGACCAGCTTCACCCGCTCCGGCAGTTGCAGGGCCGGTTCCAGCAGCCGGCGGACAATGAGCTTCGGCAGCACGTCCACCACTCCGGCCTTGAGGGACAGGGGGCCTGCCGCGGGTCTGCCCCGGATGGTGTCCATCATCTCGCGGCCCAGGGAGAAGATCTCGTCGGCATAACGGAACACCAGGCGGCCCAGGTCGGTGGGCTCCAGATTGCGGCCCGCCCGCTGAAAGAGCTTGCCGCCCAGGGATTCTTCCAGTTTCCCCAACTGGGCGCTGACCGTGGAGGGAGCCAGGCTGAGCCGGGCGCTGGCGGCGGTCAGGCTGCCTTCGCGCATTACGGTCCAGAAGTAGAAAAGATGGTGGTAGTTGAGCCATTCCATGGTGAGTCTCCGATTCGTTTATTTCGAACTATTGTAGCCATATTTTCTAATTGTTCAAACTATATTCCTGTGGTATCATTTTTGGATTGGAAGCAGATCAGGTCGGCCGGGATATCGGGCCGGACCGTAGCAATAGATAAGGAGAGACCATGGAAGATGTGAATTTGATCGCCCGCCACTGGCACCACCTGCCCATCGACGAAGTTGCGGTGCTGCTGGAATCGGACCGGGAGCGGGGGCTTGACCGGTTCGCGGTCGAGCACCGGCTGGAAGCGTTCGGCCCCAATGCCATCACCGCCCAGAAAGGGCAGGGGCCGCTGATCCGGTTTCTGCTCCAGTTCCATCAGCCCCTGATCTATATCCTCATCGCCTCCGGCCTGATCACCGCTTTTCTCGGGGAGTGGGTGGATTCCGGGGTCATCTTCGGGGTGGTGCTGGTCAACGCCGTTATCGGCTACCTTCAGGAGGCCAAGGCGGTCAACGCCCTGGCCGCCCTGGCCCGGACCATGACCACCGAGGCCACGGTCCTGCGACAAGGGGAGAAGAGGCGCATCCCGGCCACGGAGCTGGTGCCAGGCGACATCGTTTTTCTGCAAAGCGGCGACAAGGTTCCCGCCGACCTGCGGCTCTTTCAGGTGCGCGACCTGCAGGTCGCCGAAGCGGCGCTTACCGGCGAGTCGGCCCCCGTGGTCAAGGATCATGGGCTCCATGGCCGCGACACCGTCCTGGCCGACCGGCGGAACATGGCCTATGCCTCGACCCTGGTCACTTACGGTCAGGGCAGGGGTATTGTCACGGCCACCGGGGATGCAACCGAGGTGGGGCGGATCTCCCAGTTGATTTCAACGGCCGAGGCGCTGGCCACCCCGCTCACCCGCAAGATCAGCGAATTCAGCAATGTCCTGCTCTACGTGATCCTGGGGCTGGCCAGCTTGACCATTATGATCGGGCTTCTCCGGGGCCAGACCTTTGTCGAGATTTTCATGGCCGCGGTGGCCCTTGCCGTTGGCGCCATCCCCGAAGGTCTGCCTGCCGCGGTCACCATCACCCTGGCCATAGGTGTGTCGCGCATGGCGCAAAAACGGGCCATTATCCGCAAGCTGCCCGCAGTGGAGACCCTGGGCTCCACCACGGTGATCTGCACCGATAAAACCGGCACCCTCACCGAAAACCAGATGACCGTGCAGGAGATCGTGGCCGGCGGCCTGGCGTACGCGGTGACCGGCACCGGGTACAACCCCACGCAGGGCAGGATCGAGGCGCCGGAAGCTGTTTCCGGCAGCACCTCGCCGGCGTTGCTGGAATGTCTGCGGGCCGGGGGGTCTGGCAGGTGCATGGCGATCCCACCGAGGGGGCGCTGCTGACCTCGGCCCGCAAAGGCGGCCTCGGCCCGGAAACCGTGGCCGCAAGCCCCCGTTTGGACACGGTGCCCTTTGAATCGGAACATCAATACATGGCCAGTCTGCACGGGACAGGGCCCGGTGCGGCGACCAGCCGGGTCTATCTCAAGGGCGCGGTGGAGGCGGTTCTGGCTCGATGCGACAGCCAGCTTGACGCGCTGGGCAACCCGGTTTCCCTGCAAAGCTCCGAGATTCAGGGGGCGGTGGAGGCTATGGCTGCCAAGGGACTGCGGGTGCTGGCCATGGCCAGCAAGGAGGTGGGGCCGGAAACCTCGGAGATTCACCATGAAGATCTGACCACCGGCCTGGTCTTTCTCGGGTTGCAGGGGATGATCGATCCGCCGCGGCCGGAAGCGGTGGCCGCGGTCAAGATCTGCCAGGGCGCCGGGATCCGGGTCAAGATGATTACCGGCGATCATCCCGTTACCGCCGCGGCCATTGCCAAACAGGTCGGGCTCTACAACCTGGGCTCAACCAAGGGGAATGGGGTTCCGGTGCTCACCGGCGCGGAACTGGAAAAGCTCTCGGACAGCGAATTCATCGACCGGGCCGAAGACACCGTGGTCTTTGCCCGGGCCAGGTGGTGGCCATGACCGGCGACGGGGTCAACGACGCCCCGGCCCTGAAGCGGGCGGATATCGGCGTGGCCATGGGCATCACCGGCACCGAGGTGGCCAAGGAAGCGGCGGACATGGTCCTCACCGATGATAATTTCAGCTCCATCGAGGCGGCGGTGGAAGAGGGGCGCGGGGTGTTCGACAACCTGGTCAAGTTCATTACCTGGACCCTGCCCACCAACCTGGGCGAAGGGCTGGTCATCCTGACCGCCATCTTCCTCGGTGTCACCCTGCCCATCCTGCCGGTGCAGATTCTTTGGATCAACATGACCACCGCCGGGTTTCTCGGTCTGGCCCTGGCCTTTGAACCCAAGGAGCCGGGCATCATGCTGCGGCCCCCCCGGCAACCCAACGCGCCGATCCTCAGCCGCAGCATGATTTTCCGGATTACCCTGGTGAGCTTTTTGATGCTGGGCGCGGCCTTCGGGATTTTTTCCTGGGAACTTTCCGGCGGCGCCACCCTTGCCCAGGCGCGCACCGCCGCGGTCAACGCCTTTGTCATGGTGGAGCTGTTCTACCTGTTCAACTGTCGCTCCCTGGACAAGTCCGTTTTTCAGCTCGGTTTTTTCTCCAACCTCTGGGTGCTTGGCGGCGTGGTCGCCATGTCCTTGGTGCAGATTGCCTACACCTATCTGCCGGTGATGAACCGGCTCTTTCAGAGCGCACCGGTTGGTCCGGGTGTTTGGGGGCGAACAGTGGCGGCGGGGTTGGTGATTTTCGTGATTATTGAAATCGAAAAAAGGTTGTGGAGAAAAGCAGGAACCGGGCGGGCGTGATTGTTCCGGTCACGGAGAGGAAGATACAGTTGGGTATGAAAAAAAGCCCTCTGCCGAGCATTCCGGATCGTTTTCGGCAAGAAACGGCAAGGACCGCTTCTGGTCTTGGATGAGCGGTGGTTTCAGCCCCGTTCCATGAAGTCATGTTCGCAGTTGGCCAAGAGGGAGAAAAGGCATGCTTGAAAGCATAACCGTTTGGCTGGTGGAAACCATAGGTGTCTTGGGGTACCCAGGCATCTTTCTATTGATGATGGTTGAAAGTTCAGCACTCCCTTTTCCCAGCGAATTGGTCATGCCCCCTGCCGGGTATCTGGTCTTCCAAGGCCGGATGAATCCCTGGCTGGTGGTGCTGGCGGGCGGTCTCGGTTCGCTGGCAGGCGCCTATGCAAACTACTATGGCGCCCTGTATCTGGGACGGCCCCTGTTGCTCCAGTATGGCAAGTTTGTCGGCCTTGCCGAGGGAAAACTCGAAAAAACCGAGGATTTTTTCCGGCAGCATGGCGAAATTTCCACCTTCATCGGCAGGCTGCTGCCGGTCATCCGGCAACTGATTTCCATCCCCGCAGGACTTGGCCGGATGAATCCCTTCAGGTTTGCTTTGTATACCAGCCTGGGCGCTACCATCTGGTGCGCTGTACTTGCCTGGATAGGGTATGCCATCGGCAACAACCAGCAATTGATCATGAGCCTGTCGCGGCAGGCAAGCGTCTGGATGATCGGTGGCTGTGTGCTGTTGCTGGCCTGTTATCTGTATTGGCAGAAAAAGAGGCGCGCAAAACCATGGGGTGAGATGCCCGCGGCAGATGGAACCGAGACCTTGCACAAACAACCAATCACACCACACCAAGGAGAACAACAATGAAAAAGCCAAGCAGCTCCGCAACCAGCCTGAAAGAACTCATCAACCACGCCATCAGCGATCTTGAGATCACGCCGAGCGAATATCAGCAGATCATGGACCACGCACACGACGATGGCCATATAGACAAAGAAGAACAGGTTCTGCTTGCCCAGTTCCATGCAATGCTCAACAATGGAACCCTCAAGAGGGTCCGTGAGTAGGGCTGGCGGGTCACAGGCAAACGCAATCGTCGGTCAGGGGGCCAGGTGACGCCTGCCGCTGAAAACGGCGGAGGGGTTGAGGTCGTAACTGGCTAGAATTGTGTAACGACCCCTTCCCTTCAGGCACAACTCTTTTTCCCCCCTCCAGACGTCTGGAGGGGGGGTGTTTTTGTGCTGGTCGGGATCGAAAAGAGTTGCTGGAGCACAAAAAGAAACCGATTCGTGTCTGATGAATCATTACGCGACAACAAAAAAGGAGTCCTACAGTGAAGCAGCTTCAAACAATCATCGTTCTGTTGCTTCTCTCGGCCGTGGGGCTGAGCGGTTGCGATCAGGTCAAGGACCTGGCCACCGAGACGGCGGAAAAAGCGAAGCAGGATGTGGTTTCCGGGATTGCTGAGGCGATCAACGGCGGGGAGCAGGACACCAAGAAAGACGCCGGGTCGAGCAAAGACTCGGAGGCAGAAAAAGACGAAGAAAAATAACCAAGGAGCGAGAGGATGAAATGTCCGGTATGTACGCAGGTGGACCTGATGATGACGGATCGGCAGGGAGTGGAGATCGATTATTGCCCGCAATGCCGCGGTATCTGGCTGGACAGGGGGGAGTTGGATAAGATCATCGAGCGCACCGCGGCGCCGGCCTCGCATCCGCCTCAGGCTGCGCCGCAGCCTCAGGGCGGCTACGACCAGCATGGCCACGGGTACCATAAAAAACAGAAGCATAAGAGCCTGCTGGGCGAGCTGTTCGATTTCTGATTGCGCCCTGCCCAGGCGTCGGTGGCCGCATACTGGATCTGGGCCGGGGCCAGGACATCCCTGGCCCAGTTCGAGGTCTGCGCCCCCTTGGCGATGCGAAATCCCAGCAACACCGCAGCCAGCCCCCGCAACCCGTGGTTTTTTATTTCGGCTTTCTTGGCGAGGGCGCCGAGATCCACAAAACCCGCCGGCTTGAATCGCGCCAGTTTGTGCAGTTCCTGAAGATCATAGGCCAGGGCAACCCCGGCCTTGACCACCTTTGGGTCGGCCAGGATTTCCCGCAAGGGGCCGGGCAGGCCGAGATGCTTCAACTGAAAGAGGTAGACCTCTTTTTCCCCGGCCAGTTGCAGGAGCGAGGGCAGATAGCTTTCTCCCTTGTGGTAGGCGGGCCGGGTTTCCGTGTCAAAGCCGAGGATGGTTTCCGCCGCCAGGGCTCGGACCGCCTGGCTTAACTCCTCTTTGGTGCGAACCACGCGAACCACCCCCTCCCATCTGCGGATGGGGCAGGCGTTGATTTCTTCCTTGGTCATCCTCTGGGCAAAGCCCGGGCGGGGGTCGGCGGTGTGCATGGAGTCTATATACGGGAACCGTTGCCGGTTTGGGAAGGTTTTTTATGCGCGGGCCTGCAATGGCTCCCCGGCTTCTGCCACGCGGAAAGACGCCGGCGATAGAAGGGGGCCATATTTTTCTTGACTTCATTTTTGAAACCGCCGTAGCCTTTTAAGAGAAGCAGCGGGATGTTCCGCACCACAGAGCCGGGAAGATCAGGGAGAAAAAAATGCAACCATGTGATTTTGTCTTGTTCGGAGCCCATGGCGATCTGGCCACCCGCAAGCTGGTGCCCGCGCTCTACCAGTTGGACAAGGCCGGGCTTCTGGAGCCGGAGCTGCGGATTGTGGGGGTGGCGCGCCGGGAGATGGGTGCGGACGAATATACCGCCCTCGCCGGGGAAAGCCTGGCAACCTTCATGAAGGAAGAGGTGGACGGCGCGGTTTGGGAACGGTTTGCCCGGCGTCTCCGGTACGTGCAGCTCGATCTTGCCGCCCACGACCAGTACCGCAAGCTCTGCGAGATCATCGATCCGGCCAAACGGGTCATGGTCAACTACTGCGCCGTGCCGCCCTCCATCTATGGCGACATCTGCAAGGGCTTGGCCCAGGCCGGGCTGATCACGGATCAGACCAGGGTGGTTCTGGAAAAACCCCTGGGCACCGATCTTGCCTCCTCAAAGGTCATCAACGATGCTGTGGCCGAGTTTTTCAAGGAGCAACAGGTTTACCGGATCGACCATTACCTGGGCAAGGAAACGGTGCTCAACCTGGTGGCCCTCCGTTTCGCCAATTCCATCTTCACCACCAACTGGGACAACACCACCATCGACCATGTGCAGATCACCGTGGCCGAGGAGGTGGGGATCGAAGGCCGCTGGGGGTATTTCGACAAGTCCGGCCAGCTCCGCGACATGGTGCAGAACCACCTTTTGCAGATCCTTTCCCTGGTGGCCATGGAGCCGCCGGTTACCCTGGGCAGCGAGAGCATCCGCAATGAAAAGCTTAAAGTGCTCAAGGCTCTGCGGCCCATTACCCGTGACAATATCGAGGAAAAAACCGTCCGGGGCCAGTACACCGCCGGGTTTCTCAAGGGCGCGCCGGTGCCGGGCTACCACGAGGAGGATGCCGGCAACCCCCGGAGTTTCACGGAAACCTTTGTCGCCCTCCGGGTGGATATCGACAACTGGCGCTGGGCCGGGGTGCCTTTCTATCTGCGCACCGGCAAGCGCATGACCAAAAAGCTCTCCGAGGTGGTGATCTATTTTAAAAGGCTGCCCCATAACATCTTCCGGGAAAGCTACAAGAATCTGCCTTCCAACAAGCTGATCATCCGCCTCCAGCCCAACGAGGGGGTGGAGATCGAGATGCTGAACAAGGTGCCTGGCATCGGCTCGGGGGTCAAGCTGCAGCGGACCACCCTCGATTTGAGTTTTTCCGAGGCCTTCGAGTCGGCCCATGTCGCCGATGCCTACGAGCGCTTGCTTCTGGCGGCCATGGAG
This sequence comes from Deltaproteobacteria bacterium HGW-Deltaproteobacteria-3, assembly GCA_002841785.1. Classification (GTDB taxonomy): domain Bacteria; phylum Desulfobacterota; class Desulfobulbia; order Desulfobulbales; family Desulfurivibrionaceae; genus Thiovibrio. The sequence goes on along the minus strand of PHAW01000010.1, from coordinate 35,191 downwards.
GGGAGCCAGTCCCTTTTTGTCCGGCGGGACGAGGTGGAGCAGGCCTGGACCTGGGTGGATTCCATTCAGGATGCGTGGCAGGCCAGCAACGATGCGCCCATGCCCTATCCGGCAGGAACCTGGGGGCCGGTGGCCTCGGTGGCGCTGATGGCGCGCGATGGGAGAGCCTGGGATGAGTAACCGGTCAGCCGCAACGCATCTGCGTCGTCTTCGGCGTACTCATGTGCAATAGCACACTTCGCACGCCTCTTCCTAGCATCTGTGTCACGGTTGACCGGTTACTTTTTCGAGCGTGTGTTGGTTTTTCTCTGGATTAGTGCTTCGACAGGCTCAGCACGAACGGATATCGTCGTAATACAGTGGCCTTCCGTTCGTGCTGAGCCTGTCGAAGCACCAGTTTGCAGCACGTTGCAAGGTCCTTAAAGAATGAAACAGTTTTTTGGGGTTGCCGGTGGAATGGTCATGATAATTAAGGGGGCATATCATGCCTGAATTTAAGGAGTTTAAGGATTCCGCCGCGCTGGTGACGGCGCTGGCCGCGCAAGTTGCCGATCTGCTGCGGGCCGGAATCAGGGCGCGGGAAAGAGCCAGTCTGGTGGTGTCCGGCGGTTCCACCCCGGTGCCGTTTTTCGTTGCCCTTTCGGATCTGCCGCTTGACTGGGAAGATGTGATAATCACCCTGGCGGACGAACGCTGGGTCGAGCCGAGCGATGCGGCCAGCAATGAACGTCTGGTGCGGAACCATCTTTTGCAGAACCGGGCGGCCTTGGCCCGTTTCGTGGGGCTCAAAACCGGAGCCGCCACGGCGGCCGAGGGGGAAAGCGAGTGTGCCGACCATCTTGCCGAAGTGGTGCGGCCTTTTGATGCCCTCATCCTGGGCATGGGCAACGACGGCCATACCGCCTCGCTGTTTCCGGAGGCGATCCGCCTGAAAAGCGCGCTTGCCCTGGACTCCGGCCAACTCTGCATGGCGATCACTCCGCCGGCCGCGCCCCATGAGCGGATGACCCTGACCCTGCCCACCCTGTTGCAAAGCCGGCAGATTATCCTGCATCTCGTCGGGTCGGAAAAGCGGACGGTGTACGAAAAGGCGCTCACCGAAGGGCCGGTCGCCCAGATGCCCATCCGGGCGGTGCTGAATCAGACGATTTCTCCGGTCACGGTTTTCTGGTGTCCATCATAAAAGGAGCAGCCATGAACAGCGTTGTAGCAAAAGTCACCCAGCGGATCATCGAGCGCAGCCGGACCAATCGTGAGGGATATCTGCGCAATATGGAGGCGGCCAGGGTGACCGGGCCGTTTCGCCACCGGCTGCCCGGCAGCAATCTGGCCCATGGCCTGGCGGTCTGCCAGGGCGGCGAATGCCAGGCCTTGCGCGTCGGTCAGGGCCCCAATATCGGCATCGTCACCTCATACAACGACATGCTTTCGGCCCACCACACCTACGAGCATTACCCGGCCATGATCAAGAAGGCGGTGGCTGCGGCGGGCGGCACGGCCCAGGTGGCCGCAGGGGTGCCGGCCATGTGCGACGGGGTTACGCAGGGCGAGCCGGGCATGGACCTCAGCCTGATCAGCCGGGACGTCATCGCCATGTCCACGGTGATCGGCTTGTCCCATAACGTCTTTGACGGCGCCCTGCTCCTGGGGATCTGCGACAAGATCATGCCGGGCCTGCTGATGGGGGGGTTGCAGTTCGGCCACCTGCCCATGATTCTGGTGCCGGGCGGGCCCATGCGCACCGGGCTCCCCAACCGGGAAAAGGCTTCAGCCCGGGAACAGTTCGCCCAGGGCAAGATCAGCAAGGAGGAGATGCTGGCGGTGGAGTGCGCCTCCTACCACGGGGCCGGAACCTGCACCTTTTACGGCACTGCCAACAGCAACCAGTTGATCGCCGAGATCATGGGGCTGCACCTGCCCGGCGCTTCCTTTGTCAACCCGGACGACCCGCTGCGCGGACCCCTGACCAGTGCCGCAGCGGCGAGGGTGTGCGAGCTGACCCATCTGGGCGGCAATTATACCCCCATCGGCCAGGTGGTCAGCGAACGGGCCGTGGTCAACGGCATCGTCGGGCTCGTGGCCACCGGCGGCTCCACCAACCAGACCATGCATCTGGTGGCCATTGCCAGGGCTGCAGGCATCCGGATCAACTGGGACGATTTTTCCGAGATCTCCGATGCGGTGCCCCTGTTGGTGCGGATCTACCCCAACGGCCCCGGCGACATCAACAGCTTCCAGGCCGCGGGCGGCATGGCGGTGCTGATCGGCGAGCTGCTGGAGGGAGGCTTCCTGCACAATGAGGTGATGACCGTGGCCGGGGAGGGGTTGGAGCGATACACCCGGACCCCCACTCTGGTGGACGGCAAGATCCAATGGTCCGAGGAGCCGAGGCAATCGCGGGAAAAAGAGGTCATTGCCTCGCTGGCCCAGCCGTTTTCCCCCACCGGCGGACTCAAGGTGCTGGACGGCAATCTCGGGAGGGCGGTGATCAAGGTCTCGGCCCTGGCGGACGGGGCGGATACCACAATCGAGGCCCCGGCCATGGTCTTCCACACCCAGGCCGCGTTGGAAGAGGCCTTCCGGGCAGGCAAGCTGGACCGGGATCTCGTGGCGGTCATTCGTTTTCAAGGCCCGCAGGCCACGGGCATGCCAGAGCTGCACAAGCTGATCACCCCGCTGGCCGTGGTCATGGGCCGGGGCTTTCGGGTGGCCATGCTCACCGACGGCAGGCTTTCCGGGGCCTCCGGCAAGGTGCCGGCCGCCATCCATGTGACCCCGGAGGCGTTGTGCGGCGGCTTGCTGGCCAAGGTGCGGGACGGGGACCTGATCCGGATCGATGTGGGAGCCGGGAGTCTGGAGTTGCTGGTGAATGCTGTGGAGCTTGCCAAACGGGAGTATGCCGAGGCCGAGCTTGGCGAACAGCGCTGCGGCGTGGGCAGGCAGATATTTGCCGCTCTTCGCAGCGATATGCTGGGGGCCGAGGAAGGCGCGAGTTCGTTGTTCACCTATGTGCGGGAGAAATGTACGGTGAATTTTGCGGTGGAATAGTAGGGGGGGGCTGATGTTTCCGTGTTTTTGATAATTTGTATAAGATTGAGGCTTTTGCAAAAAACTTTATTGTGCTTCGACAGGCTCAGCATGAACGGAAGAAACTATACTGATTTCAAGATGGCTACCGTTCGCCCTGAGCGTGTCGAAGGGTGGTTTTTCCTTTTGCAAGAAGCTCAGATTGACACAATGTAACATATAATCTACAATGAGCCATGCCGGAAACGACATACTATCTTGAATACTATGCCGACGAGAAGGGAAAAGAACCTTTCCGGGACTGGCTTTACGGGCTTCGTGATCGTGCAGCCTTTGCCCGGATTACCGTCCGTCTTGACCGGGTGGAGCTCGGGAATTGTGGTTTCTGTAAAAGCGTCGGCAATGGCGTGTTCGAGTTGAAGATCGATTATGGCCCTGGTATCGCGTTTACTACGCCATCAGCGGCAAGACCGTTGTCCTGTTGCTCCTTGGTGGTGACAAGTCAACCCAGGCCAAGGATATTGAAACGGCAAAATCGTACTGGGCCAGCCACAGGGAGAAAATATCATGAGAGAAATGACGCATTATGAAAAAGACCTGAGTGAATGGCTGAAAGACCCCGATAATGCCGCCGAGTACCTTACGGCCTCCATTGAGGAGGGGGATAAAGACGCCATGCTGCTGGCCTTGCGCCGGATAGCCCAAGCCCAGGGAGGGATGGCCTCGGTTGCGGAAAAAGCCCAGGTGCCGCGGGAAAGCCTCTACCGGGCGCTTTCGCTCCGGGGCAATCCTGCCTTGTCCAATCTTCTGGCCATCCTGCACGGCATGGGGCTGAAAATAACCATCCAGCCGGAAAAAAGGGCCGCCGCAGCGTAAATTTGGCGTTGTGCTGCAATAAAACCAAAGGAGCATCGAGTTGGCTGACACAAGATTTGCGAATTATATCAATCCAGTGATTGAAGCAACTAACGCCTTAGGTGGGTCGGCTCGTCCCCAAGAAGTTTATAAGCACATTGCCGGTACGTTGAATCTCCCAGATCAAGTATTGAATGAAGAAAAGAAAAGCGGAGGCTCAAAGTTTGAAAATCAGGTTGCTTGGGCGAGATTCTATCTGGCCAAAGCAGGCATAATTGATTCTTCTCGCCATGGCGTTTGGTCGCTAACTGACAAGGGTCGGAAAATAACAAAATTAAACGACAAAGAAATACAAGAACTTATCAGAGAAGTACAAGCACAATCTCTTCCAACCTTACGGCCAACCCAACCCTCCCCAACAGTAATAGTAAGAAAAAGAACTACTGAACCCGGAGAGGAACAAGCCGAGGAGCCTCCACCGCCTGAAGAATTAAATTACAGGGGGCAGTTGTTAGACATAATCATGGCCTTACCGCCTGACGGTTTTGAGCGACTTTGCCAAAGGCTTTTGAGGGAATCAGGCTTCCAAGAGGTCACAGTAACCGGCAGAAGTGGCGACGGAGGAATAGACGGTATTGGAATTTTACAAATTAATCCATTCGTCAGCTTCAAGGCCTTATTTCAAAGCAAGCGTTATTCTGGTTCTGTCAGTTCTCCCCAAGTCAGAGACTTTCGAGGGGCTATGATGGGAAGGGCTGACAAAGGAATCATTATAACAATTGGAACCTTTACGGCAGATGCAAAACGTGAAGCTGTCCGTGATGGTGTGCCACCAATTGAATTGGTAGATGGAGAAATGTTGCTCAATATGTTCGAGCAATTAGAGCTTGGGTTAAAATCAAGAATAACCTACGATATCGACCCTGTTTTCTTCAGTGATTTCAAGTAAGTAAGAATCAAGGAACACTCCCCTGATTTCTTGGTTTCCCTGAAGGGAGAAGAAAATGAATATCGAGTTCATCCGAAATTTTCTTTTATGGTGTACGGCCATCAACTACGGAATATTGCTGGTGTGGTTCCTGGTCTTCGTGTTCGCGCATGATTGGATTCAGCGCATCCATGGCAAATGGTTTCATCTCTCCCGTGACCAGTTCGATGCCGTTCACTACGCAGGGATGAGCGTCTTCAAAATAGGAGTCATTTTATTCAATCTGGTGCCGGTTGTCGTTCTCTCTATCCTCGGCTGAGGGGAACATTACGGAGACGTATTTAACATTTCACCGGTGTGACGACATGTTGCGGGGAAATCGAGAATGGCGTTGATAAGAAAATGGAAGATGGAGCCTGGTGAGGTTTTTGCCCACGGTCCGGTGGTGCCGGTCATGGTGATCAAGGATTTTGACCGGGCGGTGGACTTGGCCCGCGCTCTGGTGGCTGGCGGGATCAGGGTGCTGGAGATCACCCTGCGGACCCCTGTTGCGGTTGAGGCTATCCGGGAGATTGCCCGTGCGGTGCCGGAGGCGGTGGTGGGGGCCGGGACTGTGACCTCTGTCGATAACCTTGCGGCGGTGAGCGCTGCGGGGGCGGTTTTTGCCATCAGCCCTGGGCTTACCCCGGAGCTGCTGGACGCTGCCAACCAGGGGGATATTGCCCTGATCCCAGGGATTGCCACGGTTTCCGAACTGATGGCCGGGTTGCAGCGGGGCTATGACCATTTTAAGTTTTTTCCCGCCGAGGCGGCGGGGGGCATCCCCATGCTCAAGGCCATTGGAGGGCCGTTTCCCAAGGTGGTTTTTTGCCCCACCGGCGGGATTGGCCTGGGAAATTACCGCGACTATCTGGCGTTGGCCAATGTGGCCTGCGTGGGCGGCTCCTGGGTCGCGCCCGCCGAGGCGGTGGCCCAGGGCGATTGGGGGCGCATTACTCAACTGGCTCGGGAGGCGGTTGCGGGCGCTGGGAAATAGGCTTCGTTCATTTTTTCGCTTGCCCAAAAAAACAAAAAGGCACCCTTCGACAAGCTCAGGGCGAGCGGTAGTTACGTTTAAATCAGAGCCCTTTTTCCGCTCGCGGTGAGCCCTTCGTCAAGTTCAGGAGAGCCCTGTCGAACCACCAACAAGATTTTCTTTTTCCCCGTTACAGACTCAACGACACCTCTCCGTTGCTCAGCGATTCCCGCAGCTCCGCTACTTCCGCACTTTCCAGATAATCATCAAAATCCATTCTCTTGTCGATGATCCCGTTGGGGAGAATCTCGATGATCCGGTTTGCGGTGGAGGACACCATCTGGTGGTCGTGGGTGGCGAAAAGGATCACCTCCGGAAAGGCGATGAGGCCGTTGTTCAGGGCGGTGATCGATTCCAAGTCCAGATGGTTGGTGGGCTCGTCCAGGATCAGGGCGTTGGCCCCGGTGAGCATCATCCGGGAGAGCATGCAGCGCACCTTCTCGCCGCCCGAGAGCACGCTGGTTTTTTTCAGGGCCTCTTCCCCGGAGAACAGCATCTTGCCCAGGAAACCCCGGGCGAAGTTTTCCCCTTCGCTGGGCGGGGTGTACTGGCTCAGCCACTCCACCAGGGTCATCTCCTTGTCGAAGAATGCACTGTTTTCCTTGGGGAAGTAAGAAGTGGACATGGTGATCCCCCAGCGGAAGCTGCCGCGATCCGGGGCCATCCCCTCGGTGAGAATCTCAAAAAGGGCGGTCTTGGGCACGGAGTTGGCGCCGATGAAGGCGATTTTGTCGCCCTTGTGGACCGTGAGGTTGAAGTCGTTCAGGACCGTGACCCCGTCGAATTCCTTGCCCAGCCCGATAACCTCCAGAATGATGTCGCCGCAGGGCCGTTCGGGTTTGAAAACCACAAAGGGGTATTTGCGCGACGAGGAGGGCATGTCTTCGATGGTGAGTTTGTCCAGCAGCTTTTTGCGCGAGGTGGCCTGCTTGGCCTTGGAGGCGTTGGAGGAGAAGCGCTGGATGAAATCGGTGAGTTCCTTGGCCTTGGCCGTGGTCTTCTTGTTTTCGTCCTGTTTTTGCTTCACGAAGAGCTGGCTGGCCTGGTACCAGAAATCGTAGTTGCCCACGTAAACGCGGATCTCGCCGAAGTCGATGTCCGCGATATGGGTGCAGGCCTGATTAAGGAAGTGGCGGTCATGGGAGACGATGATCACTGTGTTCTGGAAGCGGAAGAGAAAATCCTCCAGCCAGGCGATGGACTTGAGGTCCAGATGGTTGGTGGGTTCGTCCAGCAGCAGCACGTCGGGGTTGCCGAACAGGGCCTGGGCGAGGAGCACCCGCACCTTGTCGCCGCCCTCCAGCTCCTTCATCTTTTTTTCGCGGAATTCCTCGGGGATGCCGAGGCCCTTGAGCAGGACGGCCGCCTCGGACTCCACCTCGTAGCCGTTCATCTCGGCAAACTCCGCCTCCAGATCCCCGGCCCGGATGCCGTCCGCCTCGGTGAGCTCCGGCTTGGCGTAGAGCGCCTCCCGCTCGTGCATCAGCTCATACAGCCTTTTGTGGCCCATAACCACCGTGTTGAACACGGTTTCCTCGTCAAAGGCGAAGTGGTCCTGGCGCAGCATGGCGATCCGCTCCTTGGGGCCGACCACGATCTCTCCCTTGTCCGCCTCTTTTTCTCCGGCAAGGATCTTGAGGAAGGTGGATTTGCCGGAGCCGTTGGCGCCGATGAGCCCGTAGCAGTTGCCGGGGGCGAACTTGATGTTGACGTCCTTGAAGATAATCCTTTTCCCGTAGGAGAGGGCGATATTGACTGCGGTGATCATATGGTTCCTTGGGTGCGATGAATAGGCATGGGTGATTCCGGGACCCTCGGCGGGGATGAGGGGCGTCGGCTGGCGTAAACCGCGTATTATACTGTAGATGGGTGGAAATAACAACGGCGGGGACGTTTTTTCCTGGCGCGGAGGAAAGGGGACGGGCCGGGCAACCGATGCCGCATGTTGTGAAGCCCCTCTGGAAATCGCTTGCAGGTTGGGACTACCCGGCAATCCCCGTGCCATTGGGGGGTGGGGAGGAAATCACCATTTTTTCAAGTTTGTCAAAAGTGTAGGTCGTGTCTTGCCGCAGATCGATATGTTGGGGGTCAACCGTTATTCCTGAGCCTGCCAGGCTGGCAAAGCCGGCGAAGGCGGTGCCTTCCATGTCAAAATGGTATTTGGCGAGGACGGCGAAATCACTGCCGTACGCCCTGAAAAGCAGGGCCTCGGGATACTGTGCCTGGAGCTCGGCCGCGAATTCCTGGAAAAATCGATTACCGCGCTCCCATCCCTGTTGCTTGTTGTATTCCAGGACATTCGTCAGATGCAGAACATGGAGGCAACTGTATTCCTGGAGATTCCGGTTATTCTGCAAAAAGATGCGCAGGTAGTCCTCGTTGTACAATCCGGTCAGTTTGTCATTGAAGAAGTACGAAAATCTTTTTTTCTCAATATCCGTGACCGGTGCCTGGGTGATGGCCACGGGACTCGCCGTCTCTTTGAGCGCGGTGATGGCCGCCGCGACAACTTTGGGATGAAACTGGCTGCCGCTGAGAGATGTAAGCTCGTCCAGGGCTTCCTGGATTTTTTTTCGCGGTTTATAGATGCGGTTGGTGGTCATGGCGTCAAAGGCATCGGCAACGGTCAGGATGCTGGAGAGCGAGGGGATGTCGTTGCCTTGCAGTCCGTCGGGGTAGCCGTGGCCGTCATACCGTTCATGGTGGTGGAGGATGATCTCGGCCAGTTCCTTGTACATTTCGATGTTGGAGAGCATTTCGTGGCCGGCAGCGGCATGGAGCTTGATCAGGTCATAGTCCAGGTTGCTGAGTTTTCCCGGTTTGAGAAGAACCGAGTCCGGGGTGGCTATCTTGCCGATATCATGGAGGATGGCCGCCTTGTAAAGTTTCGCCGTCTCCTGCTGCGGTACGCCCATTTCCCTGGCGATCTGCTGGCAATACCTGGCCACGCGTTCGGTATGTCCCGCCGTATAGGTATCCCGTTGTTCGATCATGTCCACAAAGGTGAAGATCGTTTCTTCATAGTTGGCGGTGCGTTCGATCGTAAGTCTGGCTACTTCCTCCCGGTGGCGAAAGGAGCTGATGGCGAAGCCAAGATCCCCGGCAAGTTCTTCGAGCATGGCGATTTCTTCCTGTTCAAACCCTTCCTGCAGCCAGGTGTAGACCGTGAGGGCACCAAGCGGTTGCGCGGATTGCCTGGCCCGCAGGGGCAGAGCGATCACCGATTGAAATCCTTTCATTTCGAGCTGATCGCGCCAGGGGGTAAAATCCTGGTCTTGCTGGCGGTCGTTGATCACCGTGGTGTCTTCGCGGATACATCTGGCTGTCGGGCTGTGAAAAAATGAAACTTCCGGGACGGCGACAGCATAGGGGGGATCGGCCAGGTATTTTTCGACATCGTCCGAGCTGTATATGGTCTGAATCCTGTCATCCTTCAGCAGGCCGATCCAGCAGAAGCAGTAATGCCCATGCTGGACGAATCGTTCGCAGGACTTTTTCAGCAGGACTTCCAGGCCGGGAGAGGTGATCAATAATTTGTTGATGTCGGCCACGGTCTGCAGGATGCCCTTGAGATAGATCTGCTGATCGAGAAGGGCGTTGATCTTTTCCGTTCGTTGCGCCACCTTGCTTTCCAGGCTGACATTGAGCCGGTCCACCTCACGTTTTTTCTTGTGCAGGCTCCGGTTCAGGAGAAGAATGTACCAGGCGACGGAGAAAACCAGGAAGACAACCGCGCCAAGAAGGGCAAGTTGCCGCCAATACCGGGTGAGGACATCCGTGAGGGAGAACGCGCCATAGTCTTGATAGGGGCCGATCTTCAGGTCGAAAAGGCAGTCATGCACGGGTTGATAATTGAGGGGAATGGTCCAGCCCGCCGATTGACTGGCCAGGGCCGCCGGATGGGTGCTTTCCATGCTCATCAGCGCGCCGGCCACCAGGCGGGCAACTCTGTCCGGGGTTGTTTTGATCGCTGCCATGGGCCATTCCGGGTAGAGCGCGGTGCTGAGCAGAAAGGGAAAGCCCTGTTCGGTTTGCTGATGAAGAATCTTCAGATCCTGCAGGCGGATAGCTCCGTTTTCCGCCATTCGCTCAAGGGTGTCGGTGCGGGCTGTTCCGGCGTCAACCGTCCCCGCAAGAACGGCATGGACCGCGCCTTCGTGGGTGCCGGCATAGCGCAGAGCCGAAAAATCGGTGAACGGATCCATGGCCTGTTTGTGAAATTCCCGCCAGGCCACGATCCAGCCTCCGAAAGAGAGGGAATCCACAGCCATGAAGGATTTTCCCTTGAGATCAGCGAGGGTGTTGATGTCGTGGCGGCCGGCCTTGGTGAAAATCACGCCGCCAAAGGTTGTCGTCTGCTGACCGGGGAGATTCTGGTTGATCAGGGTGGCAATCCGGCTCACTCCGTAGAGTTTCTCCAGTTCCACATAGAAAGCGGGATTGGTCAGCACAAAATCGACCCTCCCCTGTTGCACGGCCTGATGGATCTCTTTAAATCCCAGCGGGGTTATGGTGAAATGGAAACCGGGGAGTGTTGCGGAAAGGTAGTCCGCTGTTGCGGACCATTTTTCCACGGCGATATCCTCTCCGCTTTTGGCAAGGACGCCTATGGAGATGGTCTGGGGAGCCGCCCACAGCAGGTGCGGCTGGGCCAGGAGAAAGACAAGCAAGCAGGTCGTCCGGAAAAGCACAGTCATAGTCTGCCTGCGAAAAGATGATAAGGCTTGGAGCGACTGGGCTCCGAGCGTGGGTACGGTTGTTTGCGGGCTGCCCTATACCCTAACACCAGGGCGGTCACGGCGTCAAGTGGCCCTCGGGATCAGGCGAATACGGGTGATTTCGAGGATGGGGGGATGGTGTTTTGCCCTGGCAATCGATTGGGGTGGGCAGACGCAGGGCCGACCGCTGATTCCCCTTGACAGTGCCGGGGGATTTTTTGTATTATTTCGCGACGATCCAGCCTGGGGCAGGTGTGTTTTCAAGGGGCGCGACGCCGCTGCCAAAGCAGGTGACGGTCGGTGTCTGTTCCCCCGGAATCTTCCAATGGGCGCGTCCCTGTTTTCCTCCTGCCGACTACGGACCCAAAGAGCGCAGTGACTATCGTGCCGACCATCCCCATGCAGAAATGGTTTTTTCGCGGAGCGGTACTTCTGCTCGCCGCCACCCTTGCCGCCCTTGGCGTGTATATCTTCTGCTCGTACCGGGCGTTCTTCAACTCCGACGCCGCCATTGCCAATATTCTGGCGGAAGAAATTGTCCGGGCCGGAGAGCTTTTTCCAAAAAACTGGTGGTATGTCAACGAAGATCTCTGGGTGTTCTACAAGCATCTGCTGCTGATCCCGTGGGTCATGGCCGGGGAAAACAGCTTTTTTGCCCATGGCGTTTCCGTTGCCATCGTGGTCCTGACTACCATGGCGGTGCTTGCCTTGCTCCTGAGGGCACTGGGGCTGTCGAAAACAGCGGCGCTGATGGGCTGCGTCATCATCGGCCTTGGGTATTCGCCCCTGTACCTGCGGGAGGTTTACGGCGAGGCCGCCTACACCTGGTACTTTGCCTTTATCATCTCCTTTCTGCTCCTGTGGCTCCGCGCCGATCGACCGGATTCCGGAAAGAGTGCGAGGCGAGCCCTGTTTGTTCTCCTGCTCGTTCTTGTCTATCTCGTGGTGCTCGAAAATCCGGTGCGGTTTATGATTTACTACGTCGCGCCGTTTTGTGGCGCTTTCCTGCTGCTTCTGTATGCGGAGCGGGAGGTGTTGCCCGGGGGCGAAAAGGGTGATTGGCGGGCAGCGCTTTCTGCCAAGAGTATTCCGGCGGGAGCCATTGCCGGCGTCTTCTTGCTGGGCGTCTTCTGCTACAAGCTGTTGCTTGCCGAGGTTCTCCATGCCGAAGGCGCCAACCGCGCGCTGCTGGTCCCGCTCCAGGAGCTGCCTTTCCATGCCGCCTATTCGGTGCTGGGGCTGTTGCATTTCATCGGCGCGGAGTGGCAGGACAAAGTGGAGCTGGCCTCCGTGGAAGGGGTGGTTTCCCTGTTGCGGTTGGCGTTCTACCCTCTGGCCCTCGTGCTTCCCGCCTACTATGCCACGAAAAATTTTTCCCGTCTGGAGCAGGGGCAAAGATTTTTCGTGGCCCTTTCCTACCTCGGCTTTGCCCTGATCTTCTTTTTATACTCGGTGAGCACCCTGCACGAAAATGCGTACGCCGCCCGCAACAACATCAGGTATATCATCCCCTATCTGATGATGGTTCTGGTCTGCCCGGTGGTGGTGTGGCGGTTTTTTCCCCAGATCGCCAAGGCGGCGCTGGTCGCGGCCTTGGTGCTCGCAATTGCTTCCACCTGGAAAAACATCTCCCCCGAGGGCTGGCAGGAGACGGCCCAATCCCGCGCCGATCTGATCACGGCTCTCAAAAAACGCGGGCTGGTCTCCGGGTATGCCCCGTACTGGGATTCGCACGTCTATACCGTGCTGAGCAAGGGCGAGGTGAGCATCCGGCCCCTTGATATCGACACGCGCGGGGTCGGCCTGTGCCTCTGGCTCTCCAGCGACCGCTGGTACGAAAAGGGCTATGCCGACGGCAAGGTTTTCTTTCTGGTGCCCAATGAAAAGCTTGAGAACTGGAAGGATGGGTGTGAAACCCTTTCCCTGCCCCAGCCCGCCGAATCCTTTCCGCAGGGCAACTACACGGTATTTGTCTTTGCCGAGAATCCCCTTCCCGGCATCGCCGAGAAAGGGCGCGCCTGCAGAGAGGGCGAGGGGGAGGGCGAATGAGCGTGTTTTTTGTTGAACGAACCGCAACCGTTAACGACAAAGGGGGAGTCCCGTGCCCAAGCCGGTAAAGATCAGTGTGGTATCCCCGGTCTATGGCTGCCGCGACTGTCTGGGCGCGCTCTGCGAAAGGGTTGCCGCAACCCTTGCCCCCATTGCCGACGATTTTGAGATCATTCTGGTCAACGACGCCTGCCCGCAGGGTTCGTGGGAGCATATCCAGACACTTGCCCGCCAGGACCACAGAATCAAGGGGATCAACCTTTCCCGCAATTTCGGCCAGCACTACGCCATCACCGCCGGGCTCGATCATGCCCGGGGCGACTGGGTGGTGGTGATGGACTGCGACCTGCAGGACAAGCCCGAGGAGATCGCTAAGCTCTACGCCAAGGCAAGGGAGGGCTACGACGTCGTTTTCGGGCAGAGGGTGGAGCGGCAGGACAGCTTTTTCAAGAGGCTCTCCTCCCGGCTGTTTTACCGGGTCCTGGAGTATTTCACCGACACGGAGCATGACAAGACCATTGCCAATTTCGGCATCTTTTCTCGCCAGGTGATCGAAACCGTCAACCGCTTCCGGGAGCAGAACCGTTCTTTTCCGCTGTTTGTCAAGATCGCCGGCTTCAAGAGAACCCAGATTCCGGTGGAGCACGATGACCGGTTGTACGGCAAATCCTCCTACAACTTCAGCAAGCTGGTCAATCTGGCCATCGACTCCATCGTGGCCCACTCCAACAAGCCGCTGCGGCTCTTCATCCAGTTCGGTTTCTTCATTGCCCTGGGCAGCATGCTCTACGCCTTGTGGCTGGTTTTGAGCTATTTTCTCTACGGCGACATCGCCGAGGGGTGGACCAGCCTGATGGTTTCGATGTTTTTCATGTTCGGCCTTCTTTTCGGCATTTTGGGGATTCTGGGCCTGTACATCGGCAAGATCTTCGACGAGGTCAAGGGGAGGCCGCTGTACATCATCCAGGAAGTTGTCAATCTCGAGCCCGGGTCATGAAGAAGGTCGCCATTCTCCAATCCAATTATATCCCCTGGAAGGGATATTTCGACATCATCGGCAGCGTCGACGAGTTCGTGCTCTACGACGACATGCAGTACACCAAGAACGACTGGCGCAACCGCAACAAGATCAAGACCCAAAAGGGCCTGGAGTGGATCACTATTCCGGTGCGGGTGGAATCATTGTCCCAGACGATTCTGGAGACCAGGATCGCCAATCCGGCCTGGCACAAACAGCACTGGAAGATGCTCGCCCAGAACTATGCCAAGGCCGCGCATTTCAAAGAGTACAAGGAGTTTTTCGCGGAGCTGTACCTGGGCGCAACCGAGACCTGGCTCAGCGAGATAAACCGGAAATTCATCCTGGCCATCAACGGACTGCTGGGGATCACCACCACCATTCGCTGCTCCAGCGAATTCACCCTGGCGCCGGGCAAAAGCGAGCGCCTGCTGGAGTTATGCAAAACCCTGGGCGCCACCACCTACCTGAGCGGTCCCGCTGCGGCCACATATCTCGACGCCGCGATTTTCGCCGAGGCGGGGATCGGGGTCGAATGGATGGACTACAGCGGCTACCCCGAATACACCCAGCTCTTCCCGCCCTTTGAGCACGGGGTGAGCATTGTGGACCTGCTGTTCAACGAGGGCGTCAATGCCCCGAAATTCATGAAAGGCGTGCAACGATGATCCCCTTCAACAGGCCCCCGCACACAGGCAACGAAGAGCAGTACGTCCTTGAGGCGATGAAGAGCCCGCAGATTTCCGGCGATGGCCCGTTCGGCAAGCGCTGCCAGCGGTGGTTTGAAGAGCAGCTCGGCTGCCGGAAAACCCTGCTCACCCCCTCCTGCACCCATGCCCTGGAGATGGCCGCCATTCTCATCGGCATCGAGCCCGGGGATGAGGTGATCATGCCGAGCTATACCTTTGTCAGCACCGCCAATGCTTTTGCCCTGCGCGGGGCGCGCATCGTCTTCGTCGACATCCGCCCCGACACCATGAACATCGACGAGACCCGCATCGAGGCGGCGATCACCCCGCAGACCAAGGCCATTGTCCCGGTCCATTATGCCGGGGTGGGCTGCGAGATGGACACCATCATGACCCTGGCCGAGAAGTATGGCCTCTTTGTCATCGAGGATGCGGCCCAGGGGATGATGAGCCGCTACAAGGGCAGGCCGCTGGGAACCATCGGCCATCTCGGCGCCTACAGCTTCCACGAGACCAAGAATTACACCAGCGGCGGCGAGGGCGGGCTGCTGATCATCAACGACGGGCGTTTTACCGAGCGGGCCGAGATCATCCGCGAGAAAGGCACCAACCGCAGCCAGTTTTTCCGCGGCATGGTGGACAAATACAGTTGGGTGGACATCGGCAGCAGCTACCTGCCCTCCGAGCTCCAGGCCGCCTATCTCTGGGGGCAGTTGGAGAAGGCGGAGGAGATCAACGGTGAGCGGCTCAAGAGCTGGCGGGCCTACCGCGACACGCTGGGCCCCCTGGCTGCCGCCGGAGTCATCGAACTCCCGGTGATTCCGGAAACCTGCCAGCACAATGCGCACATGTTTTATCTCAAGGTCAAGGATCTGGAGGAGCGCACCGCGCTGCTCGATCTTTTCAAGCAGTCTGTGATCTGGGCGGTGTTCCACTATGTGCCGCTGCACAGCGCGCCGGCGGGCCTGAAATACGGGCGTTTTTCCGGCAGGGACATCTACACCACCAGCCAGAGCGAGCGGCTCATCCGACTGCCCCTGTATTATGGGATTACCGGGGAAGAGATCGACACGGTCTGCGAGAAAATCACGCAATGGAGCGGGAAAAACTGATGGCGCATCTGTACATCTTCGGCACCATACTCTTTACGGTTTACGGCCAGTTGATCATCAAGTGGCGGGTGCCGTTTCATGGAAACCTGCCCGGCGAGCTGCTCCCCAAGCTGATCTTTCTGCTCACATGAGCGGCTTTGTCGCGGCCTTTCTGGCCTCGCTCTGCTGGATGGCCGCCATGACCGCCTTTGATCTCAGCTATGCCTATCCCTTCATGGGCCTCAATTTTGTCCTGGTGTTTCTGGCCTCGGCGATCCTGCTCAACGAACAGGTCACCCTGTACAAGGTGGCCGGCCTGACCCTCATCGTGCTGGGAATCGTCCTCTCAAGCAGGGGCTGATTTCCCCCTCCACCCCGCCTTCCCGTAATTTTTTCTCCACCCTTATTGCTGCGGAGCCGGATCGCGGTTGTAGATATCCCGCCGAAACTGAACCGTGCCGTCACGATCAACCCAGGCGGTCATGTAGGCCATATATACGGCGATGGGCGAGGGGATGGGTATGCTCTGCGTCTTTTCGCCGGCGATCGCCGCAGTCAGGGCTTCCATGGAACCCAGGGGGGTGTCCTGGAGGAGATAGACCGCCAATTCCAGAGGGTTTGCCAAACGGATGCAGCCGGAGCTGAAGGTGCGGGCGTCCTTCTGGAACAGCTCCTGGGAAGGGGTGTCGTGCAGGTAGACATCGTAGGGATTGGGAAAGAGGAACTTCACCCGGCCAAGGGCATTGGCCGGTCCGGGTTCCTGGCGCAGCCGGTAGGGAAAGCGCGAAGGGGAAAGGCTGGTCCAGTCGACCCCGGCCGAGTCGATCTCCGTGCCGGGGTTCCAGCCGAGAAACACCCGGATATCGGACTTGCGGAGATAGCCTGGATTTTTTTTGATCTTCGGCAGAAGATCCTTGGTGGCGATGCTGTGCGGCACCTCCCAGGTCGGATTGAGCACCAGGGAAGAGATGCGCCCGTTGAACACCGGGGTTTGCCGGTAGGTCTTGCCGACAATCACGGGCATGGAGAGCCGGAGTTCGCCATCCTCGTACAGCTTGAGGGTGAAATCGGCGATATTGACCAGAATATGGCGCGGCTCCAGCAGGGACGGCAATGGCTGGCAGCGTTCGAGGCTTGCGGCGAGTTGCCGGATGCGTTCGCTGACCGGGACATTGAGTTCGGTCAGGGTTTTGGTTCCGACAACGCCATCGGCAATGAGACCATGGCGGATTTGAAACCTCTGCACCGCCTCCCTGAGGGTTTCGTCGAAAAGGAAAAAATATTCCTCTTCCGTTGGCGCAGGCAGATCTCCGCTTGCGGTAAGGCGTTTCCGCAGGAGGGGGATGCGGACATCCATGTCGCCTTCGCGCAGGGTGGGACCGGCCGGAACCTGCGGCCAGCCGCCTTGCGCGGCAAGGTGGTGATACCGGGCAAGGGCCTTCTCCAGCCCGGGCAACAAGCACAGCTCTCCCCTTGCCGAGGGCGCTTCGGGCGCTGCCATTGCCGAAACCGGAAACAGGGCAATGATAAGGACGCAGCAGAAAAAGCGGAAGAGGTGCGGGGCCGGAGACATGGGAGCAGATGGGTTTTTCGCCCTGATTACCAAGTGCGGAAGGTTCCTGAATCGATATGGACGAAGTCTCCGCTGGGGTAATAGCCCACCCCGCCGATGCGGAGCGAGAGGGCGGTGCGCTGGAGGTTGGCCAGGGGGGTGCCGGGGATGCGGATGTCCAGGGCGCGGCCTTCGAGATGCAGGCTGTGTTTCGCCACCTTGTGGCCCCGGCTGATGAGGATGTCGTTGTATTTCGGCGAACGGTAGCCCGAGATGATGTGGATCTCGTTGTTGCGCCCCGATGCTGTTCGTTTGTATGGTGGCAGCGCAACAGCCGGTTCAGTTCCTGGATGGCTTGCGGATTGTACTGGCCGTCCGGGTCGCGATAGGTGGTGTTGATTTTTTCGCCGGTATGGAGGTTGTAGAGGTTCAGCCGGCCCGAAGGCTGATTCGCGGGAGAAAAATTGGCCCATGCCTTTTCAGGGTGGAGCAAAGCAAGGGTGGTCAGCAGCGAGGCCTTGAGGAATGAGCGTCTGCTGGAGGGAAGGCGCATGGAAAGAGTCTCCTGGTGTATCGGGGCAGATGGGGCGGTGCGTGCGGCTGCAGAGAGGTACGAGTATGAGTCAATTATCGTTAATGATTACTACTGTAACCGTATTTGCCTGGATTTGCACATTTTTTTATAAAAATGATCCGGAGGGGTCGAAAACAAAAAAATATGGTGTACGCCGCCCTGCTGAAACCATGATGTTTCCGCTCTCCCCGGCACGAATTGCGGTTTTCTTGCTAAAACGGCTCAAAATCGATCCTGCCGTCGAACTTTTCGGCGTAGTGTTCGCTGTGGAAGAAGGAGCAGCGCAGACACCGTTCACTTTTTTGGGTAAAGGTAAACAGGGGCTGGCCGGAGCCGATGGTGCCGGCCAGCAAGGCGCAGTTTTTCCCCGAAACCGGGAAGGCCGGGCAGTTTTTTTTCTTTTCTCCGCAGTTGTGAAAATCCCAGCACTGCATGGCGCTCCTCCCTGGGAACGGGGTCGATTCGTGGCCAAACTCTCATCGTCTTTTCCAACTGAACAGAAATGGGGGTGAGGCGGCTTGGACAACACCATAACAAAAGGCTGGAAGCCGAGTCAATACGTTAAAAATACGGATAGCCGCGGCACCCTCATCAGTATGCCTCGCGCTTATCCAGCGTGATGATGAGGGCCAGGGCATTCTCGGATTCTGGGTTTTGCCGGAGAACATGGTAGAGATAGCTGCGTGCGCCCTTGTAATCCTTCAGGTCGACAAGCAGTACCGCATAGTTATAGTTGAGCGATTCGTCGTCCGGGGCAATCTGTAAGGCGCGTTTATAGTATTTTTGGGCCCGTTCATACTCCCTGCGATGCCGGCAGACAATGCCCATCTGGTTCAAGAGGGCAATGTCCTCCATGTCCCCGCCCATGCTCCGGTGCATGATCGCCTCGGCTTCGGTGTCCATGCCGAAGTCCAGGCAGGCCTCGATATATCTGGGGGGCAGCTTCACCGTCTTTTTGGAGAGCTTCAGCGCCGTTGCCAGGGAGGCTTTTGCTTCGCCCGTGTTGCCCACGGCTTTGAATTGCCCGGAAAGATCCAGGTGGCGATCCGGGGTGTTGGGCGAGATCGCGATCGCTTTTTTGAGTACTTCCAGGGCATTGACGTGATCGCCCTTGCGTTGATAGATCCGGGCCAGCCCGTCCAGCGACCGGACATAGAGGTCGTTGCTGGAATCCTTGCAAAGCTTGTAGTTTTCTTCGGCCTCTTCCATTCTGCCGACCTTTTCCAATGCCTGGGCAAGATGGAAATAGGTGGCGGATTGCCGTGGTTGCAGAATTCTGGCTTCCGTGAGGGATCGGATGGCGCTCTCGTGCTGGCCCTCGCGCAGGTATTTTTTGCCGGCGAACAGGGCGCGGTGGTACGGGTCGGGATCGTATGTCTTTTTTATCGCCGAGTAGATCTTTTGGCGGAGGACTGTTTCGGTGACCGGTTTGACCAGATGATGAAGGGCAGATGCCAGTGTTTCTCCGAATTCCTGATCCGCTGGAGGAGCTGGAGGCCATCCTCCTCGGGCATGAGCATGTCCGAGAGAACGATTTTGACCTGGGATTCCGGGGCCTGGGTTTTTTCCCATGCATCCTTGCCGTTTCTGGCCGTGATAACGTTTTTGTAGCCAAGATTGGCCAGCATGTTGACGATCATGGTGAGCGTGGAAATATTGTCCTCGACAACCAGGAATGTGTAGTTTTTGTGGCTCAAGCCACGTTTTCCAGGCACGATACGATCTCCATGCTGTGTGATGAGGTAGTCCGCTGTTTTGCCGCTACGGGTATTGTATAATTGTCATCGGAATGGAGCTGAAAGTCAAGAATCTCAAGCCGGGCGGTGGCCCTGGGGATGAAAAAAAGGGCTTAGAGGATCTCCTCCAAGCCCTTGCTGTTTCTGGTGCGCCCGGCACGATTCGAACGTGCGACCTGCGGATTCGTAGTCCGTTTTTTTCATCAATGTTAATCACTGCCAGTCACAATTTGTCTCGTAAATTCAACAAATTAAATAATCACGATTCCTCACGACTAATCAGATTTTTTCACTTTCGGTGGAGCAAATTTGGGGCAAGCATTCCGCCTTGAGCTCAATGTCGTGGTTTTTCTCTGCGTCTACTTGCGAGAAATTTTTATTTTGCGTAAGCGCGCTTACAAGTTATCTGTCCCTTTTCTTTTTTGCCTGTCCTGTTGATGACCTGTTATTTCGTGTCTGCATATTAGAACGTAAAAAAAATCCGCCTTTTTCACATTTCTTAGGTTAGGGCTACGCCTAATACCACGTTAGGCGTAGGCTAGCCTAACGTGTCACCTTGTCCTAAGCTAATACACTGAAATCAATCGAAAAAAAATATTGACTGACCTATCGTTGGCCTTATCCTTGTGATCAAGGTTGGTCATGATGAATCTGGAAGGGAAGTCATCAAACTACTGAAAATGATTAATGCTCAATATGTCAGGAGGTTGAGAATATGCAACAGCAATTATTGATTTACATCTCGGATTTGGCGCGGGCTCTGGCTGTCTCGGAGGCATCTATCAGGAGTCATCTCCAAAGGCGTCATTGGCCTGTTTCTATCCCGCCGCCGCTGCGCCTGGGGCGACGCTGGGCCTGGAGGAAGCAGGACGTAGAGGAATGGTTGGCCACCCTAGCAGGGAAACCAATAAAAAAAGAAGCGACCAGTCTCCTTGGCCGGCCACCCAAGGCCAAGCAGATAGCTAGTCGCCAGCCACTGAGGCAGGGCTAAAAAAAAATGGCGCTGAGCGATCTTCTGGCCCCTCCTATTGCCTATCACCGCGTTTTTCGGGCCATCACTGGCAACACGGTGGCGGCAATTATGTTGTCGCAGGCGCTTTACTGGCAGCGCATTGTGGATAAGGGAAAGGGAGGAAAAGTGGGATGGTGGTACAAATCTGGGGCAGATTGGAATGAAGAACTTGGTTTAAATCGCTCAGAACAAGAAACTGCTCGGAAAATTTTAACAACAGGTGGGTTGTTGAAAATGGAGAGACGTGGAGTCCCGGCCCGGATGTGGTACCACCTCGACCTGAATGTTTTGGAAAAAAAATTACAAGAATATCAACAGAATGCCGGTATCCCGCAAACAAGAAATTCCAGCAAACAAGTTTGCCGTAACCCGGCAGGCAAGTTTGCCGTAATCCGGCAAACTATATCAAAGACTACATCAAAGACTACATCAAAAAATACTTCTGACCTCATGCATAAAAACGGAGGAACCAAAAATGTCGTCGAGCGAATCTGACCCCCATGAACTCCCAGAGGAAAAATATTACGAGGACTGCCCGGCCCACGGTCCATGGTTGCGGTCCGTGTACAACCAGGAGCAGCAGGAGTGGCAGGGGGTGGTGCCGATAGGTTGCCCGGCTTGCCGCCGCGACGCGCAACTGCAGACACTATTGAAACGCATGGCAATCCCGCCGCGTTTTGCAAATTGCAGCTTCGACAACTTTGCAGTGGAATCAGCAAAGCAACAGACAGCCTTAGATGCCTGTAGAAGCTATGCCGATGATTTCCAGCAGATGCACACCAGGGGTGTATGCATGGTTCTAAGAGGAAATATAGGCACCGGCAAAAACCACTTGGCATGCGCCATAGCCCGGCAGGTCAGCGCACAAGGATATTCCTCCCTATTACTCACTGTGGCAGAGATAATCCAGCGTATTCGGGCTACCTGGGACCGCCAATCGCAGGAAACAGAGGCGGAAGTCATCGAGCGTTTCGCCGAAGTAAACTTGCTGATCTTGGATGAGGTGGGCCGCCAATATGGCTCTGAGGCTGAAAAAATTACGCAATTCCAAGTGATCGATGCTCGATACCGGGCGATGCGGCCTACGATCATCATATCCAACCTGCTCCCCGCGGAAATAAGCACCTATCTCGGGGGTGCAGCATATGATCGTCTCCGTGAAAACGATGGGATATTGGTCAACTTTGACTGGGAAAGTCACAGGGGTCGGCGTTGAGCCGGCCTGCGACAGCTATCAATTCAGAGGTGGTGCCGATGCTTTTTAACAAAAAAATGTTTCGAATCAATTTGGCCGCGTTGCTTGTCCTGCTGCGCCCTGGCTCCGCCCAGGCGGCCATCAGCGATTATCTGAGCAAGGCAGAAGGCGACCCGACTTTCGAGATGCTCGGGAAGATTTTCGGCCCCATACCTGGCATCCTCACTGGCACAGCTTCTCCTCTTTCTGAAATGTTCGTAATTTTCAATATGGCCGTCTTCTCTGTGGCCGTGTTGATGGTGCTGTATGGCGTTGTTTCTGGGGTCCTGCATACCGCAGTCGAAGGGAAGTTCCTTGGCCAGCGGCATTCCTCTATCTGGTACCCCATCAGGACAATCTATGGCATTTTCGGCCTGGTCCCCATCTTTGCCGGGTGGTCTTTTCCCCAAGCTTTGATGATCCTAGGGATGGTTGTGGGGATAGGGATAGGCAACATTACCTGGGATGCCGGGTGGAAGCACATGCTAGACCATGTAGAAAGTGCCGTTCTTGTCACACCTGAAGCTGCAAGCAGGGATGATGCTTTGGAGGCCTTGGTTGCCGCTCAAGTATGCTCAATCGTAAATAATATTCAGCAAAAACAAGATGCTGAGCAAAGCGGGAAAACATCAATTTTGTTCCCAGAGAAAGGGACTTTAATCCAACAGGGCAACATTTCAAAGTTGGTTTTTGGAGCCACCGAGGGAGGGTATTTTCCAGATTCTTGCGGGGGGGTGCAAATATATCCAAAGTCCAATTCCCCCGGCATTTTCGATGGGCCACAGGGCATGGCAGCGCTGCCGCCGTTCGATCATCAGGCAGTAAACAAAGCCCAAGCTCAGGCCCTGGTGGCCATGAGTGCTTCCCTCCATCCTCATTCCCAGGCTCTCGCGCTGGAGGGCCTGACCCCAGACCCGGTAGATTTAGCAGATATCAAAAATCGATACACTCAACAAATAAGTACAGCACTGGCCGACGCCAGCATGAAAAGCAAACATGGTTTTGCTGATTTCATGAAAAAGGAGGGTTCGTCGTGGCTATATTCTGGGGTCATTTTCGTTAAAATAGCTTCCGTCAATCGAGATATCATGGATGCCGCATCTGCGGAGATATTACCCCTTTCTCCTCGGGAGGGAGGACTGATTGAGCAGGGTATTTCTGTAGGAGCCGGGGTGATGTCTGGCTGGTTAAAAACAGTCAAAAATATTGTGACTTTTGATTTTCCTAAAATTTTTGGCGATAGCATGCAATCTGCTGGAGTCAGATCCGCGATGGATTTCATGACAGGCGGTGAAGGTGATTTGATGATCGGGATTACCCGGTTAGGCTATGCCTTGAGCGGTGCAGGGGGGATAGGCTTGGGTGTTGCTGGCGGCCTGACGGCCGCTGGCGGGGGTGGTGTCCTGCAGGTATTGGGATTGCCCGCGATTTTTAAAATTTTACTGATAATCGGCCTAGCCATGGCTTACCTGCTGCCTTTTTTGCCCTACATCCTCTGGTTTTCCGGGGTCATCAGCTATTTTATCGTGTGTATAGAGGCCGTGGTAGGTGCGTCGCTGTGGATGTTGGCCCATCTGGAGACCGAAGGGGAAGGATTGGGGCAAAAAACCGCTCATGGCTATATGTTTTTCCTGAATGTCCTGTTTCGTCCGGTTTTGATGGTATTCGGCCTGGTCTCCGGCTGGTTGCTCATGAATATCCTGGGAGAATTCCTTAAATATTCCTTATCCGTTTTGTATGGATCTTCCTCCTTTTCCTTTTCCGGGTGGGCCTCAATCGGGATGTTCTTCGTCACCTTGATCATCTTTTGCTATCTGTCTTATTTGCTAATTTCCAAGTGTTTCTCGTTGATCCATCATTTGCCCAATGAGGTTCTGGCATGGGCTGGGGGTCACGTAGCCAAAATTGGCGGCGGGGAGGATGAACGCACGATCAATACTCTTTACCATGGCGGCGATCAAATGGGACACGGCATGGAAGTTGGAGGAGCCGCGCAGGCAAAAAATGCGATCAAAGCTGTCGGTGGCCCAGGTGGTGACACAATTCATCGCTCGCGATGACCTGATCGCATAGTTAGGGCAGGGAGCAAGGTATAACTCGGTTGCACCGAGTTCCCTTGCCCCCTGCCCTGGACAGGGGGAGAAAGGCAGGGGCGGCGCTTCGCTTGCCCCTCTAAATCAGGTTGCATTCAGTTATACGTTGCCGGTCTTGGTGGTGATCAACATGCTTGCAGCCTGTTATACGTTCCTGTGGAAAGGAGGAAAATCATGAAAACAGAAAAGAGAAAAAGAGGCCCGGCGCCCTTGGCCCCAGCAGTAAAACGGTCTCACAGGATTACCGTTTTTGTGCGCGATCAAGAGCTGGATAAGCTCGCCGATCGCGCCGGCGGCACCGAATTGATCCCTTCTTTTCTAAGGGCTGCAGCTCTCGGCAAATCAGCTCCTCGGCGGATAGTGGTGCCGCCGCTTAACCGCGAGGTTTGGGCGGATTTCGCTCGGACGGCCGGAAATTTGAACCAAATCGCCCATCGCCTGAATTTGGTCGAGAAAGGGGCGGAATTAGCGCCGGAAATCGAGGAAGTATCCCAAGCCCTGGCCGAGTTTCGGCGTCGTCTGTTGGGACAGAATCTTTTTATGCCATCCCTTTATGATTCCGAGGACGTCGATGAAAGCCAAAATTAGCCGTGGTGGCGGATTTTATGGGCTGCTGAAATATGTGCATGGTCCTGGTGAAGATAATCATCCGGGCCGTGCCGTGCCGGTCATCGGCGCCGGAAATGTCCTGGGTAACGATCCGCGTGCCTTGGCACGGGAGTTCGCCGTCAGCCGCAAACTACGGCCCGACATCAAAAAGCCGGTCTGGCATTGCTCTCTGTCCCTGCCGCCGGGAGAGAAGCTGTCTGACGAGCGTTGGGCGGAGATCGCGCGGGACTTTCTGACCCGCATGGGGCTCGATCCTGATGCCCGGCAGTGGCACTGCGCGCGCCACATTGACACAGAGCATGATCACATCCACCTGGTTGTTTCCCGGGTGGCCCTGGATGCATCGGTTTGGCATGGGAAAAATGATGTCCGCCAAGCCATCCAGGTCACACAAGACATGGAAAAGGCGTTCGGCCTCAAACTCACCCCCGGATTCGATGAAGGCGGCGAGCAAAAATCACTGACAAAAGCCGAAGTGGGCCGGCGCCGGCGCACGGGTAAGGTGCCGGATCGTTTGGTTCTACAAACGAAAATCACGGCCGCCAGGAAAGACTGCCCTGATTTTGCCACGTTCGTGGCCAGATGCCACAGGAACGGGATAGAGATCATCCCCAACGGCAAATCCGGCCAGGTGGGGGGCATCTCTTTTCGATTGAGAGGTGGAGACCCTTTTTCCGGTTCCAGCCTTGGGAAAGCCTATAAGTGGCAGCGGATCGCCGAGGATACCTCCTTTGATCCCGACCGTGACGCCGAGCTGATCGCCAAGCTGCGCGAAGAGGCCGCCGCGTCGCGGGAGGCAGGCAGCATCGGCCCTGGCGGGCCGGAGGCCACAGATACCCCGAAGATCCATCGCGGCCGGGGCCAGATTGACCCGGCCAAAGAACGTGACCGGTATTTTATCCGCCAGGAAGATGGCACTTGGTGCTGGAAAAATCGCCCGGAACGAACCGCTTTTCGACTGGAAGGTGACCAAATCACCGTGCTCGCGCGGCGGGATGTAGCGATCAGGGCGGCGCTCCTGACAGCGGCGGAAAGTTTCGGTTCTCCCCTGCAGGTCCATGGAGAAGATGAGTTCCGGCAGAAGGCATGGCTGGCCGGCTCTAAGATGGGCCTGGAAATCAAGGGGTATGAGCCGACCACCGAGGACCTGGCCGAGCTGACTGCCTGGCGAGAAAAGCATGGCGGTGTGCCGGTACCGGATTCCATCGGGCCGGCCCAGCCGGTCGAGCAAAACGAGATACAACCCAGTTATACGTTGCCAGCAAAGAAGGAGGTAACACATGAGCCTGATTCAGAACATGAAAGAGGAAATCGAGTTCCTGATAGATCCGGAACCCCAGGGGATAGTCGAGCAGCCACAGCAACCCCTGAAATTGGTGGAGCCGGTCGAAGAGATGCTCCGGCCGCCGGCGGAGACACTGCCGCCCATGCCGCTGACGGCGGAGCAGGGGGAAGAAATATTGCGGTTGCTGCGGGCTCTGCCGACCCAGGCGGCCCGGGAAATCGTGACGCAGACCGAGCCGCTGCGGCAGCGACTCGGGAAGGCGACGGATCACGCGATGATCACCCGCAAAGCCATGGAGTCCCTGGCGGCCCTGGTGGAGCGGTTGCGGGCCGGGACAGAGGAATCCAGAGCGGCGGCAGCACAGATGACGGCCGCCGCGAAGGACTTGCGGCGGGAGGGCGAGAAATTCCTGCGGCAGTCGGCGACGCAGATGTCGGAAGCCGTGGCCAGCGAGCGGGCAGCGATACGTCGGAATCTGTCGCAGATCCCGACGTATCGCCGGTACTTCGTCATGTGCCTCCTGTCAGTATTGTTGAGCTCGGCGATTTCGGGCGGTCTTTTCGGGCTTGCCTGGCAGCGGAGCAGGCCGGACCCGATGACGCTCCAGGCGGGGGAGACGTTTCGCGGGATGTGGGAGAGAGCATCGGCGAAGGAGCGGCGGCAGATCGAGGAGATCATAACCCGACCGCTCCCCCGGCCCCAGGTGCAGCGGTAGCGATAAGCGATCATCCACCGACGCCGGAGGCCGAGCCGCCGGAGGTCGAAAAAAACTGGCCACAGCAGCAGAAGAGGAAAGGTTCGTCGCACGGGATGTGATTTTCAGGGGGAGCCGGGGAGGGCAGGCCCTCCCCGCCCCCTGGCCCCCCGACCCTACCCAGATTTTGGGACTTTGGCCGACCAGGGCGGCGAGAGTCACGCCACCGGCCAAAAGCCGCCGGTGTCATGCCTCCCGCTCCCTCGCCCTGCCGGGGCAAATCAGTGCCGATCTGGGAGTCTGGGACTGCAGCGGAAGTCGGCAAGCCGATTTCGTATCTTTTTCCCCCCTCCCCCGTGGGGGTGAGGGGAGGGAGGAAAAAGATGTTTTTCTGAGAAAGAACCACCAAAAACCTGAAAATGGAGGCAATCGGCATGACGAAAAAAGTGTGGGCGGTGAAAGGAAGCGATTGGAAAACTTGCCCGGAGTGTAAAAAACAGCACGTTCAGGCTATGGAAAACGGGTTTGACGTCGCGGGTACATCCACGGACCTGTTTACCTGCTACGACTGCGGAGCTTTTTATGTTGGTTTTCCTGACCGGGAAATTGCAGAGTTTCCCAGAATCATTGAAATCGTGATTTTAGATAGCATGGCCGAAAAAGCACGAATTTCTCGTGACAAGTCCAAAAGTCTCTGGGCTGCTTACAAAAAACAGTCCGCCGGAAAGGAGATCGAAGCATGAAACCCGAAACCCTCTATTTCTTTTCTTTGCCGGCGATCATCACCGGCGCCAATTTCTTCATCACCGCCCCCTGGAATTTTGTGGTCCGGACGGCTGCCGGCCGGGAGGTAAACCCATTTTTCTACTTCTCCGTGACGCTGGCAGGGGCTGCCCTGGCCTGGGCCGGGTGGCGAGGATGGAAAAAAGCAAAACAGCTTGATTTGCTGGATCCTGATTCTGATTCCCTGTGCCTAAGTCGGCCAATCCTCGCCCTTCGTGCTCAAAGACTCAAGTTTATCCTGATCGGCTGTTGCGTACTCTTTGCCAATGCCTGGGTTTTCCCTGGGCCGGTAATGTTGCTTATGACCGCCGGCCTGGTGGCCTGGATCTCGCGCAAATATCTGCTTGCCAAGGCAGAGCTGCAATTTGTCCGTGCCAGGGAGGGAGCAGTATGAAAAAGCCAAAAAAGATGCATTACAACGCGGCGCTGCACCCGGAAAAAGGCGTGCTGCCTGCTTGCGCCATCGGCTGCATCGGCAGCACCAAAAGGCGAATGGATTACCAGGGCACCACGGATAAGGCGGCGGTAACCTGCGCCCGCTGCCGCAAAATCATAGGAGGAGCGGCATGAAAAAAACCATACTCACCATAACCACGGCGGCACTCTTTGCCGGCGGCCCGGCTCTGGCTGCTGATTGTGAGTCGGTCCGGCCGGACCTGATGGCCCGGGCGCAACAGATGGCCCAAAACTCCCGAGATCGGACCATAAAAGATTTTTCCGAATCATCGGCTGCGACCCTTGAAGGGGGCTCCCCTGGACAGTCGGGCCAGCCCGGCGCTTCCAATTCCAGCTCTTCCAACTGCCTGGAGAAGTACAAGGACGTGAAAGTCGGGTCCATGATTGGCGTCCCATCGATCAGCGATCTTACAAAACAGGCGCTGGATCGCGTTTCGAAGGTGGCATGTACCGGCATCGACTCAATCTATAACCAGGCCGGTGCATCCATGTCGCAATCGATCATGCTGCCGGGCAACATCGGTGGTGCGCAGGTCGGATTGCCCGGCGCCAACCGGCTCGGCAATCTTTATCAGTCGCCGAACACGGTCAGTACGCCGGCGGCGGACGTGACCGTGAAGAAATCAAGCGGTGACGGCGTTCTGAACGCTATTCCAAACTACATCCGGGGAATTTTCCAATGAAAAAGGCAATCGTTGCAATGATGGCGATGGCGGTGGCGGGAATGATGCTCTTGGGATCCGGTAGCCAGGTTATGGCCGGACAGCTCAAAGCCGATGATGAAATGACCATTTTTGTTACCGACCAGGCGGGCGTTACCGAATGTGACTGCAAATGTTTTCCGGAGGAACTCGCGCCGCTTACTGCTGACTCGTTTTCTCGCACATGCCAATGTGAGTGTTTCTTGAGCAATGGGCAGCCTGGGGCGAAATTCGAAGAAAAAATGATCACATTGAAGAGGCCCAAAAAATGAAAAGTTTCAGAAAATACTCTGCGGGCATAGCGCTTCTCGCTATGTTGTCTCCATCGAATAGCGCCATGGCCGCTGGAGATGCCGCGATTATTATCCCTGCGCTGACCATGGCAAAAGAATATATCATTGATAATGCCTCTAAAATGGGAGATGCGATTGGCGGGAGAATAACGGATATGCAGCAAAGTGTTTCCGTTGCAATTGCTACCAGCGCGGATATTATCAAAGGGGAGGCGACCCGTGTTGCGGGAGAAGTAGCCGACAACCGCGACAAAAAGCGCGTGGCCCTGGCTGGCTCGGAAAACGCTGCCCGGGCGCAGCAGGATTATGGCATTTTGCCCCCGAATCCCTGTGACTCTCTATCATCTGCCGCGATTTCAGGGGAAGCGGCCAGAAGCGCGGCCCGGACTGCTGCGACCGAGCATGCCGGGTTCCGGATGCGCGGGCGGAACACCAGCTCCCCGGCCTCGGCCACCTACACCACCTACTCGCGGCACCGGGAAAAGTACTGCGGGCCTGCCGACGTGGCGCAGAAGCGCTGCAGCTCCACATCCTCGATGCCCGACGCGGACATTGATCCACGATCCCTCACGCACGGCGCCGGCCTGCCGGGCAACCAGAGCTATGTTTTCAGCCAGCAGCAGGCGGAGGCCGCCAGGGCCTATGCCAGCAATGTCTCGCAGGCGGTGCCCCGGCCGGTTTTGCCGGGGAATCTTGAGAATACCGATCAGGGACGCGGTTATGAGGCCATGCGGCTCGCAGAACAAGCAAAGTTGGGCCTTGCTGCCTCGGTCTTTACCGAAGCCATGGCCTGGCGGGCGCCGGCCGAGGTGGACGGCGTGTCACTCGCCCAGCATATCAAAAATATCTGGGCAAAGATGGGAGGAGTCTCTGTTCCCCAGGGAGTAGAGGACGCAATCAAATCCGGACGGGCGAGTCATTTCCTGCTGCAGCAGGCCGAGGTGGACCGTCGAGCCAACAACCCCGAGTGGTATTCGCAGATGTTGGCGGCTTCGCCGGCGGCCGTGAACCGGGAAGTAGCCTTCATGCTGGCCAGGATGCTCGAGATGCAGCATCGCCAGGAGTTGCGACTTGAGCGGCAAGAAATGTTGCTGGCCGGGATCCTCTCCGAAGGGGTCCGCGCCAATGGTGGCCAGATCGATTCCCAATACCGAGCGGCGACCAGTGTGCCGCCCAGTTCCAAAAAATAAAGGGAGGAAGCCGACATGGAAATGAAAAAATTTGAGGAAATGAAGCTGATAGTGACCGGGGATCCCGACCAGGATGCCGCGATCTTGGAATGGTTATTCCTGGCTGTTCTGGTGCCCTGGTCCTTTGGCTGCCGGCCTCTGGTGGAATCTCGGCCATGAAGACTTTCGTCATCGGCAAAGGCAAAAGCAAAACCAAGTTTTTGGCTGAAAACCGTTTCGGTAATGTGCTGATCGATCCTGAATTACCGGAAAATTTTGGGTGTACGGATAACCAAAAACGCTCGGCGGAGCAACTGAGCAAGTGGTGGGGGAGGCCTTACCTTCAGCTCGAAATTGAAGATCTCGAACAATGGCCTGATGGCGTGTTCTATCGTGTATATTGTCTGGATGGTGGTGCCTGGGATCGGCCAACATTGTGGGGGCGTTTCGAGAGCTTGCACGAAGCATTGCACTGTGCCGAGGCTGGTCCGGCGGGGCGGAAGTCCTGAAATTCAAAGGGCGGTTTGGGAGCCCAGGCCCCCCTTTTTTACTTTTTCTTAATTTTGCCCCACAATATCTCCCAGGGGCAGAGATTCTTGTTTTTTGTTAACGTCCTTATATGGCAAGGGATTTCGGTCTATTTTTAATCCCGATATCACACCGGGCTTTTTCTATTCCAAAAACAAACGACACCCCTGCCCTGCAAGGGATTGCGATCGATTTTTAAGCCCAATATCACGCTCATTCCGAATCTCTTGTTAGCTCACTCTTCATCCCACCTTTGTGCTGATGAAGCTTCACATCGCGAGCCCCCGCACTTCGACTCGATGCTGTCGGGTCTGCACGACTGCACCGCCATCGGCTGCGTAAATCGCCCGGATTGGGTCCCTCGCCGTTAGCTCACCGACCTTCACACCGGCCTCCGTGAACCACTGGAGTCGCTTGCTCGTGAGCAACCCAAACCCGGTCTGCGAGACGAGCAGTCGGCCCTGCTGGAAGACGTCAAGGAATGCCGCGAGTTTCACCTTATCTTCGACGACGTAGAGTCGTGTGGGCGTAAGGAAGTACGTGTACCGACCGACGTTGACGATTTCGTTCGGGCATGTCCCAATGTCGTACACAACCACGGGCCGCCCCTCCTGTGAGACTAGAATAACCTTGCCGGAGTAAGTTGCCAGGTAGGCCCCACGGTTAGCGGTAGCAAAGCTGGCCGCGTAGACCCAATCTTGAGGCGTCCCCCCGGTTATCGTGATCTCCAGCCGGAAGCCCCCCGCCTCGATGACGTGGTCGGGAGTCGTCCGGGCAAAATACGTGACATCGGACTCCTCGAACCCGAGCGTGTTCGGATCGACACCGGTCAGAACCTCGAACGCTTTGTTCAGAGCCTTCATCTTCTCGGCAGCGGACGCATCGCCGACGTTACGGTCGGGGTGGTGGGCGAACGCCAATGCACGGTACTTCCGCTTGATGTCTGCAGGGTTGACGGGCAGGGACAGACCGAAAAGCCGAAGCGCTTCCTCGACCTCTTGACCAACTCCGAAGCGCTCGCTACGGCCTACGACACGCGTCCAACCTTCTTTAAGGGGCATCACGACGCCCCACACCGCGTGGCCAGAGGTTGTGCAGCACCATGCCTCGTCGGCGAGCGTGAAGAGGTACTGGTCCCCCTCGGGAGCAACATCTACGGCTCGCACCTGGGATTTGAATTCCCCCCAGTAGTTCGTGTCGATGGTCCGGAAGTGATCGACGACGCGAGTATCCTCGCGAAGATTGGTCTCGGCTAAGATGTTCAGCCCTGCGTCGTAGACGTGGAGAACCCCGCTGGAGTCCATGATCGCGATGCTGGAACCGACGGTGCCAGCCCCCGTACGATAGGCGTCATGGCACAGAGCTTTCTCGCCGACGAGGAGACCACCCCGGTCGATTCGGCGAAGCACGCTCTTCACTTCCGGACGGCCCACGCTGGAACCGGAGCGATCGAGTAGCCAAGTGCCCGCCACATCGACGGCGGCGATGTCGAAGGCGAGTTCGGGCCGCTCATCGCCCTGCAGCTTTCCCTCGCCAGCGAGAGACCAAGGGGCGTCATCCGACGCCGTGAACAGCGGCAGTGATGACGGGCTGGCAGCATCGACGGGGGTGTAGTCGTGCTTCTTCCCTTCCTTGTCCATCTGGGCAAGGATTCGGTTGAAGCGCCGATGATCGACGTCCTGGATATGACCGGGTACCATCTCGAACATCTCGACGCACTGCTTCGCCGCCGCAGCTATTTGTCCAGACTTCGTCCGCTGGATAATGAGCTTAGTGTATGCCTTGGCGATGACCTCTCCGACTTGTCGTCCCTGCCGCTGCTCTGGGGAAAGACCGGCGGCGAGCTTCACGACCTTGGTGTGTTGGTTCTTGAATCCGGCCTGAATCACCGGGCCAATCACCGGGTCGTTATACTCGCGGTGGAACTCGTTGCGCCCGTCGACCTCCCAAGTCGGAGGAGACGGTGGCAGAGGGATGTACTCGGCCTGCGACCAGTCGAGCTCGGTCGGCGGCTCCCGCCTGCCGGATGTTCTCTTCGAATCGGGGGCGAGGATCTCCAGTCCCACGGATTCCTGGGGCGCTGTCATCTTTGCCTTTCCGAACAGTTTCGAGAGGAAGCTACGCATCTGTTATCTCCGTCTACTCATTCCTCGCTCACATTGATGCCCATACATGGACCCTGCCCCTCATGCTCGATCTCGATAAGAAAGGCTTCGTCATTGATTACTGTTTTCATTTCTCAACCCTCCACTCTGTCAGAATCCAGGAGGTTATTCTCTAAACCGAAGGTTCGGGCGCCCGGCATAGCCGGCCGGGAAGGGCGCAAGAGGAAAGCTGGTCGCTCGTGGCCCGCCAGGGCCGCGTGAAGGCCGCTGCTGGTTGGAGGGCACAGAGAGTGTGGCTAGAAGAGGAAAATGGCTCTTAGGGCCTCTCAATCCCATTTTTGGCTTGGGGCGCATTCCCCTTTCAAAAGCAAAAAGGCCGGCAAGGCGAACCTGTACCGGCCTTGCAAGCGCGCATAGCGCGAAGTATCTCGATTATTCAAAAATCGGAATCAATTTGGCAAGCACTTCATTCATGATCGGATCCGGAACGCTTTCAAGTTTGCGTGCATGCCGTGCGCTCAGATCAAGGGCACGGGGTTGATCGCAACGGATAACGCCTGTTGTTTCCGTGCCAGCTCCCGACAGTGAAACGGCAAAGCCTTTCGTTCTGGCAAAATCGCCTCCGCTTGTAATCGGCAACACTATCGGGATTCTTGTCACCCGATTGAAAGGGGTTGGTGAAACGACCAAAACAGGCCGTGTACCTTGTTGCTCGCGACCGGAAGTGGGGTCAAGCGACACTAGATAGATTTCCCCTCGTTTCAAAGCAACTCTCCTCCGACCAGTTTCGCATCAATCCATTGCTGATCTTCGTCACTGATTTTCGCTTTGGGATCACATTGGGCTAGAAGTTCTTTCAGCGTATAGCGATGGCGTTGGGGTTCAACCACCAGGCGACCGTCATCGATAGCAACTCCGACCGTGGTCCCTGCCTGCAAATGCAGTATTTCAAGGATGGCGGGCGGAACCGCCAACATCACCGAGCCGCCAACTTTACGTAAACAGGTTGTGTGCATAGCGCATCTCCTTGCGTGAATTATACAAAAATATAACACAGCCTGTCGCCTGACGCAAGTCTAGTTTTATCCCAGCTTCGCCGCCAGATCCTCGGCCCGGAGGTGGGTATACCGCTTCAACATTTTGAGATCCTTGTGACCTGTGATGCTGGACACTTCCATTATTCCCAGGGTGCCGAGTTCAAAAAAGCGGCTTGTGGCTTCATGGCGCAGATCGTGGAAGCGGAGCCCTTCGATCCCGGCCCGCTTGCACACTCGATCAAAGGCCTGGGTGATACCGTCGGCGTGTCTCATTGCCCACACCCGCCCGTCGATCCGGCGGAGCAGTCCTTGCAAAGTCGCTTTCGCCCGCGATGACAACGGTACTGTCCGGGTATCCCCGTTTTTTGTTTCTGGAATATGCCATGTCCGGGTAGCCAAGTTGATATGCTCCCACTGCATATCAACAAGTTCTGACCGGCGGGCTCCGGTTTCCAAGGCAAGAACAATGATGCTCGCAATCTCATTGCTTTTCGATGTCTTGGCTGCGTCGAGTATCCGCGTCTCTTCGTCTTCTTGCAACCGTCGGTCTCTCGCTCTCCCGGCCGGAGGCAACCGGATCGCCTGCACAGGGTTTGTGAGGCTCTCCATCCCCCATTCCTTGTGGGCGACGTTGAACAGGTGGGATATTATGGCGAGCTCAAGCCTGATTGTGCTGGGGGATTTACCTTGCGTCTGCCGGTCATCACGATATTGCGCGAAATCAACGCCCCGGAGAGTGGCTAGAAATCTATTTGAAAGGGGATGGCGCTTCCAGGCTTCGATGCGTCGCAATTCTTGCGGCGCCCCTTTCTTGCCAGCAGTAATTTCCCTGGCGTAGCGATCCAGCGCTTCGGCCAAGGTGGTGTTTTCTGCTTCTTTTCTGCAAACGAAGATCCCTTTTCTCATTTCCGATTCAAGGTCGCGAGCCCAGTCCTCGGCTTCCTTTTTTGTTTCATGCGTTTTTGATTGAGTGGGATGGCCTTTTTTTCGTATGCGGGCTTCCCATTGGTAAGGGCCTCGCTTTCTGATAGTTGCCATTTTCTGTCTCCGATTATGAACTTGATCTTTTTTCAAGTGGAGCAAAATTGGAGCAAAAAAACAAGAAATAAAAAAAGGCTGGTGCGCCCGGCACGATTCGAACGTGCGACCTGCGGATTCGTAGTCCGACACTCTATCCAGCTGAGCTACGGGCGCATAAATGAGATGGGATTTATAACGCACATTGTCCTGTTCGGCAACAAGTTTATCATCCGCTCCCTGCTGAATTTTTTGCGAAAATTCAAGCGGTCCTCTGGGCATAGGGGGCCAGAAAACCGAGGCTGGTGCGGTTGAGCACTTCGCCGAACCGCTCTCCATGCCTGTTCTCCGCCTTGAAGTGGGTGAGGCAGGAATCGATGATCGCCAGGGTGGTTTCCGCGGAAAAGATCCCGGAAAGTTCCCGGCCAAGCTGCGGGTGGCGGCCCAGTTTGCCGCCCAGTAGAATGCGGTAGCCGCTGAGGCCCTGGGCGATGGCGCCGGTCGGGCAACTCCGGGCGCATTGGCCGCAGGCCAGGCAGCGCTGCCAGTCGAACTGCGGTCCGGGTTCCGTCCCGGCGAGGGTGATGGCTTTTTCCCGGCAGGCGTCAAGGCAGGCCCCGCACTCCGAGCAGGGGGATTCGCTGCGTGCGGGGAGGGCGGCGCTGATCAGGCCGATATCGACAATCTGCGGGCGGGAGCAACCGTTGGGGCAGTCGGCCAGGGTAACACGGAATTCGTGGTGTAGCTTGAGGGGTCCGGACACTCGGCCTTGCATGAATTCCTTGAGGTTGTGCGCGCGCAGCAGGGATTCCAGCCGTTTGCTCAGGTTCTCCCCGGTGTCGATGCGGTTGGGGCAGCCGCTC
>PHAW01000203.1 GCA_002841785.1 Deltaproteobacteria bacterium HGW-Deltaproteobacteria-3 | reverse complement strand
TTTGCTTTTTATGCCGAGCTTGACCCGGAGCTGGTCGCGGTAGAATTCCACCGTCCGGCAGGAGAGATCAAGGATGGCAGCCACTTGCTTGGTTGATCTCCCTTGCTTGATGAGCTCCGCCACCTCCAGCTCCCGGGGGGTGAGCCCCTTGAGCCTGACCGAGAGTGTCAAGCAGAAGGTGGAGGTTATTTTTTCCAGATTTGCCGCAGCCACCCGGAGGTAGAGGGCGAGTTCCTCGTCCTTGCATCGGTCCTGAATTTTTTCCAGATAGGGCAGGACCAGGCGCTGCAGATTGTTGTGGATCCGGCGCTCATGCTCGGCGCTGGCCTCGGCGCTCTGGTGCAGGAGAAGGCTGAGGGCGTTGTTGACCTCGGCGAGCTCCCTGGCCTTCTGTTTGAGGCGAAGCTCCAGGAGCATCACTTCGCTGATGTCCCGGCTCATGCCGCGGAAGCCGAGCACGATGTTTCCGGCCAGTACCGGAAGGCAGTTGGTTTCGATGGGGATGACGGAGCCGTTTTTTCGCATCCCCTGTCGCCGCAGGTTGGTGCGGGGCTTTCTGCTCAGGCGGATCTCTTCGATGATTTTTCGCTGTTCCTCCCGGTCTTCCGGGGGGATGAGGGTTTCGATGATGTCGCGGCCCAAGAGTTCGCGGGGTTCATAGCCGTAGAGGGCCTTGCAGCTTGGCGAGCAATAGGTCAAATTTCCCTGGGCGTCTGTTTCCCAAACCCATTCAAGGCTTTGGGTCGCAAGTTCATGGAAGCGGGCGGTCTCGCCGGCCAGATCCTTGTCGGCCAACCCCTTGGTTTTCATGGCGTATCTCAGCCTCTGAGCCCTGCGATAAAAGATCCCACTGCCTCCGCGCCTTTTTCTTCCACCAGCTTGATGGTGGCGGTGCCGATCACTGCCAGATCCGCCTTGCCGGTCAGAATCCGCACGTCATCCCGGTTGCTGATGCCAAATCCCACGGCGAGCGGCAGGTCCGTGGCTTTGCGGCAGCGGGCCAGGTAATCATCGAAGGAGGCGTCGAATTCGGTCTTGCTGCCGGTGACGCCCCTGCGGGCCACGCAGTAGATGAAGCCGTTTCCATGCCCGGCCAGGGTCCGCATCCGTTCTTCGGTGCTGGTGGGGGCGAAGATCTGGATCGGGGCAAGGCCAAGCTCCCTGGTCAGCCGGAGATACTCCGCGCCTTCTTCGGGCGGCAGGTCGGGGATGATGAAGCCCCTGATCCCGATCTCCGTGGCCTTGGTCAGAAATTCCTTCACGCCGTACTTGAAGAGGATGTTGTAGTAGGTCATGAACAGAAAGGGGATGTCGTATTGCCCCGCCATCTCCGCGGCAAAGGCCAGGCAGTCCGCGACCTTGGTCCCGTTGGCGATGGATTCCTGGTTGGCCTTGATGATCATGGGCCCGTCGGCCATGGGTTCGGAAAAGGGGATCTGGAGTTCGATCACGTCCACCCCGTTTGCCACCATCTGGCGGATCACCTCGCGGTTGACCGCAAAGGAGGGGTAGCCCAGGACCAGATGGGTCATGAGCAGGATATCTTTTGTGCTCCGGGCTTGCCTGAGCTGGTCAGCGAGTTGCATATTCCTCTCCCTTCTGCCGGATGAATTCCTTCCAGGAAGGATCGTCAAAGGCATGGGCAATGGTGAAGATGTCCTTGTCGCCCCGGCCGGACTGGTTGATGATGATGGCCTGGTCGCGGCTCAGTTCCCCTGCTTCTTTAAAGGCCTGGACAAAGGCGTGGGTGGATTCGAGCGCCGGGATGATGCCTTCCTTTTTGATGGTCAGATCCAGCGCCGCCATGACCTCCTGGTCGGTGGCTGCGGCAAAGCGGACCCGCTTTTTTTCCCAGAGGTCGGCGAGCAGCGGGGAGACTCCGATATAGTCGAGCCCGGCTGCCACCGAATGGGTGTCGCGCATCTGGCCGTCGGAGTCCTGGAGAAACATGGTTTTGTACCCCTGGGCCACGCCGGGCGAGGCATCCTGGCTGGCGAGCCGTGCCGCGTGCTGGCCGGTGTTCAGCCCCTTGCCGCCTGCCTCCACCCCGATCAGCTCCACTCCGGCATCGGCGAGGAAGCCCTGGAAGATGCCCATGGCGTTGGAGCCGCCGCCCACGCAGGCATAGACCCGAGCCGGGAGTCTGCCGTGGGCCGCGAGGATCTGTTTGTGCGCCTCCTGGCCGATGATGGACTGGAACCAGGCCACCATCTCCGGAAAGGGGTGCGGCCCGCAGACCGTGCCCATCACATAGTGGGTGGTGTCCATGTTGGAAACCCAGTCGCGGAAGGCCTCGTTGATGGCGTCCTTGAGGGTGCGGCTGCCGGTGGTCACCGGCACCACGGTGGCGCCGAGCTTCTCCATCCAGAAGACATTGGGCCGCTGGCGGTGGACATCTTCCTCGCCCATGTAGATGGTGCAGGCAAAGCCGAACTTGGCGGCCATGGTGGCGGTGGCTACGCCGTGCTGGCCCGCGCCGGTTTCCGCGATCACCCGGGTCTTGCCCATGCGTTTGACCAGCAGCCCCTGGCCCATGACGTTGTTGGCTTTGTGCGCCCCAGTGTGGTTTAGATCTTCGCGTTTGATGAAGATTTGCGCCCCGCCGAAGTGACGGCTCAAATTTTCGGCATGGGTGAGAGGGGTGGGGCGGCAGGAGTAGGAGCCCATGAGTTCGACGTATTCCCGCCAGAAGGCCGGGTCTGCCTTGGCCTTGGCGTAGACCTCCCGCAGCTCCCGGAAGGTTTCGTACAGCACTTCCGGGATATAGGCGCCGCCCCATTGTCCAAAATATCCGGGTTTGTCCATGGTGAATATCCTTGTTGCCTAACCTGCAAATTCTTTATTCTGTTCGTTCCAAGACCGATACGATACTCCATCTTCGGCAGGTTCGACAAGGGGAGAAGAGTTTGTCAGCCTAAAAAAACGGCAGCGGGTTCAAGGGGTCTTCCTTTCGGATTTATTCACGTTTTCCGCTTGACACGGATTTTTTTTCCATGTAGACGATAGAAGCGTGTTTTGCCGGAAATTCAGCAGATATACAGCGTTTCAGCCGGTTTCGAAGTCCTTCTCGGCAGGGGCTTCGCCCCCTCTGTGTGCGGCAACCTTACCCTGTTTGCTGTGATGGAGCACCCAAACCCTCACCATGGGAGAAAACGGGATATGCAAGATTTTATCCTGACTGCGGAAATTCTGGAGAAAGCGAGGA
>PHAW01000202.1 GCA_002841785.1 Deltaproteobacteria bacterium HGW-Deltaproteobacteria-3 | reverse complement strand
TAACGCTATTTGGTAGGATACTTTCATGGTTGATGGAAAATCGAATAAGAAGACTCGGGTTGGTTTCGTAGTCAGCACCAAGATGGACAAAAGTGCTATCGTGCAGACCGAGCGTCTTGTCCCGCACAAACTGTATGGTAAGTTCATGCGTCAGCATAATAAATGCATGGTCCACGACCCGGAAAACAGTTGCAGCGTTGGTGACAGGGTTTTGATAGAAGAGTGCCGTCCGCTGAGCAAGAATAAACGGTGGCGGATTATGGAAGTCATCGAGAAGGCCGTATAACTTGCGGTTTTTGATAACTAAGTTCCCGGCAGCTTGCTTGGGTACTTCTAAAGTGTTCTGCGGTTGGTGAAGAAATGATACAAACAGAAACCGTACTTAATGTAGCAGATAATTCGGGCGCCAAAAAGGTTCTTTGTATAAGAGTCTTGGGCGGAACAAGGCGTCGGTATGCCTCTGTTGGTGATGTTATTGTTGTCACCGTCAAAGAAGCGATTCCCAACGCCAAGGTTAAGAAGGGTGATGTTCTCCGGGCCGTTGTGGTCAGGACCGTCAAAGAGATTCGTCGCACGGACGACACCATCGTCCGGTTTGATGATAATTCAGCCGTCTTGCTTGCAAATTCCGGGGAACCGATTGGAAGCCGTATTTTCGGTCCGGTTGCCAGGGAGTT
The DNA here is from genome assembly GCA_002841785.1 of Deltaproteobacteria bacterium HGW-Deltaproteobacteria-3. Taxonomy (GTDB): domain Bacteria; phylum Desulfobacterota; class Desulfobulbia; order Desulfobulbales; family Desulfurivibrionaceae; genus Thiovibrio. The sequence goes on along the minus strand of PHAW01000202.1, from coordinate 2,549 downwards.
ACGGCCGAAGGGGTATATGAAAATTATATCGCTGGCCCCTGAAGTTCTGTAGCCGAGGTTAAAACGAAGAGCTGGATGTTCAAAGAGAGTTCCCGCCCACACCTTGGGTGGTTGAGAGGCTGAAGGTATGAGAGCAAAAACACATCTGAAAATTAATGATCAGGTTGAGGTGATCGCCGGTAAGGACAAAGGTCGTGTCGGCAAGGTCATCAAGGTCAACGCCAACGATGGTAAAGCCATTGTTGAAAAGATCAACATGATAAAGCGGCACACGAAGCCCAGTCAAATGAACCAGCAGGGCGGGATCATTGAGAAGGAAGCGGCTCTTGATGCTTCCAATCTGATGGTGATCTGTCCTAAATGTTCCAAGACTTCACGTGTAGGCAAAAAAATACTGGAAGATGGATCTAAGGTTCGCATTTGCAAGAAATGTAATGAATCTTTAGAGGCGAAAGCCTAATAGGTCCTGATTTTTTTTGGAGGCAAGAATGGCTGGGGTAAAAGAGATATATCAGGGCGAGTGTGTCCCGCAGCTCATGAAGGAATTCGGCTATCAGAACATCATGCGGGTGCCGAAGATAACCAAGATTGTGTTGAACATGGGCTTGGGAGAGGCTGTGCAGAACCCGAAGATCATCGACAGTGCGGTTCAGGAGCTGACTTTGATTGCTGGGCAGAAGGCCGTTGTTACCAAGGCCAAGAAATCCATCGCCGGTTTTAAGTTGCGTGCCGGGGTGCCCATTGGTTGCAGGGTCACGCTTCGCGGCGACCGGATGTACGATTTTTTTGCCAAGCTGGTGCACATTGCCTTGCCGCGGGTCCGTGACTTCCGCGGGTTGTCCATGAAGGCATTTGATGGGCGTGGTAATTATGCCATGGGCATCAAGGAGCACATTATTTTCCCTGAAATTGACTATGACAAAATTGACAAGATCAAGGGACTCAATATTGCGATTACTACGACCGCCGAGACAGATGATGAAGGCCGGTTTCTTTTGAAAGCAATGGGAATGCCCTTTAGGAAATAGCACAGGGTAAGGAGGAAGAAGTTGGCTAAAAAGTCTTTGATAGCAAAGTGCAAGCGGACGCCGAAGTTTCCAGTGAGGGCATATAACCGTTGCGGGTTATGCGGCCGGTCGAAAGCCGTTTATAGAAAATTCGGCGTCTGCCGTATCTGTTTCCGTAATTTGGCTAATCGTGGTGAAATTACCGGTGTTACCAAATCAAGTTGGTAACAGTGTTGATTGTACTCGCCGTAGATATGTTAACTGTTTGTTTTAAAAATCATCATAGGGAGCAAGGACTATGTCCATGACTGACCCCCTGGCTGATATGCTGACCAGGATAAGAAATGCCGGTATGGTCAAGTTTGAGACTGTGGAAATGCCGCTTTCGAAAGTGAAAACCGGTGTTGCTGCGATCCTGAAGAAGGAAGGCTTTATCAATGACTATCAAGTCCTTGATACGGACACGCAAGGTGTTTTGCGTATTGAAATGAAATACGACCAGAACAATGAGCGGATTATCACCAACCTGAAGCGGGTCAGCAAGCCTGGTCGCCGTATCTATGTGAAGCACGACCAGATCCCCAAGGTAATGAGTGGCCTTGGTATCGCGATTATCTCGACCTCCAAGGGGATATTCACGGATAAAGAGGCCCGGGCCATGAAGATTGGCGGCGAGCTTCTCTGTGAAGTTTGGTAAGTCGAATCTGTAATTGCTAACTATTGAGTATTACGTAACAAGTGGAGAGTCGCCATGTCTAGGATTGGCAATCAACCTATCCCCGTCCCTAAAGGGGTTAAGCTTGATATAAATGGAACATACGTTAAAGTCGTCGGGCCAAAAGGTACGCTGGAGCGGACTATCCGCCCCGAGATTGGTCTTCAGGCAGAAGGGGACAACCTGATCGTTGTCCGTAAGGATAATAGCAAACGGACCAGGGCCTTTTCCGGACTCACCCGCACCTTGATCAACAACATGATTGTTGGCGTGGACAAGGGTTTCCAGAAAAAATTAGCCATCGAAGGCGTTGGTTACCGTGCCGAGGTGAAAGGCTCTGTTTTAAACCTGAGCGTGGGCTATTCAAATCCGTTTGAGTTTGATCTTCCTAAAGGTGTTTCTGCTGAAGTTGATAAAGCAAACAATGTCACCTTGGATTGTATTGATAAAGAGTTGCTGGGTGAAACTGCCGCTAAAATCCGTGCTGTGCGTCCGCCTGAGCCTTATAAGGGCAAGGGAATTCGTTACGCAGATGAATATATAGCCCGGAAAGCTGGTAAATCTGCTTCCAAAAAGTAGAAATGACGCTTAGGCTTTTCGCGGGTTGCAAGAGATAAATATTTATAAGGCAAAACAATGGGTAAGATAAATCCGAAAGAAAGTGCTCGTATCAAGCGGGTTAAACGGATCAGGAAGAATATTGTCGGGACTCCTGAGAGACCTCGTTTGCGTGTTTTTAAAAGCGCAAAACATATCTATTGCCAGATTATAGACGATGTTGCCGGCAATACCCTGGCTGCCATGTCCACTGTTGATAAGGGGATGAT
>PHAW01000201.1 GCA_002841785.1 Deltaproteobacteria bacterium HGW-Deltaproteobacteria-3 | reverse complement strand
GATCAAAACCGCCGATCATCTCATCGATCTGGGCCCCGAGGGCGGGGATCAAGGCGGCGCCATTGTCGCCCAAGGCACTCCGGAAGAGGTGGCCCGGGTGGAGGAATCGTATACCGGGCAATTTCTTAAGAAGATTCTGGCAGGGCGGGGTTAGGCGTGGAGCGCGGAGATTTTAAGCATGGCTACCGGATGAAGCCTTGGGCGATTCGGTAAAAATTGTAAAAGACCCGTTGAAGTTTCGGCATATTTCATTATAAAGAATGGAGTGTTCGCAAAAAAAGCCCTTCGACAGGCTCAGGGCGAACGGACAGTATCTTTCTGTGTTGATATCCCGTTTGTGCCGAGCCCTTCGGCAAGCTCAGGAGAGCCCTGTCAAAGCACCTGTTTTGGCAATTTCCTTTTTTTGTGAAGACATCAAGAATGGAGTGTGATTCTCACAGCAGTTTGAAACGTGGCGTGTGCCATACAGAAACTCAGACAAGGATTTGCGAATCATGGCGGAAGAAAAAAAAGAGGACGCTCAGGCACCGCAACCACCTGTTTTCCGGTTGCAGAAGATGTACCTCAAGGATTTATCCTTTGAAAACCCCGAGGCTCCGGATGTTTTTCTGGCCAAAGGCGAACCCAAGGTGGATGTGAACCTCGGGCTAAAGCACCGGAAGCTGGAGACGGAAGATCATTATGAGGTCACCCTGTCCATCACCGCCAAGGTGACCAACAGCCAGACCGAGAAAACCCTTTTTATCATTGAGGTCGAGCATGCCGGGGTGTTCTTGCTGAAAAACATTCCCGAGGAGCATATGCAACCGGTGTTGTCGGTGGAATGCGCGGCCCTGCTCTTTCCGTTTACCCGGCAGATAATCAGCCAGATTTCGGTGGACGGCGGATTTATCCCCTTCCTGATGGAGCCGATCAATTTTCATGCCCTGTATGAAAATTCAAAAAGGCAGAAGGCGGCGGAACAACAATAGACGCAATGGAAAGTTAAGGAAAAAAAGCCCGGCGATTGCCGGGCTTTTTTTGTGGAGCAAAGGGCGATTCAAAATCAAAGAATTTTGGGCTGGAGCATGATAACCAGCTCGCTTTTCTTGGTGGACTTGGCCGAATGGGAGAAGAGATTGCCGATGATGGGGATATCTCCCAAAAAGGGAACCTTGTTGCTGCCGCCGGTGGTTTCGGCATTGTCAATAAGGCCGCCAACGATCACAACCTGTCCGCTTTTAATGCGGACGGTGGTGTTCATTTCCCGGAGCTTAATCCTGGGGACACCGATGGTACCGCCCCAACCGTCAATATAGTCAACCTTATCGCCATTCAGCTTTGAGGTTACCGGGGTCAGGGTGAGGATAATCTCGTCGTTATCCATAATGGTGCCGATGACCGACATGCCGATGCCGGACATGAGGGATGCGGTTGTAACGGTATATGTCACCGCGCCGGTGGTGCCATCAACCCTGGATTCAACCTTGTCGATATATTTGAAACTGTCGCCAGCGGTGATGAGCCCCGGCTGACCGTTCATGACGCTCAGTTTCGGATTGGCCAGCACGGTGGTATCCCCCTGGGTGTCGAGAAAGTTCAGGGCCAGGGAGAATGGATTGGCGCCAGCGGCAAGAGCGACCTTGCTTACAACCCGGCCACCGCTGTTGGCCTCGGCTGCATCGTAGATAATGCCGTTGGGGCCAAAAAGGGTGAAGTCGACATTTTTCCCGGATAGAAAATTGGTCCAGTCGATGCCCCGGCTTTCGGTGTTATCCAGAGAAACCTCGACGATTTTCGCTTCGATGGAGATTTGGCGGTAGAGCTCCGTTTTGAGATTGTCGAGATAGACCGCAATCTTTTCCACAAGAGGCCTCGGGGCGGTCACGGTGATCAACCCGATGGGTTTATCGATACTGTAATATCCTTTCCCTGCCTGGACATTGCGTTTGTTTGTCGTGCTTGATTGTTTGGGGGAGGGCTGCTGCGCAGCGGTGTCTCCCGCAGGGGCGGCTTCAGAGGGGATGGAGACGGTTTCCTCCCATATCCCAAGTATTTGATCGAGATTGCCACTGATATTCGCCCACACATCAAAATCGTTTTTTTCGCTTGTGAGCTGGATGTTGCCTTTAAGACTACTTGTTTGTGTGCCGCTTCCCAGCACATCGCCGCCGACTCCGGTGGTATATGTGGATTTCAAAAACGGCATGGCCACATGGAACTTCCGGGTTTCCCGGTACTTGACCACAATGGTATTGCCCTGAACCTCGTGGAAATAATCCTTTTGCCTGAGGATATTTTCCAGCGACCTGAAAAAATCATCCTCGGCCCGGATATCAACATCCACCATGGCCATCTGGTCAACATCGCTGGCCCAACTGATATTCATGCCCTTCAGGGCAGCCAACCGTTTCATTATGTCCCGCAATGCCACCGGGCCGGTATTGGAGGAAATATCGGCGCCAACCGGGATGGTAAGGCCTTCCGCCCCCCCTGTGCCAATATTCTGAGTAGAAGGTTCTCCCAGCATATAAGTCGGATTCTGGTAACGAACCGGCAACTGGCCGGCTTCCAGGGTTTTAGGCTGATTCCTCGCGATGGACGTTTTTGTCGCCAGCGGATCGTGCGTTGCCTCGGTTTTGGCGGCAGGTGCGCAAGCGGAAATGAGCAGCAGGGAGATCGCTGCACTGACAAACAAGGCGACAGCATTTCGAGTTTTCTTTTTCATAATGGCAGTCTTTCTACTTTTTAGAGGTGAAAGAAATGTGTTGAAATCGCAAAGAAACCGCGCTTGCAACAGTGGCCGCTCTGTAACTTTTTGAATTATGTTACGGACCTGTGTCATCGTTTCCGTGTGCGCGCCCATCAAATCGACCGGAGCCCTAATTTGCCGCGGCAATTCTTCCTTTGATGAACTGGCGCAAGTCTTCCGGCACCGCATAACCGGAAAGCAGGACAGCATTGTATGCCGCAGCAGCTTGGGCGGAATGTCCGAGCTTGTCAAGAATGCGGGCCTTGGCCACCAGGGTGTCAAGGGTATCGCCGAACAGAGCTTCATGTCTGTCCAGCAGGGCCAGGGCGCCATTGTAACTCTGGTATTCTTCGGCAAAGGACGCATAACTGATCAGCGCTTCGCTTGGGGGCGTTTCTCCGCTGATGGCCAAGTCAAAGTATGTTTTTGCCGCTTCGGTTTTTTTCATGTTGGCCGAGCCAATGGCCGCCTGCAGGGCTGCCTCCGCGTTGGCTGGCTCAAGGGTC